>NZ_CP068023.1:716500-1018500 GCF_016695175.1 Pseudoalteromonas sp. GCY
ACGCTGTTCGATTCTTCAATGTCAGATTATATGGATGATAATCACGATGAGTTAGGTGGACATACTCAGCAGGTGCTGGTTGCATTAGTCGCGGGTGGTAGTTCGGGTGGGGCAAGGCCAAAAGCGCAGATTTATATGCCTGCTGGGGAAACTCAGCATTGTCGAACCTTTGCTCAGCCTGGAGATGAGGCTTGGCTGATTAAATTTACCTCGAAGAATCTCGCGCTCGGCCATGAAGAAGGTTTGTGTGAGGCGGTTTATTTACAAATGGCAGAACTTGCTAAGTGTCAACCGCCGCAATGGCAACTCATTGAAGCACCAACTACAAGCGGTGCGTCTGCCTGGTTGGCGCTTAAGCGTTTTGATTATGTCACGGAGCAGACCAATTTAAGCGGCAATCGCAGTTCAGGTCGCCTGCATATGCACAGCGCTTGCGGGCTGCTGGATGCAGACTTTAGAACGCCAAGTTTAGATTACATTGATTTAATTAAAGCCAGCCGTCAGTTGTGTAAATCGCCAGCGGCTGGACAACTGCAATTTCGCCGTGCCGTTTTTAACCTGCTGTCGTCTAATCAAGACGACCACAGTAAAAACTGGGCGTTTTTGCAAGTGGATGACGGTCAATGGAATCCTGCACCTTTTTACGATGTTACCTACAGCCCACATCCATTTAACGAGCATGCCACTGCGTTCGGAGGTTATGGCAAAGCGCCACCGCTTAAGGTGATGCAAAAACTAGCGACCAGTGCTGGTTATGGGAGTTGGCATGATGCAAGGCAAGTCATTGAAGAAGTTGCAGAAGCCATCAGTCAATTTACTTATCTTGCACAGCAGCAAGGGATCAGTAAAACGACAGCATCTGCGATTACTAAAACACTGGAGCAGCGCAAACAAGAAAATGCAGCGCTTTTTCAATGACAGTAAAACAAACTTTTCAATTCACAAAAAATACATAGCAAGGTCATCGTGAGCGAATATCAATACTATAAATTTGAGCGTCTGGATGGGTATTTAGATGCTAAAGCACGTCAAGCACTCAGAGCCATTTCAAGCCGTGCCGAGATCAGCGCTACGTCCTTTCAGGTGTATTACACCTACAGTGATCTAAAGGCAGAGCCTTTTGAGCTGATGTTAAAATACTTTGATATCGGTTTTTACTATGCCGATTGGGGCTCAATCGATGCCTACATCAAGCTACCAGCAGGAACGCTCCCTGAAGCTTTACTTGGCTTTTCAAGTGATGGGCTTCATGTTCACGAAAACGATGAATGGCAGTTGCTGATCTTTTCCCTTGAGGAGTATGACGAGTATTTTGACGATGAGCATGCTGACGACTTTTCCAGCATTTAGCCGCTTTACGCAGCGGGTTAATGCAAGGGGATTGGCGCCTTGTGTACTTTATGTGGCTCAAAGCGTTTGATTTTAATGATGACGTTGAACGAGTGCCGTTAGTTCAATTCGATTTTGAGCACCTCAGTGAAGAGGAGCAGGCGTTTGCAGCGCTGTATGATATTCCTTTAGCATTGGTTAAGGCACTCGCCATGGTGCTGAACGCACAACCCAGTCACCAAGCCAAACAAACCCAGTTTCAGTTTGATACATGGCTCCATAGTCTCTCAGAAGCAGAGAAAGACACGTTATTACGCATGTTGTTTGAGCAGGGCCAGCTTACCCGTCACCAAGCTTTAGCGCTGACGCGAAAAGAACCTGCCAACACAGACGAGATCTATCAATACTGGTTAACCACCGAGGTAATTTCCCCTTTCATTGAGCAAGCGCAAAGTCAATTACAGCAAGAGCAAGCCGCAGCTCTCGCAAAAAAATTAGCCATCGAAAAAGCAGAAAAAGAAAAAGCGTTGACGGATGTTTACAATCGGCGTGAGCACTACTGGCAGCAAGCACAAGAGCAAGCGGATCGAACTTGCGCCAGTGGTTACGATGCGGCATCACGCTATCTGCATCAGCTGTTTGAGGCCTATCAGTTCAAAGTGGGTGAAGCGGCGTTTGAACAACGCTTTAAGCGCTTTGTTGTGGCGAATAATAGCCGTAAAGCATTGTTAAATCGCTTGAGTGATTCGCTTTAAACGATGAGGCTATAGGTCGGCCAAATGACGTGAGTAAAAAATATCATTCAGTTTTGATTGGTTGAAAGCTTGAATGCCGCATTTAGGTTTACAAATTGTTATCTATGAAGTCACTGTGTAGACCTCTAACTGCTGAATTTCCCCGGTCGGTAAAACGCATAGACGAGTACTCAACTTGCATTGCACACTTTATCGCGCATAAAAGTGTGGTGGTGTTCGTTCTAGTTGAGAAAGGCTTTCTCTTTTTTGATAAGGTTGTTGGCACTTATCTCTTAGGCTTTGGGGGCAGTATGGGCAAAGTCTTAATTCACGTCACTTAGCCACACTCTAACCCTGCCCACAGAGCATTTATTATTTGGGGCACTATCTACAAACTGGGGCAAGTAGCTACCTGTACCCTCAGAAAGCTGCACGATCTGGGCATTTATCTGCCTACTGCCTCCGTTTAACTATTTAATACTAGTGGGGCAAACCCCTAATACCAATTGTATTAGGTAAATGAGCAATTTGAAGCGGAGAAATAGCTTTAGTAGCTAGGCAAAAATTTTGCTATTTAGTTGTTCTAAATGAGAAATTTTTAACGACGCTAATATGGTATTTCACCCTTCAAATTGATTGGAGACTTAGTGCAATTGGTATAAATGAACTTAACAGATCAGTGAGGCTTATTTTAAAAAAAATAGAAACGATGAACTCAACCACACAATCACCCACAAACTCAGTATATCCAGCGCGTCAGCAGCGGATTTTGCACTTGCCTGAGGTAAAGGCCAAAACTGGCTTTGGCCGCAGTCCATTTATGTTCTTTACTTACTGGCAGAGATACCGGTAGAAAATTTCCGCGATATATTCGGATTGGCGTGCGGCGTAGTCGTAATTTTAGCCGTAGTAACGCTATCACCCTTAGAAGTAATTTTAAGCTTGTTTATAAATATTAAGAGCCAAGTTGGAGAGCTAGCTCTTAGCTTAATGCATGACTACGAGCGCTTAATTGGGTTGGCTTTAAACCTGCAGGTGGTAGAGGTGTTAATGGCTAAAAAGCACTTAAAAAACCACACCACGCTTTTAACTAAATGCGAGAGCGTGTAAATTTATCTTTCATAATTAAAGGAATAGCAGTACTTATGAATCAAACTGGCATTTATGAGCAAATGATCACTAACTTGATCTCGGGTCGCCTCAATAAAGAGCAGTTTTACATTGGGGAGCGTGTGCTTGAACAAGCCGAAGCTGCAATATGGCTATCTCGGTTTCTAAGCAGGATCATTGAGTATGCGGTTAATTGCTTGCCTGCCGGAGACGACCAATTACAGCGTCAAATTGAGTTATCAAATCAATTGATATTATGGCTTAAAGATAGGGTCCGAGAAGATGAATTCTTCGATGAAAACTTACTAGCAGGACAAGGAAAAATACTTACGGCTTTATACGAAATTGAAAATCCTGTTGCCGCCGATTTAAAGAAGTATGTTGAAGATATATTTCCGCTAACGGGCTTAACACAAAGCGAATTATTTTGTGGCAGCAATGCAGGTTTATCTCTCGAGAGTGAGTTGAAGCGCGAAATAAGATCGTCAGACAAAATTTATTGGCTGGTCTCATTTATAAAATGGGCGGGGATCAGGATTTTCAAAAATGAGCTAGAGGAATTTACCCGCAGCGGTAAGCAGCTCAAAGTTATCACCACTTCTTACATGGGCGCAACCGATGCCAAAGCGGTTGAGTTTTTGGCTTCACTGCCCAATACAGAGGTTAAACTCAGCTACAATACTCAGCGTGAGCGACTACATGCAAAGAGCTATTTGTTTCTTCGAGATACAGGCTTTCATACTGGCTACATTGGTTCGTCTAATTTATCGTACTCCGCTTTAACCAGTGGCCTTGAGTGGAATTTAAAGATCACGTCACAAGAAATTCCGCACATTATTGAGCGTTCAATTAATACATTTGAAAGCTACTGGAATTCGAGGGAATTTGAAGTGTTTGATGGTCAAGTTAAGGCACGAGAAAAGCTCAATATAGCGCTCAAAAATGCCAAAATGGGCGGCGTTCAAGAGCCAAACCATTACTTTGAAATTAAGCCATTTACACATCAGCAAGAAATCTTAGAGCAATTAGAGGTTGAGCGAGCTTTACACAAGCGCTTTAAAAATCTAGTTGTGGCGGCAACAGGCACTGGTAAAACGTTAATTTCGGCCTTTGATTTTGCAAAGTTTCTCAAACACAAACCCGATGCTAATTTTTTATTTATTGCCCATCGAGAAGAAATTCTTAAACAGGCGCGTCAGGCTTATCGAGGTGTTTTAAAAAACTCGACCTTTGGCGAGCTTTGGGTGAGTAACTACACTCCTGAGCGCTATGAACAATTGTTTGCATCGGTGCAAATGTTAAATAACCAACTTAACAACTTATCCCTTTCTAGTGACTACTTTGATTATATTGTCATTGATGAAGTGCATCACGTTGCTGCTAGCTCTTATCGCAGTATTTTAAATAAGTTTACGCCGAGTATTTTGCTAGGATTAACAGCAACGCCGGAGCGTCATGACGGTGCAAATATTCTTGATGACTTTTGTGGCGTGATTGCAGCTGAAATCCGCTTACCAGAGGCGATTAACCGTCGCCATTTATGTCCGTTCCAATATTTTGGCGTTGATGATGATACCGATCTCAGAAGTGTCAGTTGGAGTCGAGCGCGGTACGACATAGCTGCATTAACCAATTTGTATACGCATAACCAGCAACGAGTTGAGAAGATTTATCAAACATTAAACGAGCTTATAACGTCTATGTCTTGCATGAAGGCATTGGCATTCTGTGTCAGCAAGGAGCATGCAGAATTTATGTGTAAGCAGTTCCTACTTAAAGGTATATCTTGCGATTATTTGACCAGTGATAACAGCCAAGATAGAACTCAAAAGCAACAAGCGCTTCGTTCAGGCAATATTAACGTTTTATTTGTGGTGGATATCTTTAACGAAGGAGTTGATATTCCTGAAGTCGACACTTTACTATTTTTACGACCTACAGAAAGCTTAACGATATTCTTGCAGCAATTGGGGCGAGGCTTGCGCTTAGCCGACGGCAAAGAGGTGTGCACGATTTTAGACTTTGTCGGTAATGCCAATGCTGAATATGACTTTGCTCATAAGTTTAGAGCTTTGGTTGGCAAAACCGATGGGGCAATAAGTGATGAAATTAAAAATGGATTTCCTCATGCGCCTTTAGGTTGCCGAATCGAGCTCTCGAAACAAACGCAAGACATGGTGCTGCGTAACATTAAGCAGGCGACCTTGACTAGACAGAGGTTAATTGGTTTAGCTGGTTCGTTTTCTCGAGACTCAACCTTAGAAATGAACTTAGCAAATTTCATAAAGGTATACCCACAAGTTGAAGTAGAAGCTTTGTATAAAAGACTATGCTGGACTGAGCTTTGTTTAGAAGCTGGTTTGTTAAACGATGTGGATCTTGAGCTTGTTCGTAACTTTGCCCGAATGGTAAAGACAAGGTTGCTAGTGTGTGATGATCATGACTATCTAAGCAAATTAAAAGAATTCGCTACTAATGGAGCGATAACTTCAGATTTACACCAACTCATGTTGCATTATGATTTCTGGCAACAATCAGGAGAAAAGCTAGGCTTCCAAGATATAAACGACAGTTTAAACCGACTTGAGCATCAGTGGTTAAAATCGGAATTAGCGAGTCTAACCTCTTTGTTAATTGACCGTATACACCATAATCAAGAAACCATGCCTATGATGGGCAATCACCCGATAAAGCTTCATGCTCGTTATGCCAGAGAGCAAATATTGGTTGGCTTTGGTGTGTCTACTTTTGAAAAGCAGCCTAATTCTCGAGAAGGTGTTTTTAGCATTCGAGAGCAAAATATTGAGCTGCTATTCGTTACGTTGAATAAAAACGAAAAGCAGTTTTTGCCCACTACTATGTATCACGACTACGCGATAAATGAACAGCTTTTCCATTGGCAAAGCCAAAACTCAGCAAGGCCCGATTATGGTAGAGGTCTAGACTATGTCACTCACAAAGCAAAGGGTAAGCGACTTTTTCTGTTTGTTAGAGAGCAAGCAAAAGACGAATTTGGCAAAACCATAGGATTTGTTAATTTTGGTGAAGTTGACTATGTATCGCACACAGGTAGGCAGCCCATGAACATCACTTGGCAGTTGCGAAATACCATGCCGACGTTTATGTGGAAACAAGCGGCTAAGTTAGCAATGGCTTAGCAGGTTGATATTGGAGCGTTAGCTTAATAAAGCGAGCATTTCCTTAATGGGCCAAATACAGTCTTTTTGTCCTTTAACCATGCAAGGGCGTTCAGCTAACCAGGCTGCAGTTCTATAAGGCGAACAATCCATGATGTTAATTTGGTCGAACCAAAGTTGATGTTCTATATCGCCTTTCATTTGATTCATCGTCCCTTGCACACTACGGTTATTGGCTTTGGCGATTGTTAGCGGGCCGAGTAATGAGGCTGCTTTTTGTAATTGCTGGTTACTTGCACCCACTTTTAGCAAGGTATTCATAAAGCTATCAGCAAATAGATAATCTAACTTTGCAAAATCTGGTTTGGTGAGACCAATAATAAATACTGGAAAGCGGGTTTGATTATGCATCAGGAGTACACAGTTTCTGCGTTGTATTGTGAGCAAATTAGCATGCCAATCTGACAAAGGGTGAGTGTCTAGCATGCTTAAATCAGTCAGCTTTGCATCGGAACAAGCGGGTATAACTCCTTCATTGACAGGGAGCTTTGCAATGAGTTTTTGTGTACAGAACAGGTTAATCATACGGTTGCCTTTTTGTTCTAATAACAGTTGAAGTTTAGCGAAATTATGAAGGTTAATATACTTCATAAAATGAACCCAATAAAAAACCGCCGAGAGGCGGTTTTTCAAAGCTGATAGAATATCGGTGTGTTATTCAATATTTTGGATCTGTTCGCGCATTTGCTCAATTAACACTTTAAGTTCAACGGCGGCGTTGGTGATGTCGCTGTTGATTGACTTTGAGGCTAGGGTGTTAGATTCGCGGTTGAATTCTTGCATCATAAAGTCTAAACGACGGCCACAAGCGCCTCCTTTTTTGAGGATTTTGTGGGTTTCTTTGACGTGTGACTTGAGGCGGTCGAGTTCTTCTGCAACATCTTGCTTTTGCGCAAGGTAAATCAGTTCTTGCTCTAGGCGACCTTCGTCAATGTCGGTTTTTAGTTCTTCTAACTTTTGTGAAAGTTTTTCACGTTGCCACTTAGTGACTTCAGGCATGTAACCTTCAACGATGGCAACTTGTTCTAAAATACCGTCAAGACGAGTGGTGAGCATGGTTTCTAGGTTTTCGCCTTCACTTGCTCGTGCAGCTTTAAAGTCTTCTACAAGTTCATCAAAGCCGCCTAACAGCTCGCTGTTTACGGTGTCTAAATCGACTTCTTCGGCTTCCATTACGCCTGGCCAGCGTAGAATATCTACTGGATTGATATCACCGCCGCTTTGTGACTGTAGCCACTTTGCGCTTTCAACAAGTTGCTTTGCAAGCGATTCGTTGACGGTTAGTTGGCCAACGTGCGCAGGGTTTGCGGTGAACTTTAGGAATACTTCAACTTTGCCGCGTTGTAGGTGTTTACGCAGGCGTTCACGTATTACTGGCTCTAAGCCTCTAAATTGTTCTGGTGCGCGGATAAAGGTTTCGAGGTAGCGTTGATTAACTGAACGAATTTCCCAAACCCCAGTGCCCCAGTCACCTTTCACTTCTTTGCGGGCGTAGGCGGTCATACTATGGATCATATAAAGTCCCTAAATTAGCTTGGTTTAACCGGAGCATTATAGCCGAATTTCCGCACAGCCCTAAAGTGAATTTTATTTTTAGTCGGATCGCGTGGCATAGTCTCTATGATCCCTTTATAATGTACGGCAAATTTTGATGATGGGGGAACGTGGATGCGTCCAAGCGAAAGAACTGCAAATCAGATCAGGCCGGTTACATTTACTCGTAACTATACAATGCACGCTGAAGGCTCAGTAATGGTAGAGTTTGGTAACACAAAAGTGTTATGTACGGCTTCAGTAGAAGCGGGTGTGCCACGCTTTATGAAAGGTCAAGGCAAGGGCTGGATCACCGCAGAATACGGTATGCTTCCGCGCTCTACACATACGCGTAACAACCGTGAAGCGGCGCGTGGCAAACAAGGTGGCCGTACCATGGAAATTCAACGCTTAATCGCGCGCGCACTCCGTGCCGCAGTTGATTTAAAAGCGTTAGGTGAGAACACCATTACTATCGACTGTGATGTTATTCAAGCGGATGGTGGTACACGTACGGCGTCAATTAGCGGTGCTTGTGTAGCATTGGTCGATGCACTAACCCACATGCGTGCCAAAGGCATGATCAATGTAAACCCGTTAAAGTTTATGATAGCGGCAATCTCGGTTGGGGTTTATAAAGGTCAGCCAATTACCGATCTTGAGTATCTTGAGGATTCAGAAGCTGAGACAGACATGAACGTGATCATGACTGAAACTGGCAAACTGATTGAAGTACAAGGTACAGCTGAAGGCGAACCGTTCTCGTTCGACGAGCTAGATGAGTTACTTGGTCTTGCGAAACATTCAATTCGTGAAATCATTGATCTACAAAAGCAAGCGTTAGCGTAATCAACACTCAGTAGGAAAAACATGAAACCGTATCAAAAAGAGTTTATTGAATTTGCCTTAGAAAAGCAGGTGCTTAAGTTTGGTGAGTTTACGTTAAAGTCTGGTCGTACTAGCCCTTATTTTTTCAATGCTGGCCTGTTTAACACCGGTCGTGATCTGGCGCGTTTAGGTCGTTTCTATGCATCGGCATTGGAAGATGCTGGCATTGAGTTTGATGTGTTGTTTGGCCCTGCCTACAAAGGTATTCCTATTGCGACAACGACTGCGGTTGCACTTGCCGATCATCACAATAAAGATGTGCCTTACTGCTTTAATCGTAAAGAAAAGAAAGAGCATGGCGAAGGCGGTAACTTAGTAGGTTCAGCGCTTGAAGGTCGTATTATGCTTGTTGATGATGTGATCACAGCGGGTACTGCTATTCGTGAGTCGATGGAAATTATAGCTGCTAATGGTGCCGATCTTGCCGGCGTATTAATCGCATTGGATCGCCAAGAAAAAGGTAAAGCTGAGCTTTCTGCTATTCAGGAAGTTGAGCGCGACTTTAATACTCAAGTGGTGTCTATCGTGAAATTGGCTGATCTGATCACTTACCTTGAGCAACAAGGTGGTATGGATGCGCATTTGGATGCAGTTAAAGCATACCGTGATAGCTACGGTGTAGCGTAAGCCCTGCGATTTTCTGCAGATGGCTAGTACCATGCTAGCCATCTATTTAACCTGAGCTGCGGATAATTAATGCCTTTCTAGCAGCCAGTTTTAGCGCTAACTGCGTTGAATTCACTTCCAATAGCCAGCTATTGGTGCGTAAATTCGCCTTGTTTTCCCTAAAACTCTCTGGCTAGACAAGGAGAAAACTAAGTTGTGCTTTAGCAACAATGAGTTGGAACATTCCTTATCCAAACCTCAGGTTATTTACTTCTCTTTTATCTCAGTTTTATTGTGTGTCTTTACACAGCTCTTAATTCAAACTCACTATTGGTATATGGCGTAGCGCCCAATTAGCAAGCTCAACTCGGTTGCGTGAATTGGTTTTTTTAAATGCGCTGTAGATATGCGTTTTAACTGTGTGACTACTGATGTTTAGTCTATCAGCGATATCTTCGTTTTTAGCACCAGCAGCAATAAGCTTGATCACCGATTTTTCTCTGCCAGTTAGTACGTTTAGCTCATCATTACTCAAAACAATGTCGCTGTTAGGCAGTGCTTGTGGCATGGCGGCAATCAGTTCGCTAAATGCTTCTGAGATGGCGCTGCGACAAAACCAAAGCTCGCCTTTGAGCACACTGCTTAATCCTTGAAATAACGTCTCTGGCGGAGCATTGTGATAGAGTATGCCTTTCACATTGCCAAGTAGCGCCGTTTTTTCATTCACGCTGTTTTCATTGGCATTAAAGAGCAGTACTTTGTGTTTAGCCGCCAAGAGTTTGACTTCAGCGCTGATAAGTTCATTACAATCTCGGTGTTCTGTATCCACCAAAAATAACGCGATTTGTTCACGCAGTGCAGGCTCTGGTAGTCGAGTATCAACTTTGACTGTATGTCCTAGCGTCTCTAGCACTTTGATAAGCACAGTATAATTGGTGGAGCTGGTATTGGCTCGAGCATGAGTCAGAATAAAAAATGCTCGATCTTGCCATGCTAGCGAGTTGTTGGAATATTCCTTTGCAAACATAGAAGTATTAAATCCTTTTTTATTCCAGATTAAATTTAATATACATTTGTTTTACAAAAAATTTAAGTTATTTATTAGGCTCAAACTAAAAAGCTGAGCCTAATACCATGTTTGTGTAAGCTAAGGTTGTTTACTTGTACAATGCACGCCATGCACAAGTACGATAGCCGTTCTTCTCAAAGAAGAAGCGATTACAGTTATCGTCATAATTGTAGTCACCCACATCGATACGATAGCCACTGATGTACCAGTTATGTAGCGAAATATGCCCACCATTGTAAAGCAGCGAGAAGTGAACGTGAGGGCCACTTGATTGACCACCTTGGCATAATGCTGTTGCTTTATCATCCGCATAACGACCAAGCCAAGCACCTGCAGAAATGACATCGCCAGTGTTGTATTGCAAACTTTCCATATGATAATACTGAGTCGAATAGCCGCTTGAATGAGTCACTCGAATGTTACAGGCTGAGTAGCGAGTAACTGTGCCACCATGCGCTGCTTGAACCCAAGGCGTATTGCTTCCCCAGCCACCTGAGCCGTTATTAAAGTCAAGCGATGAATAAGGGTAGCCAGAGCCCGTATTTGAGTGTGCACCACCGCTATACCAAGCGTAACCTGACGGCCATGGAAAGCTCATGCTAAAGCTAGCAGCTGACACTGCTTGTGTTGACGCCTGCTCACTAAAAGCGATGTTGTTGTCCGCTTTTAGTGCCAACGACTCACCGTTAAATAATGTTTGGTAAGTACTGAATAGGGCATCTGCAGATGCGTGTGTCAGATCTGCAAGTGCGACAGTTGCTTCGTTTACCGCGGGTAACTTTTTAGCTTTGTCTTCATCACGAAGCTTTTGAAATGCGTAGTATCTCGCACTCAGATTAAGTGCTACATCTTTTACTTGTGCATCAAATCCATGTTCATGAGAGAGTTTACCAAACGGTGCTGAGAGAGATTGTTTATCTGGGTTGCTGACCACACCAGACTCAAGTTCCATTAGTGCCAGCAATAACTTAGGGTTAATACTGGCATATCCAGCATAGTGCAAGATCACTTCGAGCTTATCGCTTAAATGCGGTGCCGTGCTGTCAAGCACTTGCTGCCAATCTACTTGCTGTAAAGCATTGCTGAAAAGAAATAGTTCAGGGTTTACTGCCATTACACTAGAAATAGGTAAGGCACTGATGTGTTCAGCGGTAAATTCAGGCATAGCTACTGAATCATGCTGACCGGCAGCTGTTGCTTGATGTGAGAGGAGCGCGACTAAACACGCTGATAGATAGTGGCGTTTCATATTGTATCCTTTCTGTTTGTTTTTTGTTCAATTAAGTTATACCTAAATGTGATTATTTTGTAAAATAAAAGTTTAAAATGTGGTTTTTATTGATGTGGATCATATGTTCTTGCTCCGATAAATTGGGGTTTAGTGTAAAAGCGACTATAGAAAAGAAAGTAATGTGATGTGGAGGTTGCTATGAAAAGGCAAATTACTCTGTCTCAACTAGAAGAGTTGCTTGAAGAAAGGCAAGGTGGAGAGCGTCGAATACAACGAAGTAATGTTTTGCCTTTCGTTGAAAGGCGCAAACATGTTAGGCGAAAGTCTGATAGGCAATACTTGCACAATAGAGTTGAGTAGTACCCTCTATTCCTGTTTTGTTGAGAGCCCCGCATCTGAGTATAACGCATACGGTAATTGATTCGTCTTAGCGTGATACATGGCTTTATCTGCTTTAGCAACCAACTCTTCGGCTGATGTAGCGTCGGTTGGATAAATAACAGCGCCGATACTTAAGTCCAGCTTTACTTCGCGGATATTTGCGCTTTCATCTTGGAGACAGTAATTATCACTGAGCAAGTCATACTTATGCTGAGCAAGTTTTCGTAACTGATTTTTTTCGGTTAGGTGAGGGGCTATAACAACGAATTCATCGCCACCATAGCGTGCGACAAAGTCCGAGGCACGTTTATACATTTTAAGTTTTGCCGACAGTATTTTTAATAATTGATCGCCCGCTTGATGACCAAGCTGATCATTGACTGGTTTAAAGTTGTCGAGATCAATAAACAACACACCGAAGCCATGACCATATCGCTCTGATTCACTAATCGCTCTTTCTAGTTCGCTATCAAATGCGCCGCGGTTATGTAGCATAGTGAGTCTATCCATAACCACCAAGTTCTCTAGATTCCGCTGCATTTCGTAGCGCTCTTTTGAAAAGGTGATTGTACGTGCCAGTAGTGGGCCGCTCACTTCATGTTTTGGGATATAATCTTGAGCACCAAGTTGAATTGCCTTTTCGCCAAACAGCGTTTCAGATACCCCAGTTAGCACAATTATAGGGGCGCTGATGGGCAACTGTTTTACTTTAATCAGCGTGGTAAGACCTTGACTCTCATCGATATTCAAATCGATAAGGATGGCTTCTGGCTTGACTGTGTTTAAGGCTGTTTCAAGTTGTTCTAAATTTTTGAAGTGCTTAACGTTAAACTTTTGCCTACCATCAGTACTTGCAAGTGTGCGCTTCACTAAGTAAGCATCTTCATCGTTGTCTTCAAGAAGATAAATCAGCCATGTATTCATAGTTACCCTTGCACAACACAGTTATTATCAAACCAATACTGCTTGATTAATTTGATCAACGACTCTAAATCACTCAAGCGTCCGGGCTTGGTAATATATGACTTAGCACCCAGTTGATATGCTTTACGAATGTCACTGTGGTGAGTGGAGGTGGTATAGCATACCGTTATTAATTTATCGGCAACCTGATCATTTTTTAAAGCTTCCATGACTTCAAAGCCACTCATTTTTGGCATGTTTAAATCCAGTAAAATAACTTGGTTATAGGTTGCGATAGAATTGAGGTAACGCAGCAGCTCATGACCGTCAGAAAAAACTTTTAGTTCCGGTGCATTGGCAATACTGCTGTATGCTCTTTTAAAAAAGTAGACATCATCTGGATCATCTTCAACTAATAAAAGTTCCATTATTACTCCTTAACTTCTTTCGGCAGTATGATTTCAAATAAAGCGCCATCATCACTTTGCAGGCATTTTATTGTACCGCCATGCAGCTTTACTATTTGTCGGCACAGCGCGAGTCCAATACCACTGCCATACTCTTGTGTGGTGCCAAAACGCCTGAACGGTTCAAAGATTTGCTGACGTCGAGATTTTGGGATCCCAAGTCCATTGTCTTTGTAATGGATCACCGTTTCATGGCCGGTTTGGCTGGCGTAAATTTGGATCACGGGCGCAAGCTCTGGTGACTTAAACTTAATGCTGTTACTGATTAAGTTTTGCAGCACTTGAAGAAAAAGCGAGGGATCAAGCTCGATAGGCAAATCACCATTCTCGAGTTTAATTTCAGTGCCGCTTTCTTCTATACTAAAGCTCATCACTTCACAAATATCTTCTAATAACAAAGTTAGATTGGTTGTTTGTAGCTTCAACTCATGGGAATGCAGGCGTGATAATTTGAGTAGGTCCTGGATCATGATCCGCATTCGTTGACTGGCATCTACCAAGCGCTCTATTTCAAACTTTGCATCGTCGTAGTCTTTTAAATCTGGCGTAATTCTTTGCGCCAAACTGTCTGAAAAAGCGGTGATCTTTCTGAGTGGCTCTTGTAAATCATGAGAAGCAATATAGGCAAAGTGCTCAAGGTGGGCGTTGGATTCTTGCAGCTGTAATAGTAATTCTGTGTGCTCGGTCATATCGACAAAAGTACCCAGCATCAATTCAGGCTTGCCATTGTGATCTCGAGTGATCACGGTATCGACAGAGTAACACCAAACCCAATGCCCTTCTTTGTGTCTAAAACGATATTTTATCGGGATAAGTTCACCGTCTTGGCTGGCTCTCACTTCATCAATATGCTCGTAAACGAGTGCGCGTTCACTTTCATGAAAACACAGCTCTAAATTTGTACTTTCTAACTCGTGAATTGTATAACCAAGGAGTTGGGTATAACGCTTGTTTATACGCGTGTTCTTATGGAGTTTTAAGTCGTAGAGATAAAGGCCACACACCGCTGAGTCTATCATTCGTTGCAAAAAGCGTTGGTTGTCTTCAAGCTCTTTTTCTGCGAACTTTCTCGCCGTAATATCGACAGCGATACCGACTATTCGCTCAACTTGGTTTTTACTGTCTTTAAGTGGATAAAGAGTCGTCTGGTACCAATGTTCTTCACCCTTGAAAGGTACCATTTCGGTATAATCTACGGGTTTCGCGACTTCGACGCAAAGCTGGTAGTTTTTTTCAATTCTGTCTACCAGCTCAGCCTCCAACGCTGTTCCTCTGAGCTCATAGAGCGTTTTACCCAGTATTTGATCGAGCTTTACGCCAGTGCGCTGGCAGGCAAACCTGTTATATTCAATAAACCGAAAAGTTTGGTTTTCTTCTACTTTTAATAGCCAAATAGCCTGACTTGCGCCTTCGTATATGGCATTGAGTATTTTGTTTTTTTCCGCAATTTGTAGCTCAAGAGACTTTTTCTGATGGATATTTCTAAGTGCCCCAGACATCACTAATGCTCTACCGTGGTCGTCAAACTGGCTGTTGCCTACGGCGGAAAACCAAGCGTATTCTCCTTTGTTGTCGCGTCCTAAATACTCGACAAAATATTGTTCTTTGGTAGCAAAGTGATGGTTGATAGCATCTTGTACTTTGTCTTGATGGTCAGGGTGGATATGTGCAAACCAATCGTCATAAGTCACTTTTTCATCGTCGCGCTTACCTATCATGGTTTTTAAACGGGGTGAGTAGCTTACGCTGTTGTTGATAACGTTCCACTCCCAAATACCATCTTCGGTTGCACCGATTGCACGTTTCATTTGTTCAGTAGACTCAACAAGCGCTTGCTCTGTGCGTTTGAGTGACGATAGGTTATTAAACACCGCTAAAATGAGATTGGCGCCGTCATGAGGCTCTTGTACCAAGCGCATTTCCATCGGGATTTGATTGCCAAATTTGTCTTTCACATGGCACAGTGCTTCTTTACTGAAATCGTTTTGATCAAGCAGAGATTGGCTAATGGATTCTAAACTGTCGAACGGGTCGTCTAGACTGACGATGTCATGTAATCTCAGTCCTATTAACTCATTTGGTGTGTCGTATCCCAGCTCGCGATAAAAATAGGGGTTACATTTACTTATGCTTAGCAGTTGGTCGAGTAACAAGGTGCTAGTCGGTAAGGCATCGAGCATAAACTCGGTGACTCTGTGCCGGTCTAGCTGCGAATGTAGCGCTTTTTTTTCATCCGTAACGCGTTTTAGTCTTGCTGTTACGCCGTGGAATTGGTTTGGAGTAGGGATTGCGACAGCACTTGGGATCAGTCTGAAGAGATAAACCGCCGTTACCATTGAGATAAACGCCGTGACTGCTTTTGAAATACCGTGGATACCATAAGCGCCATGCCAAACAGTGTAAACGCCAATCAAATGTGTCAGTCCGCATAAGGTGATAAAGCTGCAAAACAACACAAAGACCCAATTTTTACCAACATCAGGGCGCTGTCTTGCATAAATCATAATCGCCAAGGGAATAGAAAAGTAGGCGGTGGCTATCAAGATATCGGAGATAACATTGGTCCATAGCAGATGAGGTTGCCACAAATAGCAATGGCCGTGTGGCATATACGCGCTATTAAAAAATGACTCAAATGAGTTCAAATCCATGTTATTTCCTTACCTCAACGTGAAGCCAGTTCATATAAAGATATCCACCGCTAAGGCGGTAAAAATGCACTCAAACTGCGATAGTAAAATACGCTTTAAAAGTCCTAATGCTCTGCTTTAACTGTAGTATATCTATTTGAAATATCGACAAGAGATGCAAGAAATCTTTACTGCGAAGCAGGGGGAGAGGTTTGTTGATAGGTTAAAAAGGTGAAGCGCGCAGCTTCACCTTTTTATTCAGTTAGTCGAAGGTACTTTTCGGCTAACTGATCTAGGCTTTCATTGTGGTGAGGATCAGGCTTAATGCAATCAATCGGGCAAACACTCACACAGGTTGGTGTGTCGTAATGGCCGACGCATTCAGTGCATTTATCAGGGTCAATTTGATAAATTTTATCGCCCATGTAAATGGCCTGATTAGGGCACTCAGGGTCGCACATATCACAGTTGATACATTTATCATTGATAAGTAGCGCCATGGTTATGCCTTTTTAAAAGGATTACGGGTGTCCTCACTTTGGCCTAAATTGCGCATTAAAATGGCATGACTTAAATCTATATCTTCCGGCAATGGAATTTTGACGATATGACCAGAGCCTTTCGCGTCATTTATCGTCTCACCTTTTTTATTTTCCATGTGTTCAAGATTAAAGTGAATATTGCCCTTAGGCGTCATCAATTCCAAGCTGTGACCCGTACAGAACTTGTTTTTAACATCAATCTCAACGAGGCCATTATTAGTGCGACCTAGTACTTCTCCTACAAACTGCTGTTGGTCAGACACCGAGTGACCGTAGTCGTAGTTTTGATAGTCTTGATGTACATGACGTTTCAAAAAGCCTTCTGTATATCCTCGGTGCGCTAGGTTTTCTAGGGTTTTCATTAGACTTGGGTCAAATGGTTTACCCGCAACGGCGTCATCAATGGCTTTGCGATAGACTTGAGCGGTACGAGCAACATAATAGAATGACTTGGTGCGGCCTTCAATTTTAAGGCTGTGCACGCCCATGCGAGTCAGTTGATCAACATACTGGACAGCGCGCAAGTCTTTGGAATTCATGATGTAAGTACCATGCTCATCTTCAAATGCTGGCATGTATTCACCTGGGCGGCCTTGCTCTTCGAGCATAAACACTTCGTCGCTTGGTTGACCTTCCCCTAAGGTTGGAATAATCGCTTTTGGATCGACCTTATGGACAACATCGCCGGTTTCGTTTTCTTGACCAGGTTTCACATCGTAGCTCCAGCGGCAGGCATTGGTACAAGTCCCTTGGTTTGGATCGCGTTTGTTGATATAACCCGACAATAAACAGCGACCAGAATAAGCCATGCATAAGGCGCCGTGAACGAACACTTCAAGCTCAGTGTCTGGGCACAATGTACGAATTTCCTCTATTTCTTGTAGCGACAACTCGCGAGAAAGAATAACGCGCTCAACCCCTTGTTTGGCCCAAAATTGCACCGCTGCATAGTTAACAGCGTTCGCTTGTACGGATAGATGAATTGGCATGTCAGGCCATTTATCTCGCACGAGCATAATTAGCCCGGGATCGGACATGATAAGTGCGTCTGGCTTCATCGCGATAACAGGCTCAATATCACGTAAGTAAGTTTTCACTTTGCCGTTGTGCGGCGCAATATTTGATACGACATAGAGCTTTTTGTTTTGCTGGTGGGCTTCGTTAATACCGATTTCGAGGTTGCTTAGGTCAAATTCGTTATTACGTACGCGTAGACTGTATCTTGGTTGTCCGGCGTAAACAGCGTCGGCACCGTACGCAAAAGCGTAACGCATATTCTTTAAACTGCCGGCAGGAGAGAGAAGTTCTGGTACAAACATGGTTTACCTCATACATTGAACTAGGGCCTGTTGACCTTTGCTGTTTTATTTTTGTTCTCCTGAGTGTGTTTTGGTCGCGACGCTCGACTTGCCGCCTAGTAATCTAGGCAAAAGTTGAGAAACAATGAACAAAGCGCACTCAGGTGAACCCAAAGGGCTGCGCTTGATTGGCATTTCTACTGTGTTATCGCCTGACTCACATAGAACAACTATGCTACGCAGGCTCTGCCTTGTATAAATACCAATCAAACTGCTGCAAAAACAAACTTGAAAGATAAACAGGCCCTAATTACGGGTCAGCTGTTGAGTGATTTCGCGTGCTGATTCTAAAAAGCGGCGCAGTATAGAAGAAAGCTAAGTAAGTAATTTTGATGTAGATCAGGTTTTTTGACATTGTGCAAGGAAGGGCAAGTGACCTTACTGTTAAGGCTTCTGCTGGCAATTCTGCGTATTTAATCGACAAATAATTCACCAAACTTTCGTTTCTTCGCAAAGAAAGCGGCGTGAGATAGTAGGTTTTTTCTACCAAAACACGTATAATTCGCGCCCGTCAATATTCACAATAATATTTTGGAGCAAAAAAGATGGCTTTAGAGCGCACTTTTTCAATCATCAAGCCTGATGCTGTAGCTAAAAACCACATCGGTGCTATCTACAACCGTTTTGAGTCTGCTGGTCTTAAAATCGTTGCATCAAAAATGGTTCACCTTTCTCAAGAGAAAGCTGAAGGTTTCTACGCGGAGCACAAAGAGCGTCCTTTCTTTGGTGCACTAGTTTCTTTCATGACTTCTGGTCCAGTAATGGTTCAGGTGCTTGAAGGTGAAGACGCAGTTCGTAAAAACCGCGAAATCATGGGTGCTACTAACCCTGCTGAAGCGCTAGCTGGTACGCTACGTGCTGACTACGCAGACAGCATCGACGAGAACGCAGTACACGGTTCTGACGCGCCTGAGTCTGCTGCTCGCGAAATCGCTTACTTCTTCGCTGAAGAAGAAATCTGCCCACGTACTCGTTAATTCGAGACTTGGTGCCAAAGAAGGGCTTTCGAGCCCTTTTTTTGTCCCGTAGCTAAGTTGAGGGATAAGCGTGCTTTGTAAAGTAATCACACTACTTCACAAAACACGTTACATTATTTGTGATGTTTGCTGCTTTTTTGTACAATGCGTTGTTGGCAATTTAGCTGTTCTTACCGTCTTTAACCGAGGTTGTTCATGACCACTATTGAGAAAAAAATTAACTTACTTGATTTAAATCGCGAGGGGATGCGCGAGTTGTTTGCATCATATGGCGAAAAGCCGTTTCGCGCGGATCAGGTGATGAAATGGATTTATCATTTTGGTATCGACAACTTTGATGACATGAGCAACTTGAACAAAAAGTTGCGTGCGCGGTTGCAAGCTGAGTGTGAGATTAAGGCGCCTGAAATTTCAGTAAAGCAAGTGGCTTCTGACGGTACCATAAAGTACGCTCTAGTACTTGAAGGCGGCCAAGAAGTTGAAACCGTGTGGATCCCTGAAAAAGACCGAGCAACACTGTGTGTGTCTTCTCAGGTTGGTTGTGCTTTGGAATGTACTTTCTGCTCAACGGCGCAGCAGGGCTTTAACCGTAACTTAAAAGTGTCTGAGATCATTGGTCAGGTTTGGCGCGTGGCAACCGACATTGGTCTGCATAAAGGCGATAGCACTAAACGCCCAATTACTAACATCGTTATGATGGGGATGGGTGAGCCTCTGTTAAACCTAAATAACGTTGTTCCAGCGATGGAGCTGATGATGGACGATTGGGCGTTTGGTTTATCTAAGCGCCGCGTTACGCTAAGTACATCGGGTGTGGTACCTGCGCTTGATATCTTGAAAGAAAAGATTGATGTGGCACTGGCGATTTCGCTACATGCACCAAACAATCCACTACGTGATGTGCTTGTACCAATCAACAAAAAGTATCCGATTGAAGAGTTCCTAGCAGCATGTCGTCGCTATATCGATGGCTCTAAAGCAAATAAGGACGTCACCATTGAGTACGTGATGCTACAAGACGTTAATGACAGTACAGATCATGCCCATGAATTAGTACAAGTACTCAAAGGCACGCCGTCAAAAATTAACTTGATCCCATTTAATCCATTCCCGGGTAATGAATATGGCCGCTCTAGCAACAGTCGTATCGATAGATTTTCTAAGGTGTTACAAGCTGCTGGACTGACTTGTATCGTTCGTCGTACCCGTGGCGATGACATTGACGCTGCATGTGGACAGCTAGTGGGTGATGTTGTAGACAGAACCAAACGTTTAGCTAAGAAAAAACAGCGTGACGACAATGCCATTGCTGTCAATGTGAGCGCACAATAATATTCATGAGCTGGGTTTACCCAGCTCATTTCATCTTAACCACAGATAAGTTCTGACTATCTGGTAAAAAATAGATGAATCTCTTAGCCTTTTGGGTAATATAGGGCACACATAGAACCCAGTGGCATTCAAAGGTGAGTGATGCAATCGCGAAATTATCGCAAAACAGGATTGGCTGCATCCATTCTCGCAGGCGCGAGTTTAGTTCTGTCAGGTTGTGTGACGGAGAGTAGTTATCGCTCCGACGGGCGTCCTGTGGCCGAACAACAAGTCAATAACACCAATGCCGCAAGAACTCGCATTGCATTGGCACTTCAATATCTCAACTCAGGTAATACCACCTCAGCCAAATTTAATTTAGAGCGTGCATTACAGTTAGCGCCAAAACTGGCCGAAGCCCATTATACGTTGGCGTATTATTACGAGCAGGTGGGTGAGCAACAACGCGCTGATAATGCCTATCAGGCGGCTTTGGATATTGAGCCAGATAACCCCGACACGCTAAACAACTATGGCACTTTTCTTTGCCGAGTTGGTCAGTATAACAAGGCGAGCCAATATTTTTTCAAAGCGATTGAGGTACCAAGTTATTTGCGGGTATCGGCAAGCTATGAAAACTTGGCGCTGTGTGCGCTGAAACAAAACGAGTATTCCCTGGCCGAGGAATATCTGCAAAGCGCGATTAAGCATAACGCGCAGCAGATGTCGTCGCAACTTGCGCTCGCGGGCCTATACTATGCTCGCAGTGATTTCTTAAGAGCTGAAGATGTGCTTGATAATGTTGCCAAGCGTGGATTTATTTCACCAAGAAGCTTAATGCTTGGGCACCTAGTACATATGCAAATGGGCCACTTACAGAAGGCGCAAGACATCGCCACGACTTTGGTGCAAAGCTACCCTAAATCTGCTCAAGCAGGGCTTCTCTTAACGAATAATATCGCTGCAAGTGAATTTGAACGGTTGCGCAATCGCTACCGAGAAGCGCAGTTAAATAAGCTTGCCGAGGCGTCGCCTAGTCATATTGTTGCGAATCCAAAAATTAAAATTAAACGTAAGAAAACGCAATCGAATTCAACCCAATCATTCACCGTTGATTCACCCGCTGAGGCCAATAATTTTGCGCCTTCGGCAAAACCTGAAGTGGTAAAAAGCACGTCTTTAGTGAACGTTAGCTCGGACTCTGAAGCTCGGGTTGAGTTTTATCAACCGGACCCATCGGAAGTCACATTTAGTCCTCGCTCACGTGAGCCTCAAGTGTTAGCTAATACATCATCAAGCGGTACAAGTGTACCGTTATTGAATAGTGACGTTGCTCCTCCTCAGGTACCTTTTCATACAGTTATTGCAGGTGAAAACCTATTTAGTATTTCAGTCAAATACGACATCAAAATGGTCGAATTAATGGAATATAATCAAGTGCGGGAATCTGCAAGATTGTACGCAGGTCAAAAGGTGTATCTTAATAATCCCAATGTCGTGCATGAAATTGCGGCGGGAGATACTTTGCTCAGTATTGCCGATCGATATGGTGTGTTGATCGATGAAATTATGCGATGGAATAAACTCACTCCTGATGTGGCGCTGCAAGCAGGCCACGGATTATTAATTGTAGACCCAACAAATTACGTTTTATGAACCAAACAATGAAAGAGCAGGAAGCACCTGAACAAGAGCAGCCTTCACTCGGGCAAACTTTAGCAACGGCAAGACAAAATGCCGGGATCAGCTTTGCTGAAATTGAATCGCGCTTAAAGATGACCCATGCCCAACTTACCAAGCTCGAGCAGGATGACTATCAAGACCTAGGGCCTGAAACCTTTGTGCGTGGCTATATTAAAAATTACGCCGCGTTACTGGGGTTGAATCCGACGGAAGTACTGGCTAGATATCAATCTCCGGAGTTGCCGCCGCAGAAAAAGCGGATGCAAAGCTTTTCTCGCCGCACTCATAAAGAAGCCCACGATAACCGCCTAATGATGGTGAGCTACATCGTGCTGGCTATCGTGCTGGGGTCGTCGGCATTTTGGTTTTGGCAGACCAGTAGCTCAGAGCAAGAAGTGGTGCCTGAAACGCCAGTCACTCAGCTTGAGACGCCAGTTGAAAATGCCACAACGCCAAAGGTTGATGAGTTAGCATTACCTACTGAGCAAAACAATGACGCAACCCCGCAAAGCGAGCCACAGGCGAGTGAAGCGGAGGTTTCAGTGCCAGTTGAAACGAAACCGCAAACGGCAAAACGAGACCCAGCATTGAGCACGGTAGTCATGCATTTCAACGAAGAAAGTTGGGTTGAAATGTTTGACGCAACACAAGAGCGTGTTGCATTTGGTGTTAAAAAAGCGGGATATACCATGACAGTTGAAGGTAAGGCCCCTTTTTCTGTTATACTCGGCAAGCATCAGGCCGTAGAGGTCACGCTTGACGGTAAACCAGTGTCATTGCCTGCGTTTGCTAAAAACCGTCTAGCTAAATTCAATTTACCGTTAACAGAGTAGTCAGCATGTTTTCAGAACCACCTATAAAGCGTAGAAAATCAACAAGGATCTATGTCGGTAATGTGCCTATTGGTGATGGCGCACCGATAGCTGTACAGTCTATGACAAACACCAATACTCTAGATGTTGATGCGACGGTGGCACAAATTAAAGCGATCCAAGACGCCGGAGCGGATATTGTCCGTGTTTCTGTGCCGACAATGGATGCAGCTGAAGCATTCAAAAGCATTAAAGAGCAAGTGGATATTCCACTCGTCACGGATATTCACTTCGATTATCGTATTGCATTACAAGTGGCTAAGTACGGCGCCGATTGTTTGCGGATAAACCCTGGGAATATTGGCAGTGAAGACCGTATTCGTGCAGTGATTGACGCGGCGGGTGAGCACAATATCCCAATTCGTATTGGCGTGAATGGCGGTTCTCTAGAGCGCGATTTGCAAGAAAAGTATGGTGAACCAACACCTGAAGCCTTGCTTGAGTCTGCGATGCGGCATGTCGAAATTCTCCAGCGCCATAACTTTGATCAGTTTAAAGTCTCGGTAAAAGCTTCCGATGTGTTCTTGGCCGTTGGCGCTTATCGTTTATTGGCAAAAGAAATTGATCAACCTCTGCACCTTGGGATCACCGAGGCTGGTGGTTTTAGAGCTGGCTCGGTTAAATCGGCAGTAGGTCTAGGGATGTTACTTGCAGAAGGAATTGGTGATACATTACGTGTTTCACTTGCGGCTGATCCGGTGCAAGAAATCAAAGTGGGTTTTGATATTCTAAAGTCACTGCGAATTCGTTCGCGCGGCATTAATTTTATTGCTTGCCCAAGTTGTTCACGCCAAGAGTTTGATGTAGTGAATACGATGAATCAGCTGGAAGAGCGATTAGAAGATATCGTCACACCGATTTCGGTGTCTGTGATTGGCTGCGTGGTCAATGGTCCTGGTGAAGCACTCGTCAGTGACTTAGGTCTTGCTGGCGCAAATCGTCGTTCAGGCCTTTATATCAATGGCGAGCGCCAAAAAACACGGATTGATAATGATGATATCGTTGCACAGTTAGAATCTCAAATTCGAGAATATGTAGAGAAAAAAGAAAGCGAAGAAAAAATCGATGTAAAAATCATCGACTGACACCAGTGTAATCGTTAAGATAAGCGAATTTTCGAGCTTTCTCACCGCGTGCTAAACTGCACGACGATAAATGGCATTAAAGAAATAAAACCAATGCGATGAGGCAGGTTGAGCGTATTTAGTCAAAGGCTCAAGCAGTAGTAAATCGATTGGTGACAAATTTAAGTTAGGGTTTTCAGTGACTAAACAACTTCAGGCAATCCGTGGAATGAATGATTGTCTGCCAGGTGACACGCAAGTCTGGCAGAAAGTAGAATCGGTATTAAGAGAGACAGTAGCGGCATTTGGCTACCAAGAGATCCGTTTTCCAATCGTTGAGTCGACCGATCTATTTAAACGCTCTATCGGTGAAGTGACCGATATCGTAGAAAAAGAAATGTATACCTTTGATGACCGTAATGGCGATAGCTTAACGCTACGTCCGGAAGGCACTGCTGTGTGCGTACGAGCGGGAAATCAAAATGGTTTGTTATACAACCAAGAGCAACGTCTTTGGTACATGGGGCCGATGTTCCGCCACGAAAGACCGCAAAAAGGCCGTTACCGTCAATTCCATCAATTTGGTGTTGAAACCTTTGGTATGGCAACACCAGATATTGATGCCGAAGTGATCCTAATGACGGCGCGTCTATGGCAGCAATTTGGTATTCAAGACCATGTTACGCTTGAGCTCAATTCTTTGGGGTCAAATGAAGCGCGTGCTGAATATCGTGATGCTCTGATTGCTTATCTGGAGCAACACAAAGAAGCGCTTGATGAAGACAGTCTGCGCCGCATGTATAGCAATCCACTGCGCGTGTTAGATAGCAAAAACCCAGAGGTGCAAGCTGTACTTGCGGATGCGCCTAAGCTTTCTGAACACTTAGATGAAGAATCACGCGAACATTTTGCTAATTTGTGTGAACGTTTAGACGCAGCTGGCGTCGAATACCAAGTTAATGAAAAGCTGGTACGCGGCCTAGATTACTACAACCGCACTGTATTTGAGTGGGTGACGACGAGCTTAGGTTCTCAAGGCACAGTATGTGCTGGCGGTCGCTACGACGGCTTGGTAGAGCAGCTTGGCGGCAAAGCAACGCCAGCCGTAGGCTTTGCTATGGGTATTGAACGTTTAGTGTTGATGCTACAAACGTTGGAGTGTGTGGGTGATATTCGTCGTAATGCTGACGTATATGTCGTTGCGATGGGTGACAAAGCGGCGATTCAAGCCCCAGTGATTGCACAGCAATTACGAGATGATATTGCTGGCCTTCGCGTGATGGTTCATTGTGGCGGTGGCAACTTTAAGAAACAATTTAAACGTGCAGATAAAAGCGATGCTGTTGTTGCGCTAGTGCTAGGCGAAGATGAACTCGCTGAAGGCAAAGTGACAGTGAAGTATTTGCGTGAACAGAAAGAACAAATCACCTTACCACTTGCAGAAGTAAAAACGCTGTTAGCAGAGCTGGTAAGCTAAGAGGTTAGAATGGAAATTTATTCAACAGAAGAACAACAAGCAGAAGCAATAAAACGATTTTTCCGTGAAAATGGTACAACGATTGTAGTCGGTGCCGTGCTTGGTTTAGGTGGTCTGTATGGCTGGAAAGCGTATAACCAAAGCCAGATCGATAGCGCAGAAGCAGCATCAGAAGCATACACTCAGGTTGTTGAAAGTGACGATGTACTAGCAAAAAGCGACGCCTTTGTTGCTGCAAATGCAGATTCTAACTACGCCGTGTTAGCGGCTTTCGTTGCTGCTAAAGAGGCAATCGACAAAGACGATCTTAAGCTAGCTGCTGAGAAGCTAACTTGGGCGGCTGATAATGTTGCCAACGCTGAGCTAAAAGCAACGGCTTTATTAAGACTTGCACGTGTACAAGCGTCTCAGTCTCAATACGAACAAGCACTTGCAACACTGGCTAAGCCAATGCCGGAAGCGTTTAAGGCGCAGCTTGCTGAGATCCAAGGTGATATTTACCTTGCCCAAGGCGATAAAGATAAAGCACGTAGTGCTTATCAATCGGCATTAGAAGCGGCGGAAGGCAATAGCAACCCTATGCTGCAAATTAAACTGGATGATCTTGCACAAAAGACAACGGTTTAAGGAGTTGCCATGAAGAAGTTAACGATGGCCTCATTGGCTTTATGTGTTGCAGCACTCACCGCAGGTTGTTCTTCTAGTGATGATGAAGAAGAGTTAAAACTCCCTGAGATCAACAATCAATTCGACGCCACTGTTGTATGGCAAGAAGGGATTGGTGACGGGGTTGAGCACTACTTTTCACGTTTATCTCCTGTAAGCTATCAGAACACTGTTTTTGCCGCTGCCCGTGAAGGTATAGTGAGCGCATTTGATGCACAAACAGGTAAAGAAAAGTGGCGAGTTGATGTTCGTGAGAATAAGAACTTTTGGCCATGGGAAGACAATGACAGTGCGAAGCTGTCAGGTGGGATCACACAAGCTTATGGCAAACTGTATGTTGGCTCTGAGCACGGACAGGTTTTTGCGCTGGACCGTGAAACGGGCGAAATAGTTTGGCGTAAGTCGGTACCAGGTGAAGCGCTGTCAGCGCCAGCTGCAGGCGATGGTCTTCTTTACGTTAACTTAGGTTCAGGCAAGCTGGTTGCGCTACACCCAGATACGGGTGAAGAGCGTTGGCACTATGAGCAAGAAGTACCTGCGCTGACATTACGTGGTTTAAGCTCACCGACCAGCGCGAATGGTGGCGTATTGGTTGGCGAAGAAAGTGGTAAGTTAACTGCATTAATCGCTGAAAACGGTTTTACCGCATGGAGCTCAGATGTTGCAATTGCAAAAGGGGCTTCTGAGTTTGAACGTTTGGTCGATGTCGATACTAAACCCGTTGTAAGTGGCGCATATGTGTATTCTATCGCTTATAATGGTAAACTAGTCGCCATTGATGTGCGCAGCGGCAATGTAGTGTGGGATCGTGAGTACAGTAGTTACCGAGACCTCACGCTCGATCTAGACGTAATTTATTTGGTTGATAGCGACGGCGTACTGTACGCACTAGACAAAAACTCTGGTATTGAGCGTTGGACACAACCAGCTCTGCGCGGTTGGTATCTAACTGCTCCAACGGTTGCTGGCAACTACGTAGTGGTTGGCGATCAGGAAGGTAACTTACACTGGCTGGATAAGAGCTCTGGTGAATTGGTATCGCGTACCGAGTTTGATAGTTCAGGCTTTTTTGTCGAACCGATAGTGGTTGATGGCAAAGTATTTGTTTACACGCGTGATGGTGAGCTTAGCGCAGTTCAAATTCCGCAGTAACTTTCTGAATTTTTAGATATTTTATGGGGCTTCGCTTTTGCGAAGCCTTTTGTTGTTTTTAAAAGAGGTAGTCTATGCTTCCTGTGATCGCTCTGGTTGGGCGACCTAATGTGGGTAAATCCACACTGTTTAATCGTTTAACACGTACTCGTGACGCGTTAGTTGCTGACTTTCCGGGTCTGACTCGCGACCGTAAATACGGCCAAGCAAACTATGAAGGCTACGAGTTTATTGTGGTAGACACGGGTGGTATCGATGGCTCTGAAGAAGGCATTGAAACTGAAATGGCGGAGCAGTCGCTGCTTGCAATTGAAGAAGCGGATATTGTGCTATTTTTGGTGGATGCGCGCGCAGGTATGACGGTTGCTGATCAAGCTATCGCGCAGCACCTTCGTAAACAACAGAAGAATTGCTTTGTTGTCGCTAATAAAACGGATGGCATTGATGCTGATTCCAACTGTGCTGAGTTCTACCAGCTGGCGCTCGGTGACGTTCAACAGATCGCCGCTGCGCATGGTCGTGGTGTTACTCAATTATTAGAGTTGACGCTACAACCGATTATCGCTGAGCTTACGGCTCAAGATGAAGAGCTTGAGCATGACGATGAAGATATCGCCGAGCTTTACCTTGAAGGTGAAGAAGCCGAAGACGGCAAAACGGGTTTTGAAGACAAGCCTGTTAAACTTGCGATTATCGGTCGTCCAAATGTAGGTAAGTCAACACTAACTAACCGTATTTTAGGTGAAGACCGCGTTATCGTTTACGATATGCCGGGTACAACGCGCGATTCAATTTACATTCCAATGACACGCAATGATAAAGAATACGTGTTAATCGACACCGCCGGTGTACGTAAGCGTAAGAAAGTCAGCGATGTCGTAGAGAAATTCTCGGTTATCAAAACACTGCAAGCGATTGAAGATGCTAACGTGGTATTGCTCGTTGTAGACGCGCGAGAGGGGATCTCAGATCAAGACTTGAGTCTACTTGGTTTTGCACTAAATGCGGGTCGCTCGTTGGTTATTGCGGTAAACAAGTGGGATGGTCTTGATGACTATGTCAAAGAGCGTATCAAAACTGAGCTAGACAGACGACTGGGCTTTGTTGATTTTGCTCGTCTGCACTTTATCAGCGCATTGCATGGTACAGGCGTTGGTCACTTGTTTGAGTCGATTGATGAAGCTTATGAATCAGCGACTAAACGAGTAAGTACGGCAATGTTACGTCGTATCATGGACATGGCTCAGGCGGATCACCAGCCACCACTCGTTCGTGGACGTCGTGTGAAGCTGAAGTACGCACACGCAGGTGGTTATAACCCGCCGCGTATTGTTATCCACGGCAATATGGTGCACGAACTGCCAGATAGCTATAAGCGTTATTTGATGAACTACTATCGTAAAGCGCTTAACGTAATGGGTACGCCGATTAAGATTGAATTCCGCGAAGGGGATAACCCTTACGCTGGTCGTTCAAACAAAATGACGCTATCGCAAAAGCGTAAGCTTCGCGCGTTCGCAAAAGAAAACCGCAATAAGTCGTAAGGCTTTTTGCGGGAATTTTAGCTCGCCGCCATCTGGTTACTGCGTCGAGCTAAATATAGGTTCCATACCTATTCAACTAACTCCTTTTTCCACATCCGACTATATTTAATCCTGAACTCCCTCACTTTGTTTTACCTAGCCCAACATTTGTGCTTAAGTTATAAATAGTTACATTAGGTTTTATTGATAGTGAGGCTTAGGTGTTTGCCAAAACGGTGATTTATGTAGAAAGTGTTGAAGAAGTGCTGGATTTTTACTATCAGGCATTTGGCTTGAGCACTTTTGATATGACCGATGAAGGGGATTATGGTGAGTTAGACACAGGAGAAGTGAAGCTCGCCTTTGCCAGCCACCCGTTAGCTCAATCACAATTTAGGCAAGACTACATTCGTTGCCATCCTAAACAGCCTGCACTTGGATTTGAAATTACCATCAGCTGTGAAAATGTGCCCGAATGCTATGATAAAGCGGTTGCCGCTGGGGCTGAGCCATTAAGCCCACCAAACCAAAAGGGTAGAGTGACGCAAGCTTATGTGAGGGCCATTGAAGGGACTTTAGTTGCTTTGGTGTCAAAGCCGGGTGAATAGCGGCACTCACAAGGGATGAGCGCCACTTTGGTGCGGTGTGCTTTTATTCGATATCGACAAGTAGTCTAGCAAGACCAACGGGCTCGATTTCAACACAGACGTTGTCATCGTTCCAGTTTAGACCAACGAGTGCATCATCTTCTTTTAGGTCGAGTACCCATTCGTCAAGAAAACTCTCAACATCAATACTCATCGGCGAGAATTCACTCCACTCGTCGCGACATTGAGCTTGCGCTTTTTCTTCGCTATCCCACAGCAATAACACATCAGTCTCGTCAAACTGGTTTGAGTCAACCACAACCATACCACCGTCATCAGAGCTAAGTGCCCAAACGCTTTCAGTATTTTTTACTTGCTCAATAAACTCACTGACTTCTGAGCCAATTTCTTCTTCATTCATCATAGGTGTTCTCAATTTCGTGGATCAGTTTGCTGGGCGATTGCTTGGCTTTGCCAACGGCCATGAAATGCCATCAGGTTGGTGTAATCGCTCAGGTCGACGAGCTCTCTAAATAGAACCCAATCAATAAGGCAGTATAAACTGATTTGGAGATAATCACAGTGTAAAAACTCTTCTGTCACACACTCTTCATTGAGATAGTGCAGGGTATGGCCAATTCGTTCCCGCTGTAAATTAAAAAATAGTTTATCTTGTTTAATATCAAAACCAGAGCGCTTGCTAAGTAACAGTTCCACCAAAGAATCATTACAGGCATTGATAAGGATCAGCCAATTTTCTTGATCCCAACTGGGAAATGGAAGTTGATGTTTTTCACGGAGGTAGCGAACAATCAGATTGGAATCACAAATAAGTTGTGCATCGTCTATTAAAAATGGGATCTTACGGGCAGGATTATGGCGAATAAGTTCGTCATGACCTGCTTCAGAAAATATATCTATATGCTGGTAGCTCATTGGGAGCTGTTTAGCCGCGGCCCACATTCTAATTCGGCGGGCGTATGGACTGGTGTTCGAACCGATAAGTTTCATGCCATCATTCCTTCAACTAAGTATCTTTCGCTCATTCAGTAAATGTAGCGAGTTGGTATTAAGGAATGATGGCGAAGTGATTAACTTTTCGCAAGCGAATTAATCGCTACGACTGGTTACCTCAAGCAAGTGAAAACCAAACTGCGTTTGCACTGGCCCTTGCACCTGATTGATCGGGGCTGAAAAAACCACTTTATCGAATTCAGGCACCATCATACCTGGTCCGAACTCACCTAGCGCACCACCATCTTGGCCCGACGGGCAATTGGAGTACTGCTTTGCGATTTCTGCGAAATCTTCCCCTGCTGCAATGCGTTCTTTGAGCTCCATGCATTGCGCTTCACTATCTACTAGGATGTGTCTTGCACTAGCGATTGCCATAATTTCTCCGATGATTATTTATTATTCATACTTTATTCTAATCTAGGTACGTTAAAAAATCAGCTTATCTAGGCAAGAGTTTTTCAATTTCGCTAGTGAGCTCGTCAGACATAGGTTTAGTGCGGCTGTTAAAGCGCTTAATTGTTTTACGATCAGCTGACACCAAGTATTTGTAAAAATTCCAATTGGGAGAACTTGTTACTTCATTCAAATGTTGGAAAATGGGGTTGGCATCCGAGCCTCGAACTGCCGATGTCGCAAACATATTGAAGGTTACACCATAGTTGATAAAGCATACTTTTGCAGTTTCCTTTTCGTCGTCTTCTTCTTGGAAAAAGTCATCGGAGGGAAATCCAAGTACAACAAGGCCTTTATCTTGATATTTTTGATGTAGTTGCTCAAGCCCTTCAAACTGACCCGTAAACCCACAGTTACTTGCTGTATTCACGATGAGAAGCGGTTTGTCTTTAAATTCACATAGATTAAGTGAGTCATCAGAACGCAGTTTTCGCAGCTCAACATTGGTAAAATCATCACAGCTGGATGTCTTTGCATACGTGTTACTCGAGACTAGGAAACCAAGCGCTAAGCTCAGTATCGAAAGACTTTTTATCATCAGTGCTTTCCTTTTATTTATGTTATCTCTTATGATACGAAAATATTCGTTACCTTGATCAGCTTTCATGAATATTAGACTCGCTAAACCGCATGACCTTTGCGCCATTGTTGCCATTTACAACGAAACGATACCGAGCCGCCAAGTCACAGCGGATACGGAGCCCGTAAGCGTAGCACAAAAGCAAAGTTGGTTCGCCGCACATACGCAAAATCGCCCAATTTATGTGGTAGAGCAGGCGGAAGAGGTGATCGCGTGGATAAGCTTTAGCAGCTTTTATGGTCGTCCTGCCTATGATGGTACGGCTGAGGTGAGTATTTATCTTGCAAAAGCGGCACAAGGCCAAGGGTTAGGTAGTAAACTCATGGATTTTGCAGAGCAGCAAGCGCCAACCCTGTTTATTACAACGTTACTTGGCTTTATTTTTTCCCATAACCTTCCCAGTATCCGCTTGTTTGAAAAACACGGTTATAAAAAGTGGGGAGAGCTGCCAAACATCGCTGTCATGGATGGCAACCACTACAGCCTGACAATTTTGGGCAAGTCACTCATCGAACCGTAGTAGACTTTAGATTACAGTGCTGCGCTGAGTATATCAAAATAGTGCTATTTTTTAGCGTCTTGTGATTCTTCTACTAAACTGGATCTCAGAATTATCGGTAAAGGATCTGGTTATGACGAATCGAGTGCTGATTATTGACAGCAGCAGTGTGCAAGCGATGCGAGTAAAGGTATTATTTGAGTTACTCGGTGGTGAGGTAGAGCATGTGCATTACCGGAGTCTGGAAGCAAATCTCGATTTTGATAAATTTGATGTTGTTGTTATCGCTCATGGTGTGCCCGCCAATAAAGTCAAAGTATTATATCAATTGAGAAATCATGATAAGTTAGTCTTGCTGGCACCTAAACCCGATAATGCCGAACACTTAAAATCTTTCAGTGAAATCAATCGTGCACTGCCAAACGGCATTGTTATCTATCCCTTTTTTGCCAATAAAGATATTACTGGCCTACTTGAGCGCCTGCTGGAAATTGGTTCAGCTAATACCTTAGTGCTGCCCAAAGTATTGCTGGTTGACCATCATACGCCTCGCCTTGAGACCTTGGCTAACGGCTTACGTGGTGCGCAGCTTGCGGTGACAACCGCGACGACGCTTGATGAAGCGATGCAAGTTGCCGAGCGACATCCTGTTGACCTCCTAATTTGTGACTTTAACCTAGAAAAAGACACCGGCTTAGATGTGTTTAATAAAGTACGTCAAGTGCATCATAATTGCCGCTGCTTATTGATGACTTCCCGGGTTAATCAAGTAGATATGCTAGAAGCCGTTCGTCAAGGGGTTGAGGACATCCTGATTAAACCGTTTGATGAGAGCGATTTATTACAAAGCCTACATAAATTATGGCAAACAGAGCTCTTGAGACGCCATAACCAAGAATTAGTTGAGCGCCTACAGGATACGGTAGATGCATTGATTGAACGCGATAGCTTATTGCGAGTTATTTATAAACATACGCCCGATCCCATTATGTTGTTCAACCGTCAAGGTCATATTATTGAAGCAAATGATGCATGTTGTGAGTTGTTTGAGCTTACGGAAGAGGAGCTACAGCCGCTGTCAATTTTTGAGTTATTTGATGAATTATCGGTGTCGCAATTACGTGAACTGATGAAGCATGTTGGCATGTTAAAGCACTTTAACTGTGAACTAAGTCTGCCAAAAGCTGGCGAGCGCAGTATTCCACTGATGGGGACTTTTAATGAAATTGACCATCATGGCGACATGGCATTTGCAGTCATTTTTAAAAACGTCTCAAAGCTAAAAGAACAACAAGAAATACTAGAAGAAACCAAGGAGTTGCTAGAGTTTGAAGTGCAAGCTCGAACGGCACAATTACAAAAAGCAAAGGAGGCGGCGGAAGCTGCCAACCTGTCAAAATCTGAATTTTTAGCCAATATGTCCCATGAGTTACGCACGCCAATGCACTCTATATTAAGTTTTGCACGTTTCGGTTTAGATAAGCTAACTGCTCCTGAAGTGCCGGCAGACAAGCTTAAAAAGTATTTATCTCGTATCGAAACCAGTGGTGAGCGTCTATTAGTACTGCTTAACAATCTGCTTGATTTATCAAAGTTAGACGCAGGCCGCTTTCCATTTAATCCAAGCTTTCACAACCTAGTTAATGTGATCCAAAGCGGAATTGAAGATGTATCGGGCACTGCGCTTGAGAAAAAGATAAAAATCCGCTTTGAAAAGCCCGCTCAAGGCGTGATGACCTTTTGCGATCCGGAGCAAATGAATCAAGTGATCAGAAACTTATTGGGCAATGCACTCAAGTTTAGCCCTGAAGGTAGTGAGGTGAGTATACTGTTAAGCTGTAAAGATCAAGATATTCATATCAAGATTGCTGATCAAGGGGTCGGTATTCCGGATGACGAATTGGAACAGATCTTTGCCAAGTTTGTGCAAAGCAGTAAAACAGACAGTGGTGCTGGCGGTACGGGTTTAGGTCTTGCTATTTGTAAGGAGTTTATTTTACTGCATAAAGGGCAGATTTACGCCGAGAATAATCCCGAGGGCGGTGCATGTATCAATGTGAGCCTGCCTTTAACTGAGCATCTTGAGAGTAATGCGGTGTAATGGTTGTAATTGGAAAGGCGTTGAGTAAGCGTCTATAAATAATAATAGAGCTTGTACTAATACAATGTGATTGGGAACTGTTGAAGCACTGGCCTTAAATTACCGTATTTTCCCCACAGTGCCTTTCCCATTGTGAACCGACGAAGGATATTCATTTATGGCTTTACGCAGAATCTTAGCAGTTGACGACGAACCATTTAATCTAGAAATCATTGAAGAGATTTTAGAAGACTTAGACTTTGAGTTAAAAACCGTTGAAAGCGGTCATGAATGTCTAGCTGTAGTCGAAGACTTTGATCCTCAAGTTATTTTACTTGATGTAAGCATGCCAAAAATGAGCGGTTATGAGGTATGTAAGGCGATTAAAGCCAATCCAAACACACAGCATATTATCGTTATGTTCGTGTCGGCAAGAGGTTCTGTTGAAGAGCGCATGGAAGGCTACTCAGTGGGAGCTGAAGATTATATTGTTAAGCCATTTGGCCAAGGTGAGCTAAAAGCCAAGCTCACGCACTTGAATCAAATGCTACTAGAAAAAGATATTCTGGCTCAGCAAATTGAAGATGCAACCTCCACAGCATTTAGCGCCATGGCTAATAGCAGTGAAATGGGGCAAATCGTTACCTACATTGAGCAAATCGGTGAGATAGAAACAATCCCGCGACTGGCGGAAGCTTTATGTCAGTGTTTAAAGGGACTGGGACTTAATTGTAATGTTGAAGTTCGACTTGAGGGACAAAAACATCACTTTGCAACTACGGGGATTTGCTCACCTATCGTCATTGAATTATTTGAAATCTTACACACCAAAGGGCGATTACATGAATTTACTAACCGCATATTGGTTAACTATCCATTGTTGAGTATTTTGATCCTCAATATGCCGGGAGACGATCCAGATAAACACGGTAGATTGCGGGATCATATTTGTTTTATTGCCAGTGTAACGGAGCAACAGTTAATTGCCATTTCCACTAAACGCAAGCTGGTGCAGCAACACGAGGACCTGGAAGAAGCGATAAAAATGGTGCAAGGTAAATTTAATAGCATGGTGTCGCTGCTTGACAAAAACCGTCAAGAAAACGAAAAAGTGTTCCGCTCATTACAAGAGCTATTCGAAGAGCGCATTCCTACTATGGGTCTAGACGAAGATCAGGAGATGTTTATCTATCAAAACGTCGATAAAGCGATTCAAAGCTCAGTTGCAAGGGAAGAAAGTGTGCGAGAAGTGAAAACCGCTTTCCATGATATTGAAGAAGACTTAAAACTACTCTCGCGACGCTCAGAATAGTAACCCTACTTTCCAATACCGCCGTAGGTCGCGCTTTAGCGCGACTTGTTTAGCACAAATTTTCTTCGTGATCCTTTCGACCCATTTGGCCGTAGGTCGTGCTTTAGCGCGACTTCTTTAGCACGACTTTTTTATCGCAACAAACCCCTTAAAACATCTCGCGACAAACCTGCTAAGCGTCTCGTGGCAAGCCCTTTTCAATAATGCGGATCAGCCTTGCTTTTTTGCGTTCATGTTGGTCTGACTTTTGTCTTTGTTGCTCCAACGCCCAGTCGATATGCTCGATAACAAGGGGAGTTGTACTTTGACGCTTATCTTCCAGTGCTAGAACGATAGCTTCATCGTATTGTGCATTGCCAAGGCCAACGGCTAAGTTTCGTAGCCAACGTTCATGTCCAATCCGGCGAATGGGGCTACCTTCGGTGTTTTTCAAAAATGTTGCTTCATCCCAAGCAAATAAGGTCAATAACTCCTGATCTTTAAGTTGAGTTCGCGGCAAAAAGTCGGCTTCTTCCGTTATTTGACCATAGCGATTCCATGGACAAACTAACTGGCAATCATCACAACCGTATATCCGATTGCCCATTTTTGCCCTAAATTCCTCTGGAATAGCGCCTTGAAGCTCTATGGTGAGATAAGAAATGCAGCGTCTCGCATCGACGACATAAGGTTTTACGATGGCGCCAGTGGGGCATAAAGTTAGACAGGCGGTACAACGGCCGCAACCTTCTTCTTGGTTTGGTTTATCAATGGGAAGAGGAATATCAACAAATAGCTCACCCAAGAAAAACCAAGAGCCCGCCTGCTTATTAATCACTAAACTATTTTTTCCACGCCAGCCAAGTCCCGCTTTTTCTGCAATTTGCCGCTCTAGTACAGGGGCTGAGTCGACAAAAGGGCGAAACCCTAACGTGCCGACTTCTTGCTCAATCTTTTGTCCGAGCTGCTTTAGCTTGTTGCGCATTACCTTATGATAGTCTCGACCTAATGCATAACGAGAGATGTAGGCGGTGGTTTTATTACCAAGTGCTCTGGCAAAGCTGGCATCTGGTGGCAGGTAGTTCATTTTCACCGAAATAATACGTTGAGTGCCAGGAACCAGTTCAGCGGGGCGGGCACGCTTCATTCCATGCGCCGCCATATAAGCCATTTCACCATGATAGCCTGCGTCTAACCAGCGCTGAAGTTGCGCTTCATGCTCGCGTAAATCAATGTCGGTTATACCGACTTCTGCAAAGCCAAGTTCTTGGCCCCATTGCTTAATTTGTGCTGCAAGTTCACTATAATTGATATTATCGGTCGTCACGGGAAGAAATAATGGCTAATGAATACACGGACAATTTACCACAATTTGCTTACTCAGCCCAACAAGTGCAGCAATATGAAGCAAAAGCCGCAAAGTTATCAGGCACAGATCTAAATACCTTAATGCAACGAGCAGGGACTGCTGCATTTCGCTTTATTGAAAACAGCCAGCCTAAATCCAGCCATATCTTGATTATCACAGGTAAAGGCAATAACGCGGGAGACGGTTTTGTCGTCGCTCAATTATGTCAGCAGGCCGGATTTTCTGTCACCGTATTCGCGTTATTTGCACCCGAAAGCTTAATGGGCAATGCGCAGCAGGCTTTTTCTCAATATCAAGGCGCATTGGTTTTTTCGTTGAACGAGGTAGAGTTAAGCCAGTTTACGGTTGTGGTTGATGGCGTATTCGGCACCGGTTTTAGAGGTGATCTGCCTGAACATGTTTGCCTTTGTTTTGACAAAATAAATAAACTGCCGGTTACTAGGTTGGCACTTGATGTACCGAGCGGCATAAATGCCACAACAGGAGAAGTTGCACCTAGTGCATTTTTAGCTACCGAAACCATCACCTTTATCGCGTTAAAACAGGGCTTACTTAGCGGCTCGGCAAAGCGTTTTGTGGGAACGTTAATGTTAGCCAACTTGGATGTTGGTGAAGCATTCAAAACCCTAGTAACGCCAACATCTAATTACTTAAATCATGAAACGTTAATGGCAGCAAGGCCGCTGCGAGCACCAGATAGCTACAAAAATGCACATGGTCATGTGTTACTTATTGGTGGTAATCGTGGTATGGCTGGGGCAATTCGATTAGCAGCAGAAGCCGCTCTGCGTGCAGGAGCCGGCCTTGTATCGGTCGCTACTCATCCTGATAATATCACGAGCGTTTTACAGGGACGCTTTGAATTAATGGTGCACGGTGTTGAGAGTACGAATGAGTTATCGCCACTGATGAAAAAAGCCAGTGTGATAGTGCTTGGTCCCGGTCTTGGTCAAGACGCTTGGGCCAAAGCACTTTTTAACTGTGCGATGGTAACTGAATTGCCAATGGTTGTGGATGCTGATGGACTCAATTGTTTAGCGCATGCACCGAGGCAAAAATCAAACTGGGTGTTAACGCCTCACCTTGGTGAAGCAAGGCGGTTATTGAGTCACTCAAAGACACCGCTAAATGAACACGACCGCTTCGCGGTGGCTAAAAAAATTAGCCATGAATATGGCGCTGTTACAGTATTAAAAGGGCCGGGAAGTTTGATATCTGAAGGTGAGCGGATAAATATTAACCGTTCAGGCTGTGCAGGAATGGCGAGTGCTGGGATGGGCGATGTTTTATCTGGTATCATAGGCGGTTTAATTGCTCAAGGGATGGAAGCATTTGCTGCAACAAACCTAGCCGTGTATATTCATGGTTTAGCTGCCGAGCAGGCCGCCCATGATGGCGAAAAAGGTATGTTAGCCGGGGATTTATTCGAACATATTCGAGGTATTTTAGGGTGACGACAGGTCATATGAAATTCGATTTGGCTGATGAGCCAGCAACAGTTGCCATGGGTAATAAAATTGCCAATGTTATTCGTCAAGGTGCGGTACTATTTTTACACGGCGATTTAGGTGCAGGTAAAACCACGCTCACTCGCGGGATCGTGCAAAGCCTTGGTCATTCAGGTAAGGTAAAAAGTCCAACTTATACCTTAGTTGAACCTTATGAACTGGATGATGTCTCAATATATCATTTTGATTTATATCGATTAGGTTCGCCTGAAGAGCTCGAATACATGGGGATCCGGGATTACTTTGCAAGTAATGCTATCTGTGTTGTTGAGTGGCCTGAAAAAGGTGAAGGCTTTATTCCAAACCCAGATATAGACGTCACAATGCAGTATGCTGGTGATGGCCGTCAAATTACACTTGAGGCCAAGTCTAGCCGCGGCGAGGCACTATTAAAACAATTACAAGATTATGCGTAATCAGCCGACTATTAGTTATATTTTCATTTTTATCTGCATGCTCTTAACGAGCATGCAAAGCATCGCCCAAAACGCCATCGAAAGTGTGCGTGTTTGGCCCTCTCCAGAGAGCACTCGTATTGTTTTTGATATGAGTGAAAAGCCGGATTACAGCTATTTTGTGCTGAAAAATCCACTGCGCTTGGTGATCGATCTTGAAAACACCAAGCAACAAAAAGACTTTCCGAGTGTTCCTGATGAACATCGAGTTGTAAACAAGGTGCGCCACAGCAAACCGAAAAACAGCAATTCTGCACGGATTGTTGTGGAGCTAAGTCGCAGCGCTACGCCAAAAATTTTTGCGTTGGCACCAACCGGTCCGTATAAAAACCGCTTAGTCGTTGATTTGTATGGTAAGCAGATGAGCGCTTATGATGATACAAAAACTGCCACACCACGAAAAACACTCGCGCAAGACAGAGATATTGTCATCGCCATTGATGCTGGTCATGGCGGTGAAGATCCTGGTTCTATTGGACCTTCAGGTACTTATGAAAAGCTCGTAACCATTCAAATTGCGAAGCGTTTAGCACGCTTAGTCGATAGCCAGCCGGGAATGAGTGCAAAGCTTATTCGTACTGGCGATTATTACCTCAAGTTGAATACGAGAACCGCAAGAGCGCGCGAAAGAAAAGCGGATTTCTTTGTATCTATTCACGCAGATGCCTTCACCAGCCCCCAACCACGCGGTGCGTCGGTCTGGGTATTATCACTGCGCAGAGCAAATTCTGAAATAGGTAAGTGGCTAGAAGACAAAGAAAAACACTCACAATTATTAGGTGGTGCAGCCGATTTAATTAAAGATACGGCCAACGAAAAGTATTTAGCCAAAGCGCTACTTGATATGTCGATGGAACACTCGATGAAAACCGGATTTCAGGTCGCAGAAGAAGTCGTCAAAGAGCTGAAAAAAGTGGCAAAAATGCACAAAAGTAGACCGCAAGCTGCAAACTTTGGGGTACTAAAATCACCAGATATACCTTCAATTCTGGTGGAAACAGGGTTTATTTCAAACCCTCAAGAAGAAAAACTATTAATGTCTCCGCATTATCAAGAGCGTTTAGCTCGGGCTATTTTTAGTTCGATAAAGGGCTATTATGAGAAAAATCCACCGGATAACTCTCTATTTGCGCGTATGCAATCCAACAAGCCGGTGACGCATAAAGTAAAAAGTGGCGAGTCATTGAGTGTGCTGGCTAGCCGCTATGGTATTACGGTCAGTGAATTGAAAAAAGCAAATAACCTGAAAAACAATACCTTGTTTATTGGCCAAGTCTTAACTATTCCAAAAGCGTAAATGATGACGATAGAAATACTTCCAGCTCGGTTAGCCAACCAAATCGCTGCCGGTGAGGTGGTGGAGCGACCAGCGTCCGTCGTGAAAGAGCTGGTGGAAAACAGTATTGATGCTGGTGCGACGCGCATTCAAATAGATATTGAGCGTGGAGGACACAAGCTTATTCGGATCCGTGATAACGGTATCGGTATTGTTAAAGATGAGCTGATGTTGGCGCTGTCTCGCCACGCGACAAGTAAACTGAAAAGCTTGGATGATCTGGAGTGTATTGCTTCGCTTGGCTTTCGAGGTGAGGCGCTGGCATCCATCAGTTCAGTATCGCGACTGACTCTGAGCTCTAAGCCTCAAGCGCAAGAAACAGCTTGGCAAGCTTTCGCCGAAGGGCGAGATATGGCTGTGCAGGTTCAACCTACCGCGCACCCAGACGGCACCACCATTGAAGTCAAAGATCTGTTTTTCAACACGCCTGCGCGCAGGAAATTTTTACGCACCGAAAAAACCGAGTTTAGTCATATAGATGAACTGGTTAAGCGCATTGCATTGAGCCGTTTTGATGTTGCCATCACGCTCACTCATAACCAAAAGGTGGTTCGCCAATATCGCCCACGCACTATTGAAAAAGGTGTTGAGCGAGTTGCGCAAGTTGGTGGTAAAGCATTCTTACAGCAAGCAAGCTTTATTGACTCAGGGCATGAGGGACTGAGGTTGTTCGGTTGGGTGTTACCTGCGGGGGTGAACAACGGCACACAATATACCTACGTAAATGGTCGTATGATGCGAGATAAGCTCATCTTGCATGCTATTCGCCAAGCATTTGATGAATCAATCGGGCATGAAGAGCTTCCCGGTTTTGTCATATATCTTGAGTTAGATCCGAGACAAGTTGACGTTAATGTCCATCCCGCGAAACACGAAGTTCGCTTTCATCAAGCGCGCTTGGTTCACGACTTTATTGTACAAGCAATAAAGCAGGTCGCGACGGAGCAAATTGATTTACCTTGTGCAAGCGAGACCGAGACTCAAGCCCCTGATATCGCATCGCCATTATTTATGCCCCAAGAACAGGTAGATGAAACCTATCATCAAAGTTATCGTTCAACCTTACAGCCCGAAACGCAAGCGCAGGCCTATTCGGCTTCAAGTGCCTTTAGCGAGCGCTCTGAGGCATCAAGAGCAGCCTCAGGTAGCGGTCGAAGTAATTATGGCGGTGCAACAGGTGGCGGCAAAAAGCAGGTGAATGTAAACCTGCTCTATCAAGGGCTATCACATCAACAGATGCAGCACTTCGATCAAATTGAAGAAGCTGCATTACCGTCAAGTGAAGTAAGTAGCGTCCCTGTATCCGCCAGTAAATCTAGCTGGATGTTGTTGCCGCAAGGTAAAGTCATGCTTGAGCAAGACAATCAGTTGTTGTTTGGTGATTGTAGGCAGGGGCTGTTGCCATATTGGCAAATGCAAATTGAGCAAGATGGCACATTGCAAGGCAAAGCGCTGCTGTTACCTGTGCGCATCAAGTTAGATAAAGCCGCGCTGGAAGCATTGCAGCAGCGTGAAACTTGGTTGGCAATTTTAGGGTTTGCGATTGAAATTTTTGATGGCCATATTTTAGTTAAAAAATTGCCAGTGTCGCTCTATAGTATAGATGTTGGTGAAATTTCTAAGCTGATGATGGAACCAAGCTCAGATGCTGAACTCCAAGATTGGTTACAGTGGCTAGAAGTCTCAACACCCAGTAGCTATTTCGATAGCCAGCATTTTGATTTAGTTAAAGAAAAATTACTTTCAAAAGCCTCATGTTTGGCTCGTATTCATAAAAGTGCGGTTACAATTGACGCCCAGAAGTTGGTCAGTTTTTTAAGTTCGCAGTAATTCGTGCCTAAGTAGGTATTAATTACCATGTACTATCAGCTATAATACGAGATTAGTGCAGTTTATTAGTAGGTTAGATGTGAACAAGTTACCTGTCATTACCCTAATGGGACCGACAGCAGCGGGCAAAACCGCGTTGGCCATAGAGTTATGCCAAGCGTTAAATACCGAAATCATCAGTGTAGACTCGGCGTTAGTGTACAAAGGGATGGATATCGGTACGGCAAAGCCGAGCGCACAAGAGCAAGCTCTGGCACCACATCACCTAATTGATATTATTGACCCTGCACAAAGCTATTCGGTTGCTGAGTTTCGTGCTGATGCTATTAAACTAATTGATGATTTTCATCAGCGTGGCAAGGTGCCAATTTTAGTGGGTGGCACGATGATGTACTTTAAAGGCTTGATTGAAGGCCTGTCGCCATTACCAGAGGCTAATGCCGAAATTAGAGCGGTATTGGAGCGCGAAGCCGAACAAAAGGGTTGGCCTGCGCTGCATCAACAGTTAAAAGAGATTGACCCAGAAGCTGCGGCTAAAATCAGCGAAAACGATTCGCAACGCATCAACCGCGCTTTGGAAGTTTATCGCATTAGCGGTGAAACGATGACTCAATTGCAGCAAAGCAAACAGGATGCATTGCCGTATCAGTTTCATCAATTTGCGATTGCGCCAAATGACCGAAAAGTCTTACATGAACGTATAGAGAAAAGATTTAAAATAATGTTGGATGAAGGCTTTAAAAATGAAGTTTTGGCCTTATATCAACGTAAAGATTTACACCCTGATTTGCCTTCTATTCGCTGTGTCGGATATCGGCAAATGTGGGAGTATTTAGCTGGCGAGTGCGATTATAACGAAATGGTTTTCAAAGGCGTCGCAGCGACCAGACAACTGGCGAAGCGGCAATTAACTTGGCTGAGGGGGTGGCAAGATGTGACTTGGCTTGACACCGATAGTCAAGAAAACTTGCAACGTGTTCTAACTTCGCTAAGCTAATAGTAGTTGTTAAATCAGCGTGTTCTGATTAAATCAACGACCTGACATAATAACACCTAAAACGAAGGATAAGAAAATGGCAAAAGGCCAATCTTTACAAGACCCATTTTTGAATGTCTTGCGTCGTGAGCGCATTCCTGTCTCAATTTTTTTAGTGAATGGCATTAAATTACAGGGCAAGATCCAGTCATTTGACCAATTTGTGATTTTGCTTGAAAACACAGTAAACCAGATGGTTTACAAACACGCCATCTCCACTGTGGTTCCAGCTCGTGCGGTTAACTTCCAAAATGCAACCGGAAGTGAAGCGGGCGACCAAGGTGAAGAAGGTAATTATTAATTCTTATTAGTAGGAGCTTAATGCTTGTTTGACCGTTATGAAGCCGGCGAACAGGCAGTCTTGGTTCATATAGAATTTCCTCACGAAGGAGATCGCGAAGATCTACGTGAATTGGAAATGCTAGTTTCTTCTGCTGGTGTTAGTAGTGTGGCGGTTGTGCAAGGCAGCCGTCAAGCACCACATGCAAAGTTGTTTGTCGGAACGGGTAAAGCTGAAGAAATTGCCGAGATTGTCAACATCCACAACGCAGATGTCATCATATTTAACCACCAACTCAGTCCCTCACAAGAGCGCAATTTAGAACGCGTTTGTAAGTGCCGAGTGTTAGATAGGACAACGCTGATCTTAGATATTTTCGCGCAAAGAGCCCGTACCCACGAAGGTAAATTGCAGGTTGAGCTTGCTCAGCTAAGGCATATCTCTACGCGCTTAATTCGAGGATGGACGCACTTAGAAAGGCAAAAAGGGGGGATCGGCTTACGTGGTCCTGGTGAAACCCAATTAGAAACCGATAGACGGTTACTAAGAGAGCGAATTAAGAGTATTCGCAAACGATTGGACAAAGTGGCCATTGTGCGTGAGCAAGGGCGTCGAGCGCGTAGTCGTAACGAGATCCCAACCGTTTCTCTGGTAGGCTACACCAATGCGGGTAAATCGACGCTGTTTAACAAAATTACGGATGCGGATGTATATGCTGCGGACCAATTGTTCGCAACGCTTGATCCTACGCTAAGAAAGATAGAAATCGATGATGTTGGGCCCGTTATCTTAGCAGATACAGTAGGTTTTATTCGTCATTTACCTCATGACTTGGTAGCAGCATTTAAGGCGACTTTGACAGAGACTCGTGAGGCGGATTTACAGCTTCATGTCATCGATGTTGCAGATCCGAGAAGAAAAGAAAACATAGAACAGGTACAATTGGTTCTAGAGGAAATTGAAGCCAATGACATTCCTCAACTTTTAGTCTACAACAAAATTGATCTAATGGACGAAGTTGCGCCTAGAATAGATAGGGACGATGAAGGAAAGCCGATCAGAGTGTGGTTAAGTGCCCACTCTGGAGAAGGGATTTCGTTGCTATTCGACGCCGTTAAAGAGTTGTTGGCAAAAACCGTTTTCACAGCTGAGCTTGCCGTACCTCCCGCGCTTGGGCGTTTACGAGGTGCGCTATTTGAGCTCAATGCCGTGGATGAAAAAGGCTACGACGAGCAAGGCAACTGGCTTGTTTCGGTAAGAATGCCAAAAATCGAATGGGAAAAGCTCAATAAGGAATTCGGGCGAAATCTCAATGATTTGGTCGTTGGTAGTTAAAAATCGTCAATTTCGAGCGTATTTTTATATGAGAGTCGCTCGAATTTTGTTAGATTTAACCTAATTCATTTAAATAACAATGGAGTATAGCTATGGCCTGGAACGAACCGGGTAATAATGGCAATGATAACGATCCGTGGAAAAACCGCGGAGGGCGGGATCAAGGCCCACCTGATCTAGATGAAGTATTCCGTAAATTTGGTAATAAATTCGGCGGTATTTTCGGCGGTAAGCCGGGGAAAGGTGGTAATGGCGGATTAGGCGGTGCTGGTTTCGTCTTTATACTTATTATCGCAGCCATCGTATGGGCACTAAGTGGTATTTACACTGTAAAAGAAGCTGAGCGCGGCATCGTGTTGCAATTTGGTAAATTTGACCGTATTGCTGAGCCGGGTCTGCGTTGGAAAGCCACGTTTATCGAGCGTGTTATTCCTGTAGATATTGAAGCGGTACGTTCATTGTCGGCGTCTGGCTTTATGCTTACGGAAGACGAAAACGTAGTAAGCGTTGAGTTTGAAGTGCAATATCGTGTTGTAGATCCAACGCTTTATCGTTTTAGTGTGACCGATGCTGACCACAGCTTACAACAAGCGCTAGACAGTGCTCTACGTTACGTTGTAGGTCATTCTCGCATGGATCAAGTGTTAACTACGGGTCGTGAAGTGGTTCGTCAGCGCACTTGGGAAGAGCTAAACAGTATTATCGAACCATACAATCTTGGTTTGATTGTTACAGACGTTAACTTTAAAGACTCGCGTCCTCCTTCAGAAGTAAAAGACGCATTTGATGATGCGATTGCTGCGCAAGAAGATGAAGAGCGCTTTATCCGTGAAGCAGAAGCTTATGCGAAAGAAATTGAACCGCGTGCGCGTGGTCAAGTGACTCGAATGACGCAAGAAGCAGAAGCTTATCGCGAACGTATTATCCTTGAATCTCGAGGTGAAGTGGAGCGCTTTGAAAAGTTACTGCCAGAATACCAAGCGGCGAAAGAAGTAACGCGTAAACGCTTATATATTGATGCGATGGAGCAAGTTTTAGGTCGAAGCTCAAAGGTATTGGTTGATGTTGAAGGTGGTAATAACATGTTGTATCTACCGCTTGATAAGATTATGCAATCACATAACAATGCTTCGTCACCAGTTCGTTTACCAAATCAAAGTGAAATAGAGCAACTTCGTCAAAGGATTGAAGGTAACCAGCAGCAAAATAGTTCTGTCAATTCAGGCGGTGATAGATTTAATCGCGACAGATTTGGTAACGGGAGATAATCAATATGAAGAATTTTAGTCTACTTCTATTAGTCACTGCCGTGATCATGTCTTTCTCAGGCATCTTTGTAGTAAACGAAGGTCAAAGAGCGATTGTATTGCTATTTAGCAAGGTACAAAAAGATGAGAATGGCGATGCGTTGGTATATGAACCTGGCCTTCACCTGAAAGTGCCTTTCTTTAGCCAAGTACGTAAATTAGATGCACGTATCCAAACACTTGATGGTCAACCTGATCGCTTTGTAACGAGCGAGAAAAAAGACTTAATTGTGGATTCGTATGTAAAGTGGCGCGTAAACGATTTTAGCTCTTATTACCTACGTGCGCGTGGCGATAAGCAATATGCTGAAACGCTACTAAAACAAAAGGTCAATAACGGTCTAAGAACAAACTTCGGTTCGCGTACTATCAAAGAGATAGTATCTGGTGAACGTAGCGAGCTAATGGAAGAAGCGTTAGTTCAAGCGTCTGAAAGTGCAACTGAGCTTGGGATTGAAGTACTTGATGTCCGTGTTAAGCAAATTAACCTACCTAACGAAGTAAGTAACTCAATCTACCAGCGTATGCGTGCGGAGCGTCAAGCTGTGGCAAAAGAGCACCGTTCTGAGGGCCAAGAGAAGGCGGAGACCATCCGTGCTAATGTTGACCGTCGAGTGACAGTCATGCTTGCAGATGCTGAGCGTAATGCTCGCGCAGTTCGTGGTCAAGGTGATGCAACGGCGGCAAACATTTACGCTAAAGCATATAATAAAGACCCTGAGTTTTTTGGGTTTGTTCGTTCGCTTGAAGCATATAAAAATACCTTTAAAGATAAGAATGACGTTATGGTGTTATCACCAGACAGCAAGTTCTTTGATTATATGAAGGATTCAAAAGCACAATAAGATGATGCTTTGGAGATGATTATAAAACCCCGCCAACCAGCGGGGTTTTTTGTTGGCGCGATATGGTCACAAACGTTAGACGATGAAACCCCACGAGTAGCAGCGCCTTTATTTCGCGAAGAAACACATCGTAGCAGCGGACTTTATGTCGCGAAGAAACACATCGTAGCAGCGACTTTAGGTCGCGAAAAAACACACCGTAGCAGCGACTTTAAGTCGCCAAGAAACACATCGTAGCAGCGGACTTTATGTCGCGAAGAAACACATCGTAGCAGCGACTTTAAGTCGCCAAGAAACACATCGTAGCAGCGACTTTATGGCGCGAAAAAACACATCGTAGCAGCGACTTTAAGTCGCCAAGAAACACATCGTAGCAGCGGACTTTATGTCGCGAAAAAACACACCGTAGCAGCGGACTTTATGTCGCGAAAAAACATGTCGTAGCAGCGCCTTTATGGCGCGAAAAAACACGCCGTAGCAGCGACTTTATGTCGCGAAAAAAAACATCGTAGCAGCGACTTTATGTCGCGAAGAAACACGCCGTAGCTGCGGACTTTATGTCGCGAAGAAACACGCCGTAGCAGCGACTTTATGTCGCGAAAAAATATATCGTAGCGGCGACTTTATGTCGCGAAAAAACACATCGTAGCAGCGGACTTTATGTCGCGAAAAACATCGTAGCAGCGACTTTATGTCGCGAAAAACATCGTAGCAGCGACTTTATGTCGCGACCAACAATAAAAAAGCGGCCAATAGGCCGCAGTTAGGAAGTGAATTGGTACTAATCTATTAAAATAACAAAACCTTTAAAACACGTACTTCACTGAAAGTTGCAGTCTGTCTAAATCACCTTCGAGGCCGCTTTCTGTTTCCCGAGTACCCATCTTATATTCAGCACCAAAGGTAAGTTTTTTCACGGGTGAATAAAGTAGGTTTGCGCTGTAACTCATACTTGATTTTGTCGGATCGCCAGTTACCGCTAGCAAATCGCTTTCGTTATCAGCATTAAAGAATGAGTATAAGAATGTTGAACGGAACTGATCATTCCAGCTATGTTGATAAGCAATAAAGCCCGACGTCGAGTCAATTGCATGTAACGAGTTACCGTCGTATACCGCACCATTAGCAATGTTTAGTCCTACGTAACGACCAAGCCCTTGACCTTGGGTCAGCATAAATTTCAAGTTATTGTCACCGAAATTAACACGACCAGATGCACTGACCCCAAATGAGCTTTCAGACTCATCAGCTCCACCGATTTTATAGGTAATTTGGCGCGCAAGTGCCGCTACCGCAATATGACCCCAATCAGCATTATGTGTGTAACGTGCTGTGAAATCAGGCATGCTAGCGTCGTCAGTGACGACACGGCCACTATCTGCAGTGGTAACTGTGCTTTCTGGGTTTTCAATAGAGAAAGACCAGTTTCCCGTGGTGTATTTTGCCATGGCTTGGCGCACGAAAACGGTGCCTTCAGCTGGGCCGACGAAATCTAAAGTCTCTGGTAGCGCACTAACATTTTGGAAGTTTGACCAAGCCTGACCGAACAAGAAGCCCTTGTAGCTCACAAAGGCTTGGCGAATACGAGGTGAGTAGGAGTTACTAACACGCTCATTGCCTCCAGATGTAGAAATAAAGTCTAGCTCGATTTTAGTCTTGATACTGCTGCCATCATCAAGCTTAGTATCGGTCCCGAAGCTAAAGCGAGATTGACGAGCGTGCATATCAAATACAGCGTCGCTATCTGAGTTAACCCCGACCGGAGTCGTACCAGGAACGTAAAAGTCTCGGCCGATATTTTGCGCACCCAGCGCGCCGTCAGAAAAGTCACTCCAAATGGCATCAAGCTTGATATAACCACCATAGTTAACTTTAGTATCGCCAATCTCAGCCGCAGTGGCAGGAAGAGCGCAGAGACTACTGATAGCAACTGCGAGCAGTTTTTTATTAATGTTATTCGTTGTCATAATCCAGTTCCTCAATAGCTGTGCTTTGCAGTTGGCAGCAGCCGATATTCATATTAATCATCACTAACTGTTGTTTAAGGTTGGTTTTTACTCAATTACCTATTGGTCTATTAGACTAAGGTGGCATACAGTAAATGAGCGGAGGATAACGCGATCATAACGTTTGAATTAGGTACAGCCGGTAAGTTGTATGAAACTTTTACGTTTGCAGCTGTTCTACAACTAAGGTCTAATACTTAAACACCCAAGGCTGGGTGATCCTTAGGAAAAGCGTGTCTAGCAGACCTAGACCTCTAAATATAATGGAGATGACTATGTCACAGAGCATTTATCCAGTTCCTGAAAAAATCAAGAACGCAGCATTAATCAACGACGAGCAATATCAAGAACTATATCAAAAGTCGGTTGATGACCCCGCAGAGTTTTGGAAAGAGCACGGTCAACGTTTAGATTGGTTCAAACCCTACAGTAAAGTTAAAAATACCTCATTTGATAAAGGCCATATCAATATTAAATGGTATGAAGACGGCGTACTAAATGCCTCTTATAACTGTATCGATAGACACCTCGAAAAGCGCGCCGATAAGGTTGCGTTGATTTGGGAAGGTGATAACCCAGAACAAACAGAAAATATTACCTACCAACAGCTACACGATGAAGTCGCAAAGCTTGCCAATGGTCTTAAAAGTTTAGGCGTTACAAAGGGTGACCGCGTCGCTATTTACATGCCGATGACTCCACAAGCAATTTATGCCATGCAGGCCTGTGCAAGAATTGGTGCTATCCATTCCGTTGTGTTTGGTGGCTTTTCACCTTCAGCGATTGCAGACCGTATCAAAGATTCTGGCGCCAAAGTTGTCATCACCTCAGATGAAGGTCGTCGCGGTGGTAATTGTGTGCCGCTTAAGGCAAATGTTGATGAAGCGGTAGCGCAAGCTGGCGTTACCACTATCGAGCATGTGATTGTACATCAATTAACAGGTGGCGATGTTGAATGGAATGCTCACGATGTATGGTGGCATGAATTAGTTGCTGATAAACCAGCCGAATGTGAACCTGAAATGATGAATGCGGAAGATCCGCTCTTTATTCTTTATACCTCGGGCTCTACCGGTCAGCCGAAAGGGGTAGTGCATACTACGGGTGGATACCTAGTGTATGCATCAATGACCCATGAGTATGTATTCGACCTTCAAGAAGATGATATTTACTGGTGTAGCGCGGATGTGGGTTGGATCACGGGTCATAGTTATATTGCTTATGGTCCACTTGTGAATGGTTGTACTCAAGTTGTATTCGAAGGCGTGCCAACTTATCCAACGTCTGGTCGCATGGGTGAAATCGTTGATAAACATGGTGTTACTATCCTTTATACTGCGCCTACCGCGATCCGTGCTTTGATGGCGAAAGGTGACGAGCCGACAGCAACTTCTAAGCGTGATAGTTTACGTATTTTGGGTTCGGTCGGTGAGCCAATTAATCCAGAGGCTTGGTCTTGGTATTATGAGCAAATTGGTAATAGTGATTGTCCTATCGTAGATACTTGGTGGCAAACCGAAACGGGCGGCATCATGATCACGCCACTACCTGGCGCTACTGCACTTAAGCCGGGTTCTGCGACCCGTCCATTCTTTGGTATTGCTCCTGCACTATTTGACGCGGAAGGTAATACGCTGACAGGCGCGACCGAAGGTAATCTGGTGATTTTGGATAGCTGGCCTTCACAAGCCCGTACGGTTTATGGCGACCATGAGCGCTTTGAACAAACGTACTTCTCGGCTTATCCGGGCGTTTATTTTACGGGCGATGGTTGTCGCCGTGATGAAGACGGTTACTACTGGATCACCGGTCGCGTGGATGATGTACTTAACGTTTCAGGTCACCGCCTCGGTACTGCTGAAATCGAAAGTGCGTTAGTCGCTCACGAAGCGGTTGCTGAGGCTGCTGTGGTAGGCTATCCACACGACATTAAAGGCCAAGGGATCTATGTCTATATCACGCCAAATGAAGGGGTTACGGTATCTGACGAGTTAACTAAAGAGGTGAGAAATTGGGTGCGTAAAGAGCTAAGCCCAATTGCAACCCCTGACATGATCCAATGGTCTCCAGGTTTACCTAAAACCCGTTCTGGTAAAATCATGCGCCGTATTTTGCGTAAGATTGCGGCCAACGAGTATCAACAGTTAGGGGATACTTCTACACTTGCCGATCCAAGTGTGGTTGATGAATTAATCGAGAATAGATTGAATCGTTAACTGAATAACTTGAATTGCGACCTAATATAAACATACTATAACGGCTGTTATCTTTACGATAACAGCCGATTTTTTAGGAGCATAGCATGTATCAGTTTTTAATCGCGGATGATCATCCTCTATTTCGAGAGGCGCTTAAGGGGGCTCTAAAAGCGCAGTTTGAAGGGTTAGAGGTATTCGAATCTGAAAACTTTGACACTACGCTCTCGGTCTTACAACAACAAGAAGAACTAGACCTACTCCTGCTCGATTTACATATGCCGGGCAATGGTGATTTATATGGACTAATTCGGATCCGTGAGGATCACCCAAGTCTTCCAGTTGTTGTGGTTTCGGGAAGCGAAGACCTTTCTATCATTTCTAAAGTGATGGGATACGGCGCGATGGGTTTTATCCCAAAAGCGGCGTCAGTAGAACAAATTACCGAAGCCATAGAGCAAGTGCTCGAAGGTGACACGTGGTTGCCTGAAGGCATGAAAGACAAAGTGGCTGAACTTGAAGGAGAAGACAAAGAGCTTGCCCAACAAGTGGCCTCGCTCACGCCGCAACAATATAAAGTGTTGCAATATTTACACGAAGGCTTGCTGAATAAGCAAATTGCCTATGAGCTAAATATTTCAGAGGCAACGGTGAAAGCACATATCACCGCTATCTTCAGAAAGTTGGGTGTCTATAATCGTACTCAAGCCGTACTGATTGCTTCAAAATTACAACTAGAACCTATCGAAGCGAGTGACTAATTTCGCATCATTGCTTGCAAGGTGTTTACCTTGCAAGCAGCACTGCTCTAGCTTAACTCTTTAAACGCCTGACTTAGTCCTTCTATTGTTAGCGGATACATTCGATTTTGCATTAATTGATTTATTAGCTCTATCGAATGGTAATAAGACCAATAGCTTTGCGGCTGAGGGTTAAGCCAAGCCACCTTACTAAAGTGATTGGTTAAACGATTCAGCCAAGTAGCTCCTGGTTCTTGATTCCAATGCTCTACGCTACCGCCGGGGTAGGTGATTTCATAGGGGCCCATTGTCGCGTCACCAACAAATATTAGTCGATAGTCTGAGCCGTAACGGTTAATTAGCTGATAAGTATCAAGCAATTCGCTGTCACGACGATTATTATCGTGCCAAACATGTTCGTACACGCAATTATGAAAGTAAAAAAACTCAAGGTGCTTAAATTCACTGTGTGCGGCACTGAATAGTTGTTCGCAAAGCTGGATATGGTCATCCATAGAGCCGCCAATATCAAACAGCATCAATACCTTCACTGAGTTATGTCGCTCAGGAGCCATTTTCACATCCAACATGCCGCCTTGTCTTGCGGTAGCGCGAATAGTTTCATTAAGGTCGAGCTGATCACTTGCTCCGCTGCGCGCAAATTTACGCAATTGCTTGAGTGCAAGCTTAATATTGCGGCTACTGATGTCGGTATTACTGTCGAGATTGCGATACTGCCGTTTATCCCATACTTTTACTGCTCTGCGATGACGGTTTCCATCTTGGCCAATGCGGATCCCTTCAGGATTATAGCCGTAAGCGCCAAAAGGCGAAGTGCCACCTGTACCAACCCATTTATTACCGCCTGCGTGACGTTTTTGTTGCTCTGCCAAGCGTGCTTTTAACGTTTCAAGGAGCTTGTCGAGTCCACCCATGGCGTTCAATTTGGCTTTTTCTTCTTCCGACAGCGATTTTTCAAACTCTTTACGCAGCCAATCCTCTGGAAGTTGCTGCTGTTGAAGTTGTGAGAAGAGGTCTATTGACTCTATCCCCTCAAAATAATCAGCAAACGCACGGTCGAATTTATCAAACAAGGTTTCATCTTTCACGAAGATGGTTTTTGCCAAAAAGTAAAAGCCGTCCAGATCGGCAAAGCAAACTTCTTTATCCAGCGCCTCTAAACAGTCTAGTAATTCGCGTAGGCTCGCTTTGATACCGTAACGCCTAAGGGTGAGTACAAAATCAATGAGCATGATCAGCGGCGGCTCATAAAGGCGAGTTTCTCAACCAAAGAAACATCTTGCTCGTTTTTAAGTAGCGCACCAAATAACGGCATTAGGCCACCTTGGTTAGATTTGTCATGCAACGCGTCAGGGGAAATATCTTCCGCTAATAATAGTTTTAGCCAGTCGAGTAGCTCACTCGTGCTTGGCTTTTTCTTTAGGTTTGGTGTGTCGCGTAATTGGAAAAAGCTTTCGAGTGCTCGTTGCACTAAATTCGCTTTAATATGCGGAAAATGCACGTCTACTATTTGCTGCATCTCTTCTTTGCTCGGAAAGTCGATGTAGTGGAAAAAGCAGCGGCGTAAAAAGGCATCTGGTAGCTCTTTTTCATTGTTTGAAGTGATAATCACTATGGGGCGAACTTTGGCTTTTACTTGCTCGTTAGTTTCGTAGACATGAAACTCCATTTTATCGAGCTCTAACAGTAGATCATTGGGAAACTCAATATCGGCTTTGTCGATTTCATCAATCAGCAGAACGGGGCGCTTTGTGGCGGTAAACGCCTGCCACAGCTTACCTTTGATGATGTAATTGCCAACGTCATTAACGCGAGGATCGCCAAGTTGACTGTCGCGTAAACGCGAGACCGCATCGTATTCGTAAAGCCCTTGCTGGGCTTTGGTTGTTGACTTTATATGCCATTGGATTAGTTCGGTATCTAAACTTTTTGCCAGTTCTTCGGCGAGTAAGGTCTTGCCTGTACCAGGTTCACCTTTAATTAGGAGTGGTTTTTCTAAAACGATGGCCGCATTCACGGCCTGTTGTAGAGCAGAGGTAGCAATATATTGATCAGTACCTTTAAACATAATTCAACTTCTTGTGGTCAGATGAGATAGGCTCATCTTGCCACAATCAGCTTTTCGCTGCCAACCCTGCTTCGGTTTCGATTAAGGTGAAGCGAGGCACCGCTTCGCCTTCGACCATAACGTCTTCTAAAAACATTTCAAGTGGTCGAACCCAAAAACTCATATCTCCATATAGGGTTTGATAAACCACTTGCTTCTCTTGCGTTTCACTGTGCGTTGCCAAGGCATGCACTCGATATAGTTTTCCTTTGTAGTGGCGGTAAATTCCAGGTGTGATATCCACTAATTCAAGCTCCAAAAAATAAAAGCCGTACGTGACGGACTGAAATGTTATAATCCGTGCCATTAAGACTGAAGGTGTTTAAAGATGAATTATATTGCGCTGGACGATTATAAGAAAGCTTGGGTTTTCAAACATAAAGATCTTCCAATCGAAGAATCTGACCTGGCATTGATAAAACCAATGTCAGCGGCGCGCGCTGCGGTGCTTTGGAGCACTATGGTAAGCAACGAAAAAGATCACCCTGATTTCTTTGATAAAACAGACTGGGTTGGTAAAGCGGAATCATGGCAAGAAACCCTCAATTGGGAGCAGCCGTGGGAAGCAGGAGAAGCATTTCCTGCAACTATCGAGCAATTTCTTGATTGGCAAGCCAATACCACCGTGTATTTTTGTCTCTCTCGAGATGATGTAATCGAGACCCGCTTTGACGTGTTTAAGCGATGTTGGCAGAACTTTATGTTTTTGACTGACGGTAGTTTCTTAATAGGAAAAAAACGTAGTTCGGTAGTACAATTTATGGCTGAGGGGCAAGCAAAATTAGGAACCAAGCCGTAAGCAAGTACAGCAGAGCAGTTTGCTTTGATTTGAAACATGGCTAGTGTATAAAGGATGTAAACCAGTCTACTAAAGTAGATTGCATTGACGGGAGGCGTTTTGGAGCAACAGCAAAATACAATCTGGTATGACGAAGCATCTCGCCTTGTATTTGCCGAGCTTGTAAACGTATTTTATGCCAGAGAGTTGCCGAAACTTGCTGAACTCTCCGATCATACTCGCCTTCAGCGTTTGTTAAACAGCCTGCCGTATTATGTTGAGCGCGCGGCCACACATATTATTCATGGTGATGTCCCGCTTGAGCTAGATAGTTTCAATGGATGTTGGTTAGCAAAGCAAAAATCACAGCCTAAATGTGATGACGCTGCCAACGCAGCATTTTTTACCACTAAGGTCAAAGTGGGGCTGGTGGTTCCTGTGCTATACGCAGAACCGACGGGGACAACGGTTAGGCTCGACAGTGTCGACCAAGTGGGTGAGGCTGACAAATTGCACTGCAACCAATTTGGCTGGTTTAGTGTTAATGGCAATAGCTTACAAGTAAGTGATGAAGCGTGTGTACAACTGCTAAAACCGACGAAAGCGTTAATGACAGCGGCTTGTTGTGGTCATACTTGGTATTTTGGCAAAGCGGTAGTACCACGAAGGCTGACGCTGAGAGAAATGTTACTTGCCAGTTCAATTAATTGGCCACAAGTACAAAAAACAAAAATGAGTCAGTGATCCTAATCGACTCAAAAAACAGAAGTTTGGATTAAGCAATGCGATTTTTTCAGTTAGCGCTGTTGGTTTTAGCGCTATTTATTCAGTACAGACTTTGGTTCGGCCACAATGGCGTGGAGGACTACACTCGGATAAAATCCGTGGTTAAATCGCACCAAGAAACCAATGCTAACCTCAGTAAACGAAATAAATTATTAAAAGCGGATATCGAAGATTTAAAACTCGGCCTTGAAGGGGTTGAGGAGCGTGCTCGTCATGAGCTTGGCATGATTAAGCCCGGCGAAACTTTTATCCGTGTATTACCGAAAGTACCTCATGAAAAGAAACGATAAACTTGCAGTCGTCATCCCCGCAGCTGGGGTTGGCAGTCGTATGCAGGCGCAGATGCCTAAACAATATATTCCACTATTAGGTAAACCGATTTTAGTACACACACTGGAAAAACTAGCCGGGCTTGAGTGCGTCGATCAATTTATGGTCGCCGTTTCCAAAGAAGATGGATATTTTTCATCGGCGTTACTACCTGATAGCCGTTTTAGCCATTGTGAAGGTGGACAAGAACGTGCCGACTCCGTTTTATTGGCGCTAAAAGCGTTAGCACCAAGTCGCCCTGACTGGGTGTTAGTTCATGATGCAGCTCGACCTTTAGTTGCGCTGGACGATATTCATCAGCTGATTTCACAATGTATAAACCAACAGCAAGGTGGCATACTGGCTGCCAAGGTTAAAGATACCATTAAACGCGGTGCGGAGTTGGTACAGGAAACCGTACCTAGGGCGTCGTTATGGCAGGCTTTTACGCCTCAAATGTTTAGGTATGAAGAGTTATTGGCTGCGCTGGAGCTTGGGCTTTCTCAAGGTGCAAATATCACAGATGAAGCATCAGCAATGGAATTACAAAATCAGCCAGTCCAACTCATTGCCGCGCGTACGGATAACATTAAGATCACGACGCCGGAGGATTTACCTCTGGCGGAGTTTATAATTCAACAACAAGGTAAACAGCATGATTAGAATTGGCCACGGATTTGATGTTCATAAATTTGGTGGAGCTGGCCCATTGACGATTTGTGGGGAAAAAATTTCTTACGAACAGGGCTTTATTGCTCATTCCGATGGTGATGTGGCAATTCATGCATTGTGTGATGCCTTGTTGGGAGCGCTTGCGCTGGGAGATATTGGTAAGCACTTTCCTGATACCGCGAGTGAATTTGAAAATATCGACAGTCGTATTTTATTACGCCGCGTGATGGAACAAGTGAAAGCGCTTGGCTATCAAATAGGCAATATCGATGTCACGATTGTCGCACAAGCACCAAAGATGCGACCACATATTGATGCGATGCGCACTAACCTTGCTGCGGACTGTGAAGCGCAGCTAGACCAAGTTAATGTTAAAGCAACTACCACTGAAAAACTTGGTTTTGAAGGACGTAAAGAAGGGATCTCAAGCCATGCTGTGGTGCTATTGGTAAAAGCATGAAGACACTCAATTATCTTTATGGCAAACCGTTATCTGACGGCGATTATAAGTCACAACCAGAAGACTTTAGAGTCGAAGAAATTTTAGATATTCCTTTTACTGGCGAAGGTGAGCACGTTTGCTTGCAGATAGTTAAAAAGGGAGAAAACACAGCATTTGTCGCTAAAAAGCTTGCAGAATTTGCCCAAATTTCACCGCGAGATGTCAGCTATGCAGGAATTAAAGACAGGCACGGAGTATGTACGCAGTGGTTTAGTGTGCCGGTGCCAATTAAAAAGTCGGTAGACTTTAGTGCATTAAATAGTGACTCTATTTTTGTGGTGCAACAAATACGGCACAATCGAAAGTTAAAAACAGGTTGTCATAAGGGTAATCGTTTTGCCATTACCCTCAGAAACGTGACTGCTCCACTTGATATTCTGTCGCGTATTAATGCTGTACGCCAAGGGGTTCCGAACTATTTTGGAGAACAACGTTTTGGTCATGATGGCCACAACTTAGCCATGGCAGATAGGCTATTTGACGGTGAAAAGATCCGCGATAAAAAGCTCAGAGGGCTGGTGCTTTCAGCCGCTCGCTCTCATCTGTTCAACGAAGTCGTCAGTCGCCGCGTGGCAGAGCATGGCTTGGCAACGACTTGGCACCGTGAAATCTTTTTACTGAGCGGTAGTAACGCCTTTTTTGACTCAGAGATTGATTGCGAACTCATCGAGCGGTTACTGAATGGCGACATTTTGCTTTCGGCGCCATTGGTTGGTAAAGGTGAAAAGGGCTTGTTGCCGCAAGAGCGTGAATGGTTGGCACCTTTCGCTAAATGGCACGAAGGATTGGCAGAATTTGGGATGAAAAATGAGCGTAGAGCGCTTAGATTAATACCCGAAGCGCTTAAGGTGAGTATGGCTGACGACACTACGCTAACTCTTGAATTCAGTTTACCAAAAGGAACTTTTGCCACGGCGCTGCTCAGAGAGCTTGTTAACCATAAAGATGCCAGTAAAAAGTTTAATAAACATGAAGAGTCGATACAGCAGTGAGATACTCATTGTCTAACAAGAAAAAGAGGTGAAAAATGAAGATCCTATTGAGTAATGACGATGGTGTTCACGCCAAGGGCATTGCTATCTTGTATCAAGCGTTATCACAAATCGCGGACGTAACCGTCATTGGTCCAGACAGAAATTGTAGCGGTGCGAGTAACTCGTTAACCTTATTAAACCCACTCAGAGCGACTACGCTAGATAATGGTTTTATCTCCGTAAATGGCACGCCAACCGACTGTGTTCACCTTGGAGTGAACAAACTGATGGATGAACTGCCGGATTTAGTCGTTGCAGGGATCAACAATGGCGCTAACCTTGGCGATGATACGCTGTACTCAGGTACTGTTGCGGCGGCTACTGAAGGTCGACATGTAGGCTTACCTGCGATTGCCGTTTCTCTTTGCTCTAAAAATGAAGCTCATTATGAAACTGCAGCACATGTCACTGTAGAGATCATTAAAAAGCTTGCAAACCACCCGCTACCAAAAGACCAAATCATTAATATCAACGTCCCTGATATTCCATTAAGTGACTTAAAAGGGATAAAAGTAACTCGATTAGGCTCACGTCATAAAGCGGACACCATGACCGAACAAATAGACCCGTGGGGCCGAAGTGTGTACTGGTATGGCACCTTAGGTCATGAAAGTGACGCTGGTGAAGGCACGGATTTTCATGCTGTAAACAACGGTTATGCCGCTATCACACCGCTCAAGGTTGATATGACGGCGTTCGAGAGCTTAGATGCTGTGGCGAGCTGGTTATCTTAAGAGGCGTATGTGCTGAGTAATTATCAGGGCAGCGCCAATGCGCTAGTGGAACTGCTAAAACAGCAAGGCGTAGAAGATGAAGTGGTACTCAGTGCCATCGCTAACACGCCTAGGCATTTGTTTGTCGATGAAGTGCTTAAACACAAATCATATGAAAATACAGCACTTCCTATTGGTCAAGGGCAAACGATATCACAACCTTTTATCGTCGCAAAAATGACAGAAGTGTTAAAGCAAGTGGGTGTTAAAGGGCGTATTTTGGAAGTGGGTACGGGCTCTGGTTATCAGACCGCCATACTGGCGCAAGTGTTTGAGCAGGTCTTTAGCATTGAACGGATCAAGTCGCTGCAGTGGCAAGCGCGCAGAAGGCTGCATTTGCTGGATTTATATAATGTGACGATGAAACACGGTGACGGTTGGAAAGGCTGGGCTTCAAAGGCGCCCTTTACAGGGATCATCGTCACTGCCGCGGCACAATCTGTTCCAGATGAGTTGTTGGCGCAACTAGAAGACGGCGGCGCCATGGTCATTCCCATCGGGGTTGAAGCGCAAACACTCACCTTGTTTGTCAAACAGGGCGAGCAGTTTATTCGCCACGCCCTAGCACCTGTACGCTTTGTGCCTTTAGTCGCTGGCGAAGTTGGTTAACTTGTAGGCTTTAAAAACAACTCCATAAAATATAACTATTTTTTCCAGTAGAATGTGAAAACCAAGCAAAATTAAGTTAGATTGATATGATAGTCGTTGATAGTAGCACTGGAAAATATAAGTAATGCACAAGTCTCAGGTCATCATATCGATTTGTTTAAGCGGCCTGCTTGTTGCCTGCTCGTCGAATCATACGCCTGCGCCTGTAACAACTTTACACTCTGGTAAGACCACTTCGACACATAAAATTAATATTAACGGAAGTCGTTACAAAGTAAAAAAAGGCGATACTTTATTTGCAATTGCATTTAGCGCTAATAAAGATATAAGAACGCTTGCGAAAATCAATAAAATTAAGCCTCCGTACACTATTTACCCGGATCAGGTTATACGTCTAGAGTATCCCAGAAATAAAAACAAAAAGAACACAAAATACACGAAAGTAAACCACAAGTCTCAGTCTTTAAAACAAAAAAGTAACAAAGCACCCAAAAAAGAGCTTGATAAGCCAAATCAACGAGAGTATGTTCAAAGACAAGCCACACAAAAGTCTACTAGTACCAAGGCTTTGTCTAATAATAAGGTACTATGGAAATGGCCTGCTGAAGGCAAGGTGACTCGTAAGTTCTCCGTCAAAGAGAATGGTTATAAGGGATTGGAGATCTCTAATAAACCGGGCACTTCAGTTAAGGCTGCTGCTGGCGGTGTAGTTGTATATGCAGGGAGTGCGTTGCGTGGGTATGGTAATTTAATCATCCTGAAACATACAGATGATTACCTAAGTGCTTATGCCCACAACGCTAAGTTACTCGTCAGAGAACAGCAAAAAGTTAAAGTTGGGGAAAAAATTGCCGAAATGGGTAGTACAGATGCTTCTAAAACGGCACTTAGGTTTGAGATCCGTTTTAAAGGTCAAGCTGTAAACCCGGCAAAATACTTGCCATAAAGTAATGCGAGTACATCGATTGGTTCGAGTACCCTTACTTTTATTCGCTTGGGGAGAATACTTATGGCTCACACTGCAAAATTACCTACAAAATCAGCTCCAGAGTTAGACAAGCTCGACGATGATAATATTGACGAACCGAAAGATGAATTACTTGAAGACCTCGAAGACGACGAAGAAGTTTTTGCCAAAGATGAAGTGGTTAAAAACTTAGATGCCACTCAACTCTATTTAGGTGAAATTGGATTTTCCCCACTACTCAGTGCAGAAGAAGAAGTTTACTTTGCGCGTAAAGCGTTAAAGGGCTGTGAAGCTTCACGTAAACGGATGATAGAGAGTAACTTGAGATTGGTGGTTAAAATCGCTCGTCGTTATAACAACCGAGGTTTGGCATTACTTGACCTCATTGAAGAAGGTAACTTAGGTCTGATCCGGGCTGTAGAAAAGTTTGATCCAGAACGTGGATTTAGATTTTCTACTTATGCAACTTGGTGGATCCGTCAAACCATCGAACGCGCTATCATGAACCAAACTCGTACCATTCGTTTGCCGATTCATGTTGTCAAAGAGCTAAACGTTTATCTACGTACAGCACGTGAATTGACGCAAAAGTTGGATCATGAACCTACCGCAGAAGAAATTGCTGAATGTCTCGACAAACCTGTCGAAGAAGTCAGTAAGATGCTGCGTCTAAACGAAAAGATCACTTCGGTTGATACGCCTATCGGTGGTGAAAATGACAAAGCACTGCTTGATATTATCGCGGATGAAAAGGGCGGTGGTCCAGAAATCGAGGTGCAGAGCAACGATATTAATAAGCATATTGTCGACTGGCTTGGAGAGTTAAATCCAAAACAGCGAGAAGTGCTAGCGAGACGCTTTGGCTTGCTTGGTTATGAACCGTCTACACTTGAGGATGTTGGTCGCGAAATCGGGCTAACGAGAGAGCGTGTAAGGCAAATTCAAGTTGAGGCGTTGAGACGCTTAAAGGATATTTTACAACACGAAGGGTTAAGTACTGATAGCCTATTCGAACAACAGTAATACTTTAACCAGTTAATAAAAAAGCCGCGATATGCGGCTTTTTTAATTCTTGCAGTGGTATAAAACCTTCCAAGATAGAAAGCGATTACAAGCTTTCTATCTTTGCTTTTTGTTCAAGTAGCTTCGTTTTTGCATCGCTAAACTCAGCTAATTTTGCTTTCTCTTTAGCAAGTACCGCTTCAGGTGCATTACTTACAAACTTTTCGTTTGCGAGTTTCTTTTCAACCTGCTCAAGACCTTTTTCTGCTTTTTCAAGCTGCTTAGCAATACGCGCAAGCTCTGCTTCTACATCGATCAAACCTGCCATTGGGATCATGATTTCAAGGTCACCGATAAATGCAGTCGCACAAGCTGGTGCTTCGTCTTTGCTTGCAAGCAAGTCTACCGTTTCCAGTTTTGCCAGTGCGCTTAAGAAAGCTTGGTTTTCATCTAGGCGACGTTTGTCATCTTCGCTGGCACCAGTAAGTAACACGTTTAGCGGCTTGCTTGGACTGATGTCCATTTCACCACGAATATTACGAATAGCAATAATAAACTGCTTCACCCACTCAAGGTCTGCCATCGCTTGCGCATCAACTTTGCTTTCGTCGAATACAGGGAACGCTTCAAGCATAATCGTCTTCGCTTCGACACCTGCGATTGGTGCTACACGTTGCCAGATTGTCTCTGTGATATAAGGCATTAGTGGGTGCATCAAACGAAGTAAGCCTTCCAACACGGTGATAAGCGTATGGCGTGTACCACGCTGCTGCGCTTCATTGCCTTTAAATAGAATTGGCTTAGTTAGCTCTAGATACCAGTCACAGAATTGGTTCCACGTGAACTCATAAATAGTGTTTGCCGCAAGGTCAAAACGATAGTTATCTAAGTGCTCAGAGAACACCTTAACCGTATTTTGGAATTGACCTAAAATCCAACGATCCGCTAGAGAGTACACTTTTTCGTTATCGTTGAAGCCACAGTCTTGTTCTTCTGTGTTCATCAATACATAACGGCTAGCATTCCACAGCTTGTTACAGAAGTTACGGTAACCTTCGAGACGGTTCATATCCCAGTTGATATCACGTCCCGTTGATGCCATTGCTGCAAGAGTGAAACGCAATGCGTCAGTACCGTGTGCTTCAATACCATCGACAAATGTTTTGCGCGTATTCTTCTCGATTTTTGCCGCAAGCTGTGGCTGCATCATGTTGCCAGTACGTTTAGTCACTAGGCTCTCAAGATCGATACCATCAATCATGTCTAGTGGATCTAACACGTTACCTTTTGACTTAGACATCTTATCGCCATTTTCATCGCGAATAAGGCCAGTCACATAAACGGTCTTAAATGGAACTTGAGGTTTACCATCTTCATCTTTGATGAAATGCATGGTCATCATGATCATGCGAGCTACCCAGAAGAAGATAATGTCGAAACCAGTGACCAAGGTATCTGAAGGGTGGAATACCTTTAGATCTTCCGTGTTTTCAGGCCAACCTAACGTTGAGAAAGTCCAAAGTGCAGAAGAGAACCAAGTGTCTAGTACGTCTTCATCTTGGGTCAGCGTCACATTTGCATCAAAGTTATGGTTTTGACGAACTTCTGCTTCGTCACGACCAACATATACATTACCTTCGCTGTCATACCACGCCGGGATCCTGTGGCCCCACCAAAGCTGACGTGAAATACACCAGTCTTGAACATCACGCATCCAAGAGAAGTACATGTTCTCGTATTGCTTAGGTACAAATTGAATATCACCATCTTCTACCGCTTTTACCGCAGGCTCTGCAAGAGGGGCAACGCGAACATACCACTGATCGGTAAGTAGTGGCTCGATAACTACGCCAGAGCGGTCGCCGTAAGGAACGGTTAGACTGTGATCGTCGATTTTCTCAAGTAGACCAAGCTGCTCAAACTCGTCAACGATTTGCTTACGCGCATCGAAACGGTCAAGGCCGTGGAAACGCTCAGGAATTGGTGCATCCATCGCTTCAAGTGGCTTACCATCAAAAGTAAAGCACTCACCCGTATTCAGAACTGCCGCGTCTTTGTTGAACACATTGATCATTGGCAGCTCATGGCGCTTACCAACTTCGTTATCGTTAAAGTCGTGTGCTGGCGTGATTTTTACGCAGCCCGTGCCTTTTTCCATATCCGCATGTTCATCGGCAACGATAGGAATGCGACGGTTGACGATAGGAAGTAGAATTTCTTTACCAATTAAGTCCTGGTAACGTTCATCATCAGGGTTTACTGCAACGCCAGTGTCACCAAGCATGGTTTCTGGGCGAGTGGTTGCTACGATAATGTAGTCTTTACCATCTTTGGTGGTTACGCCATCCGCAAGTGGATAACGCAAATTCCACATATGGCCCTGCTTGTCTTTATTCTCAACTTCTAAATCAGAAATCGCAGTGTGTAATTTAGGATCCCAGTTTACTAGACGCTTACCACGGTAGATTAAGTCATCTTGATATAGGCGAACGAATACTTCTTTTACAGCTTCAGACAGGCCGTCATCCATCGTAAAACGTTCTCTATCCCAATCTACAGACGCACCTAAACGGCGTAACTGTTTGGTGATTGTGCCACCTGATTGCTCTTTCCATTCCCAGATTTTATTGATGAATTCGTCACGGCCTAAATCATGGCGTGATTTACCTTCTTCGGCTGCAAGCTTGCGCTCAACCACCATCTGAGTGGCGATACCAGCGTGGTCAGTACCCACTTGCCATAACGTGTTTTTGCCCTTCATACGCTGATAGCGGATCAAAGTGTCCATGATAGTGTCTTGGAACGCGTGGCCCATGTGTAGACTACCTGTGACATTCGGCGGTGGGATCATAATCGAATATGCGTCACCATTACCTGATGGCTTAAAGTAGCCATTTGACTCCCAGTCTTGATACAAAGACTGTTCAATATCTTGTGGATTGTAGGTTTTATCCATTACACAGAACCCTAAAAATGCTATTTCTCAATGTCTTCAGTGGAAATTGTTGCGCCAAGTGCACGAAGTTGCTTAAAGCGTTCTCGTGCGGCTTGCTTAGCGCTGGCTTCAACAGGCACAAAATCTATCACCTGTTCAAAGCGACGAATAAAGTCAGGGACGACCCGAGCTAGATTAATGAGCACGGGGCGACGAGCAGCAGGAGGCATAGTGCCAATTTCCACCGGTGCGCCGCCTTTGGGGCCTTCGCCTTGTAAGTTGTGGGGCACAAACCTGTCTGCGTCAAAACACCAAAGGTGCTCATCGAATAAATGAGCGTCGTCAGTATTATCGACGTTAACAAAGATACGGTGTCCAGCTTGATATAAGCTCGCCGCAGTTTGTGCTGCCAGATCAAAATGAGCCGGAACGCTAATCCCCGGCTCATCGTTTTGTTTTAACACGTAAAAGCGCGCTTTGATAGTCATGATAATAATACCAATTGCGAGGAGTACTGAGGTTTGCCACAGGCTCCACAGCTGCTCAATATCTGTAATCTTGTTTACCGTGATAGCGTAGACGAAGAAAATCAGTATGCGCGGCTTAGTTTAAAACTAATTATAGCGCCACTTAAATGCACATAAATAAGCCTGTATTCTGCCATATAAAGGCAATACCATCAATCAAGAACCAAGAGAAGAAGAATAAAATATGGCAAGCGGTGGGAAGCGCTTGCTGAGGTGGTTTAGTTGCTTTGTAGTCTTAATTTGGCGCGGGATATAGTCGCGGGGTAAACCCGCTGCTACGGTTTGGGTTAACCTTGTGTAGCAGCGACTTTATGTCGCGACTTATGCTTGTTAAGTGTCGCGACCAGACTATTAGTCTTGCTGTGCGTCCGTGATATTGGCGCGGTTAAGTAAATATTGCATCAGCATAGGCACAGGACGACCTGTAGCGCCTTTGTTCTTGCCGCTGCGCCATGCAGTACCTGCGATGTCTAAATGCGCCCAGTTGTACTTTTTAGTAAATTTAGACAAGAAACACGCGGCTGTAATTGTGCCAGCTGCGCGACCACCTAAGTTCGTAAAGTCAGCAAATGGGCTTTCAAGTTGTTCTTGATAATCATCCCAAAGTGGTAGTTGCCACGCTCTGTCGCCACTTTGCTCTGACGCTTTTAGCAAATCATGGGCAAGCGGGTTATGGTTAGATAAAAGACCTGTCGCATGGCTACCAAGCGCAACAATACATGCCCCCGTTAATGTCGCAACATCGACAACGGTTTCCGGCTCGAATGCTTCAACGTAAGTTAGCGCATCGCACAGTACTAAGCGGCCTTCGGCATCCGTATTGAGTACTTCAACGGTTTGACCGGACATAGTGGTTAAAATATCGCCGGGACGGTAAGCATCGCCCCCTGGCATATTTTCGCAGCCAGCTAAAACACCAATTACATTAAGTGGCAGTTGCATTTGTACGATGGCTCGCATTAAGCCAAGCACGCCCGCAGCTCCGCCCATGTCGTATTTCATTTCATCCATCGCTTCGCCAGGCTTGATAGAAATACCACCCGAGTCAAATGTTAAGCCTTTACCCACGAATACGATTGGTGCTTGGCCTTCGTCACCACCGTTATAGTGGATAACCGACATCACTGACTCGTTGCGACTACCACGGCCAACCGCTAGGTATGAGTGCATACCTAGCTCTTCCATTTCTTGTTCACCAACAAGGTTTACGGTAACGTTATCAAAGTCTTCGGCCAACTGTTGTGCTTGCTCCCCCAAATAACGAGGATTGCAGATATTTGGTGGCATATTCGCAACGTCTTTACACAGCTTACTGCCAGCGGCGATAGCAAGACCGTGCTCAATCGCGCTTTCACCGATTGTTAATTCACGGCGCGTTGGTACGTTAAAGACGATTTTACGTAGCGGGCGTCTAGCCTCACTCTTTTTGCTTTTTAGTTGATTAAAGGTATACAGGCAATCTTGCGTGGTTTCGACCGCTTGGCGAACTTTCCAGTAAGTATCACGACCTTTAACATGTTGCTCAGTCAGAAAACATACCGCTTCCATTGAGCCCGTTTCATTTAACGTATTGATGGTCTTAGAGATAATTTGTTTGTATTGTTTATCGTCGAGCTCTCTTTCCTTACCACAACCCACTAACAAAACGCGTTCGCTTAGTACATTTGGTACATGATGAAGAAGTAGAACTTGTCCTGGTTTGCCTTCAAGATCACCACGTCTGAGTAAATTTGAGATATAGCCTTCGCTTATTTTATCCAGCTGTTCACCAATTGGTGAGAGACGGCGTGGCTCGTATACACCTACAACAATACATGCGCTACGCTGTTTCTCTGGACTACCACTTTTAACGCTGAATTCCATTGCGACTCCTGAGTCTTTGTCATGTCATTTTGAACTTTTTATGCCAGCACACTTTCCTACATTAAAGTCATGAATATGCTTTAACCTTAGGTAGGATATTCCGGCGCATTGACATATAATAAAGTGACTAAAATAATCAGTTTACTCAATTTTTCCCACTATTCCAGTGAAACAAGACGTTTTATAGGGACGAACATTGCTTATTTTCCGCTATTTAACGGGTGAAGTACTAAAATCTCAGGTTGCGGTTTTTCTCACCTTAATGACAATATTTTTGTCACAAAAGTTTGTACTCATTCTGAGCTCAGCGTCTGAAGGGAGTATACCGGGTAAGTTAGTACTTGCTATGCTTGCGTTGAAACTGCCACAGTTGGCCGGATATATTTTACCGCTTAGTCTCTTTCTTGGGATCATCTTAGCCTATAGTCGCATCTACGCCGACAGTGAAATGACGGTACTGCGCGCCTGCGGGGTCAGTGAGTGGTATGTCGTTAGGGTGACTTTAGTCTCTAGTGTATTTTTTGCATTACTGGCCGCTTGTGTGAGTATGTATATTGCACCTTGGGCGAGCGAAAAAGAGTACCAATTAAGAGAGCAAGCCGATGCGGAGTCGGGGCTTTCTACTCTCAGAGCCGGTAGATTTCAGCAAACGGGCAATGAAAAAGCGGTGGTATTTGTTCACGGCATTAGCGAACAAGGCCGCGAATTAGACAAAGTGTTTGTCGCGCAATTGCCCGAGAAGGACTCAAATCAAGCCGCTCGTTTAGTGTATGCGCAAAAAGGTGAAGTGATTGAGCTTGATAGTGGTGAGCAGCAATTACTCCTTCATGAAGGTAAGCGTTACGAGACTGATGGCTTCAGCCAAGCACTTAATCGCACTGAATTTGGTACTTACCAAGTGCAAATTAAAGAACAAGAAATTGAACACCAGCGCCGTAAATTAGAGGCTATTCCAAGCTTACAGTTACTTGAAATGGATACGCCAGAAGCAAAAGCGCAATTTCAGTTGCGATTGTCGGTGCCTATTTCCATTTTGTTACTCACTCTATTGGCTGTGCCTCTGAGTGTGGTTAACCCAAGACAAGGCAAGTTCGCTAAGCTCGTGCCAGCAATTACGCTATATTTGGGTTATTTCATTTTACTCAATGCCGGCAAGTTTCTGTTAGCTGAAGAAAAAGTACCAGCCTCAGTCGGTCTCTGGTGGATCCATTTAAGTGTGCTCTTTATTGGCGTTTATTTAATTGCGAAAGGAAGACCTTTTGGTGTGTGGGTTCGCTCGGTATTTATGAAACGGGAGACGACGGCATGATGAAGACGCTAGATTGGTACTTAGGGCGTAGCATCTTACAAACCACAGGTTTCGCGCTATTAGTTTTTGTGGGGATCAATACGCTTATTAAGTTTATTGAGCAACTGCGCTCGGTTGGTCGTGGCAGCTATGATTTACTTGGTGCCATGCTCTATACCATTTACAGCATGCCAAGCGATATCGTGGTATTTTTCCCGATGGCTGCGCTGATTGGTGGCCTGATTGGCCTTGGTGCACTTGCCTCAAGCAGTGAACTAATTGTTATGCAAGCGGCTGGGTGGTCGCGTTTTCAAATTATTATGTCGGTGATGAAAACGGCAGTGGTGCTGGCGCTACTGATGATGGCGCTTGGGGAGTGGGGCGCACCAAAAGCGGAGCAAACCGCAAAACGGTTAAAAAACGAAGCAATTTATGGCGGTGAAGTCTACAGCGCTCAGCGTGGTGTTTGGGCGAAAGATGGCGGCAATTTTATTAACATTGGTAATGTTGAAAAAAACGGTAAGCTTAAAGATATCGCAATTTATTATTTCGATGACTCACTAACATTGGCAAAAATCGTACGCGCTCAGTCGGCGCAAAGCATATCTAACGGCTGGCAATTGCAAGACGTGGAAGAAGTGCATATCGATCAACAGCAAATTACAACGCATTATTCAAAATCAATGCTCTACGAGTCTGAATTAAGTGAAGACAGGCTAGGTGTTGTATCGATAGAGCCCGATGCTTTGTCTTTTACAGGGTTATGGTCATTTCTCGCTTATCTAAAGCAAAATGAGCAAGATTCAAGTAGCTATGAACTCGCGCTGTGGCGTAAGGTGATGCAGCCGCTGACGATTGGGGTAATGCTGCTGGTGGCTTTGTCATTTATCTTCGGGCCACTGAGGACGGTGAGCATGGGCGCGCGGATTATTATGGGCGTGGTAACAGGCTTAGCTTTCCATCTGAGTAATGAAATTTTTGGCCCTATCGTGATGGTATATCAAGTTCCACCGGTGGTTGGCGCGTTAATGCCAAGCTTGTTATTTATTGGATTGGCTATCCATCTGCTGAAGAAACAAAATTAACGTTTTGAATTAAGTAAAAAAATGGGCCTCATGTTGAGGCCTATATTTTTTATGGATGATGCTAAGGAAAAGAAGTCGTTATCCGAGGTTTAGACAAGTTAATCTAAGCTATTATACACCTTTTTATTTTCCTCTTTGCTCAGTACCACCACTTCAGTGCCACACAGCATATCCTGGAGCGACCTTTTCTTTTTAAAGTCTAACAACACTATCAGATTACCCAGCCCAAGTAGCGCGCATAGGCTACGAGCGATTGCTTTTGGCCAAGTTAACAGTGCTCCGTCGGGGGTTTGCACTTTTAAGCGCCACGCGCGCATGCCGATAGTTTGGCCGCTCTTAGTCCAAAAATAGGCAAAAAACAGCACCGAAACCAACACTAATAAAGTGGCTCTAAGTGTATATAAAATGGGATCAGCTTGGATCAGAGCCGATACGTCTTCATGATTACCAAGCGTGAGCACGTTAAATGAAATTAAGGCATTGATGGTTAGTAAAAATAACACGGTAGTCAGCATTGCGAACGCGACGACCACTAAGCTGTCGTATATAAGTGAAGCCAAGCGACGGCTGAAATTCGCTGGAGCAAAATGTGACATAACAACTCTCATAATTACAAGATTGCGGAGTATTTTACACATAAACCGATAAAACGTTTACTGAATTACGTTAACTAATGGATTAGCAACGCCTTGCCTTTGCCGTTTTAGCAGGAATAAAGTTGACTTTATGGCAATATTTAACTGCTTGTGCACAAATAACAAGCAGTTAACGCCTTATTGCAAAAAAATTACTTGCCGTTCTTAATCGCCTTTGTATAATGCAAAGCATAGAGACGAAGGCAAATAAAAAAAGCCTGAGCTCAAAGTGGTTTTTCTTTATTTTCTCTTGTTTTAGAAGATGAAAGAAAAATTATGCCAGTGTGATGGAATTGGTAGACATGACGGATTCAAAATCCGTTGCCTTCGGGCGTGGCGGTTCAAGTCCGCCCACTGGTACCACTTTTTATAACCCTTGCTTTTTAGCAAGGGTTTTTTTATGCCTCAAATTTATGCTTTGAAATTATGGTATCGGACTTGGACGCCACGCGGGTGGCGCTAATACAGGTTAAGAGTCCGCCCACTGGTACCACTTTTTATAACCCTTGCTTTTTAGCAAGGGTTTTTTTATGCCTGAATTGTAGGTCGAGATTTATCTCGACGAATTGGATTTATCTCGACGAACGAATAGGTTTTATCTCTACGAATTAGCGCTATTCACTGCTACAAATCAAGCTGCCTCCACGATTCAACCTATTATTCTAAACTGACAGTTACTTCCTCACAAAACTGGCAGTTTTTGATAGGTTGCCTATGCTTTTGTAATTAAATTGGTTTATTGTAGATTTAAGCAGCTAAACTTTATCAGGCAAGAGGGGCGATGAAGGTAACCGTAGAAAAGCAAACCATAGTGCTGTTATCGTTATTTACCATCGTATTCTGGAGTTTGACTTTCTACGCGGTAAATCTTATTTCTCACTCTATTGTGGTTCAGGAAGTAAGCGAAAGAACTGAAACGGTAAGGTCTAACATTTCACTTGTCCGCGCCAAAATTGAAAACGCCATATTTATGGATACTTATCTGGCTGAAAGTTTAGCGACCTTTGTTACTATCGATCCTGACTTTGCAATTGAGCATTGGTCTCATGTGGTTGCTAAAGTCGTTGAAAAGTCGACGCTTATTCGCCATGTTGGTCTCGCGCCGGATAATATTATTAGTCATGTCTATCCAGTTGAAGGGAACCGAGCGGCTATCGGTTTCGATTTTCGTACTAACCCTGAACAATTTCGCACCGTTGAAATTGCCAGAACTTCTCAAAAGGTATTTATCGCAGGTCCATTACAGCTAGTACAAGGCGGTGAAGCCTTGATAGCTAGGTTTCCTGTGTTTTCAGATTATCCGAGGAATGAAAACTACTGGGGCGCGATTAGTGTGGTTCTAGATTATCTAAAGCTGCTTGAATACAGTGGTATTAACGAGTTGGACAGCGCCATTTTAGCTATTCGAGGTCGAGATGGACTAGGTGAACAGGGGGATGTCTTTTATGGCACTGCTACCTTGTTTGAAACACCAAATTTGGTCATTCCAATCAATTTACCATCTGGTGAATGGCAGCTTGTGGCTGATTATCAAATTGATGAGAGCACTTATGCGGAAACAAGACAACAAGCACAGATTTTGGTTACTGCTGTTGCCCTAATATTGTTTCTCTCGTTATTAGTACTCTATCGAGCGTATCACTTAGCACATACTGCCTCGCTGCAAGATGACTTAACTAAGTTGCCCAACCGTCGCTATGCGATTAGGCAACTCAATACGTTACTTGGTCGTTCAGAGCAACCGTCATTTGTGCTGCTTAACCTCGATCTAAATAATTTTAAACAAGTAAATGATAAGTTTGGTCATGAAGTGGGAGATAAGCTGTTGCTTCATGTCTCGTCAATTTTGATGAACTCAGTTCGTGTGTACGATTTTATCGCACGCTTAGGGGGGGACGAGTTTGTCATTATTTTGCACAGAGTGTCAGAAGACGCTTTGGTTAACTCAATCATAAAAAATATTAAGGAGCAGGTTGCAAGTCAACCCCTACAAGTTAACAGACACATCATTCAAACAACGGTGAGCGTTGGTTATGCTTTTCCAACATCAAATCAAGACAGTGTCTCGGAGCTCATGGCGCGGGCCGATCACAATATGTATTACGATAAAAACCTGTCGCAACGACAGCAAAAAGAAGGTCAGGTTTTGGAAACAAATCAGGAAACCCGTTAGAACTATACTAAGCTTACAGAGTATCAATTAGGTGAGAGTGTGTCGTGCAGCTAAAGCAGTCAGTTCTATTTTTCAAAGTCGCCGCGTTTACTTCTGCGATTGTGATCATATTCGTCAGCTGGTTTTTGTATTACGAAGTGAGTCGTAGTGCGCGCCTTACCGCACAACTTACTCATCTACAAACCGCTCTGCAACGAGCCATGGATCAAGAAGAGCATATTCTTATTAGAGCACAAAAAGAAGATGTTTCTGCCATCCCACAATTAAAGTACAGCTATCAGGATAGCTTTAGTAACTTACTTAACTCTATGGCCAATGAAGAGGCTTTGCTGCCTTTGCTATTACAACTCGATGAACTATCAAAAACCTACTTTAGTAAACTGGATGAACTTATCCGCTTACATGAGCAGCTCGGCTATGACGAAAATGCAGGCATTTATGGTGAGTTTAGACGCAGCGCCCATGCTTTACAGGATCGAATTTCTGGTAAGGCTATGCCTCAGTTGGAAATTGCCATATTGGAATTAAGGCGTCGAGAAAAGGACTTTTTGTTAAGAGCTGACTTAAGCTATTTGCAACAGCATGAACAACTAGTAATGCATGCTGAGCAACTAATCAAAGACAATGCGCTGAGTGAAGAAATAAGCAACTTGCTAAAACGTTATGAAGCGGGCTTTGCAAGCTATGTCGCTATTTTGAGCAAGCTAGGTTTGCACGATGGTGAAGGCGTGCGTGCAGAGCTGTTCACCGAGAAGCAACAATTAAGAAGCCAGTTTGAACTGGTATCAATCCGTACTCAAGCTGTTACGCAAGAACGTAAAGAAAGTATCATTTTATATGGTCTTATTTTAATTGTACTGATGAATATTGCCGTGCTTATCTTACTTAATTATCAAAATAGCAAAGTCACACGGCATATACTGGCTATCAATAAAGTACTCGTAAAAGTTGCTAAGCTTGAAGACTTTAGCTTAAGGGTGAATATTGACGGCAACGATGAGATTGCACAAATTGCTCATCAACTTGATGATTTATTAGCATTTATTGAAACCTTGCTCGCGCGCCTAAGCGCAGCGCAGCAACGCTTAATCGAAGAAGCCAAAATGGCGAGCTTAGGAAATATGGTGAGTGGCTTTGCTCATGAGCTTAATACGCCGCTTGGTGTTGCTATTACCAGCCAATCGCATTTAAAAGAGCAAGTCGCGACACTAAAATCGCAACTTGAACTTGGTAAGTTACAGCGGCAAACCTTGACTACTTTAATTACTGAGGCAGAAGCCGCGCTATATTTATTAGAAAATAACCTCCATCGCACTGCCTCGCTAGTAGATGATTTTAAGTTAGTGGCAGTGAATCGAGAGTTTGAAGAAAAGAGTACGTTCAACCTTAAGCATTTAGTTAAAAATGTCTTTGATTGCTACCAATCAGAATTAAGCCAAGAAGATTATGCCATTGAACTCGAAATCCCAGAAAACTTAACTTTGATCAGTTACCCGTCGGTGTTTAGCCAAGTTGTTGGATACAGTATTAACAATTGCATCAAGCACGCCAAGGTTGACGGACAAAAACTCAATATTGTGGTATCTACCGTGTTAATTAATGACTATATCCATTTTTATTTTAAGGATGATGGTGCTGGTATAGATAAAGAGCTATTGCCCGCTATCTTTGAGCCTTTCGTTACTTCAAAGCGATTTTCTGGTGGTACAGGGCTTGGCTTGAGTATTGTGTATAACTTAGTAACACAGAAATTGAAGGGCGAAATCAAAATGCAAAGCCCAGCGCATGGCGGTGCCTGTTTGCATATTATTTTAACCGGAACGGAATTTAATTTTACAGAAGAGTAAGTAACCGGAGCGCGGAATAACAATTTGCTTATCTGAATACAGCTTATGTAAGGTGAATGAAGTAAAAAAGCCAGCATGATCGATCATGCTGGCTTTCATTAGCTTCATTGGCAGTAGGTATTAGCCTTTTTTGCTCGCTACCCACTCATCAACAAATGATTCAAGCACGTTTAGTGGAACCGGGCCATTTTTCAGTACGACGTCGTGGAACTCACGAATATCAAACTTATTGCCTAGTTCTTTCTTAGCGGCTTCACGAAGCTCTAGGATCTTCAACATCCCCACTTTGTAAGCAGTGGCTTGTGAAGGCATAACAATATGACGCTCTACCATCTTCACAGCGTCTGACTTAGCGTTGGGTGTGTTATTTACGTAGTAATCAATACCTTCTTGACGTGTCCACTTCATTGCGTGGATCCCCGTATCTACCACTAAGCGGCATGCACGCCATAATTCCATCGCTAAGCGACCAAAATCTGAATAGGGGTCTTCGTATAAACCCATTTCTTTTGGTACAAGCTCAGAATATAAGCCCCAACCTTCGATGTATGCAGTGTAGCCACCAAACTTACGGAATTTAGGCATATCTTCTAGCTCTTGAGCAATCGCGATCTGCATGTGGTGACCCGGAATACCTTCGTGATAAGCCAAGGCTTCCATTTGGTAAGTTGGCATCGCTTCCATGTCGTAAAGGTTTGCATAGTAAACACCAGGACGTGAGCCGTCAGGCGCGGGTTGCTGGTAGAAAGCTTTACCTGCAGATTTTTCGCGGAATGCCTCTACGCGTTTTACTATCATGTCCGCTTTTGGCTTAACGATAAACAGCTCATCCAAGCGTGACTTCATATTATCGATCATCGCTTTGGCTTCGGCTAAATATTGTGTCTTACCAGCTTCTGTATTTGGAAGGTAAAACTGCTTATCGGTTTTCATGAACTCCATAAAGGCTTTTAAATCGCCTTTGAAGCCCACTTTTTCTTTGATTGCTCGCATCTCGTCATGAATACGTGCCACTTCAGATAAACCGATTTCGTGAATTTCTTCAGCGCTTAACGCTGTGGTTGTCGTACGTGCTAGGGCATTATTATAAAATTTTTCGCCGTTAGGGAATTTCCATGCACCATCACGTTTGTCTGCTTTTTTCTCAAGTTTATGTAGGTAGCCAATCAACTTGTTATAAGCAGGTTTTACTGCTGTTGTTAGCGCGTCTGTTGCTTCTTTTACCAGCGTTGACTTCTCGTCTTCACTGATTTCAAGTGTTGCTACTTTGCGTTTGAAATCAGCCAGTAACGTTGAGTCGTCACCCGCAGCAAATGGCGCACCTTTGATGATATTTTCACTTGATTCAATGACGTGAGGGAAAACGAATTTCGGTGCAATAATACCTTTGTCCGCACGCGCTTTTAAGTCAACGATGAGTTGATCAAATACAGCAGGTACGCCGTTTAAACGTGAGATATACGCTTTGGCATCTTTCACATCGGTAATTTGGTGCTGGTTGATTAAAAATGCAGGCACCATTGAGTGTGTACCATACATCTGATTTACCGGATAAGAATGGTAACGCCATTTAAAATCTGCAATGGTGTTTTCAAGACCTTGCTTGAATAAGTCGTAGCTCACTTGCGTATTGGCATCTAGCTTACTGCGATCAATTGCATTAAGCGCAGCTAAGTCTTGTTTCGTCAGTTCAAGATCTTCAAGTTGGCGCGCTTCGCTGCCGTCATCCCACTTGTCGTAGTCTTGTTTGATACCCATATAAGTTTGGTAAACTGGGCTACGCATTACGCCACGGGTAAACGACGCTTCAAAAAGTGCGTTCGCCTTTTCTACTTCACTTTTTACGACTTGTTGTTCAGCTTTTGGATCAGGTGTTGGAGAGTGTGTGGTTTGTTGACAGCCAGCAAAAAGCGCGACGCTTACCGCTGCTGCTAAAATGGTTAATTTACGCATTTTATACCCTTTTATTATATGTTGCCGAATGGCGGTTTTCATGCGGGTTGCAGTGAATATCACCCGCATAATTTCTATATTAAACAAATAACTCTAGCAGATCGTTGAGGTATCGGTGGCCTTTATTTGTAACTAGCCATGAATCGTTGGTTTCCTCAATCAAACCCTTATCTACGGCCTCAGCAATTTGCGTTGCAATAGCGCTAAGTTCAAGACCAGTGTAGTCAATAAACTGTTGTTTTGATGCGGCAGTTTTTAAACGGAACACATTCATAAAAAACTCAAATGGTCTGTCATCGCTTGCAACATACCACTGCTCATACAAATAGGGTTTACTCAGATCCATATAGCCACGAGGGTGTTTTACCTTTACGGTTCTTAAGATCTGTTGCTGCTCAGGCAAAGTGATTTTGCCATGTGCACCACAGCCGATCCCGAGATAATCGCCAAATTGCCAATAATTCAAGTTATGTCGACATTGAAATCCCGCTTTGGCATAGCCTGAGATCTCATATTGCTGGTAGCCGTGCTCTGCAAGTAATGCCTGACCTTGTTCTTGGATGTCCCACAGTGTTTCATCCTCAGGTAAAACCGGAGGCTTAGAGGCAAACTGCGTATTTGGCTCAATGGTTAATTGATACCAAGAAAGGTGTGGCGGTGCCATTGCTATGGCTTTTTCTAAATCACTTAAGGCATCGCTAACAGATTGATTGGGAAGACCATGCATCAAATCAAGATTAAAGCTATTTAACCCTGCTTGATGCGCTTCTTGTGCGGCGTTTAGCGCCTCTTGCTCGCCATGAATACGACCAAGTTGAGTAAGCTTTTCCTGTTGTAAGCTTTGCACGCCTATCGAAATACGATTGATGCCAGCCGCGACATAATGCTTAAAACGATCTGTCTCAACTGTGCCTGGATTCGCTTCTAAAGTGACTTCAATGTCATCCTCAAAACCAATTAGCGCCTCAATTTCACTGAGTAAATAGTGGTACGCTTCACCTGAAAGCAGGCTAGGGGTGCCACCGCCAATAAAAATACTACTGAGTTTACGGCCCTGAACATAGTGAAGATCGGCTTTGATATCGTGGAGCAAATGTTGAATATATTCCGTTTCCGGAATATCGCCCTTTTTACCATGGCTGTTGAAATCACAGTAAGGACACTTTTGCACGCACCAAGGTACGTGCACATAAAGACTTAATGGAGGTAGTTTCACGCGAGGCCTTGAAAGTGACTGACGAGTTGTTTAAGTGCCTGTCCTCTATGGCTGATTGCGTTTTTTTCTTCCTTGGTTAGCTCTGCTGATGTGCAGTCTAAACCTTGTACCTTAAAGATTGGGTCGTATCCAAACCCTTCTCGGCCTTGTTGCGTTGTGGTGATTTCACCTTCCCAACTTGCCTGACAAATAATCGGCGTTGGGTCGTCTGCGTGGCGCATATACACTAAAACACACCAAAAACGGGCGCTGCGCTCAGTTTGTTCGCCAAGCGCTGCGAGCAAGTGATCAATATTTTTTTGGTCGTCGGCGTTTGCGCCAGCATAACGCGCTGAATATACTCCAGGTGCGCCGTTTAACGCGTCTACCTCAAGGCCTGAGTCATCGGCAATAGCAGGTAAGCCAGAAATCTTAGCAGCATGACGAGCCTTGATAATGGCGTTTTCCACAAAGGTCGTGCCGGTTTCTGCAACCTCTGGCACGTTGAAATCACTTTGTGGTAATACCTCAATGTCATACTGATTTAGCATCGCGCTAAGCTCTTTGACTTTACCTTGGTTGCCTGTGGCAAGTACCACTTTATTTGACATATTTTCTCTACTCTACATAAAACTTTTGTGAGAACGTGAGTTTGCGGCTTTGCTTACCTTCACTGATCTCAATGTCGAAACGAAAAATATCTTCATCGTCGTAATCTAATTGGGCAAGATAGTATATTGCCTCACCTTCCACGACTTCTTTAAACTCTAGCTGTACGGTTTTACCAAGTAAGTTTTTGGCGCTACCTGCAACGCGTGCCTTAACTGCGGGTTTTCCTGGCTTGTCGGCCAAGACCGAGATATTCACTATCGCTTTGTTACCACTACGAATTAAGCCATACGCTTTTGCAATTGTGGGCTGAACAAAGGTGGAAGGGAAGGCGATATAATGTACTTCCCAAGGACCTAAGTCTTTAAACTGGCCGCCTTGCTCATCTTGAGCGAATGCGCTCGGTGCAAGCAACATCATTAACGCAATAATAAATGGTTTCATTGGGGCGCTCCTATCTCAGTAAATCCATCATTAGGATCTGCAAAAATTGCATGCCGATAATTAGTACTAAAATAGATAAGTCCAGTCCGCCTAGCGGTGGGATCACTTTACGAATAGGTCTTAGCATCGGCTCTGTTAATTGCTCGAACACTGCGGCAACTGGATTGTAGCCTTGCGCTACCCAACTTAAAATGGCGCGAATAATAAGGATCCAGAACACCAAACTAAATGCTTCTTTTACTACCGTAATAGCGCCACCGATAAGCGCGCCTAATGCGTCAAAGTAACCACCGAATAACGCCATTAGCGTCGCCATTTTGGCAAAGCCAATAATGAATGCCAGCACCAAAGAGGCAAGATCTAAACCGCCCACACCCGGAATGATTTTCCTCAGTGGATTCACGGCAAAAGAGGTTGCTTTAACAACCGCTTGGCTTAGCGGGTTATAAAAGTCCGCTTTGACAAGCTGCAACCAGAATCGTAGTAATACGACCATTAAAAATAGATCAAATACGATCCCGACTAAAAATTGCATGGCATTCATTGGTCACCTTTAGATTTCTTTTTCCATTGCTTCAGCGCGCGCGATACATGCATCCATCGCGTCCGCTACGGTTTTTGGTAATTGCTGTGCTTTTAAATGCTCAACGGCTGCGTGGGTTGTGCCACCTTTAGAGGTGACGTTAGCGCGTAGCTGAGCAATGCTAATTTCAGGTTGCGATAATGCCATTTCAGCCGCACCTAGCGCAGTTTGCTGCACAAGCTTTCTGGCTTCCTCGTGGCTAAATCCAAGTGCGATGGCTTTTTCTTCAATGGCTTCCATAAATAAGAAGAAATACGCTGGAGACGAACCTGTTACCGCAATAACGTCGTTAATCTTCGATTCTTCGTCAAGCCACAGGGCAATCCCCGTGGATGAAAATACTTGCTCAACATAGCTTTTTTCTTCATCGCTGATATCTACGCCATACAAGCCAGACACACCGCGTCCGAGCAGTGATGGCGTGTTAGGCATACAGCGCACCATTTTTACCGGTTGGCCGAGCATTTCTCTCAGTCGTGCAACGGTAATTCCGGCGGCGACAGAGATAAACAGTTTATTGCTAATATCAATATCTGCATCTTGAAAGGTCTGACACAGCTCGGCCATCATCTGTGGTTTTACAGACAAGACAATGACGTCAGCCGCGGCGACTGCTTCTAGATTATCTTGTGTTGTTCTTACCGATAATTGTTCTGCGACTTTGGCAAGTTTCTCTGCATTGCGGTTGGTGGCAATAATAGACTGCGCGTCAAAGCCACTTTTGATCATGCCACCGATAATGGCATAGCTCATATTTCCCGTTCCAATAAATGCAATTGTCTTGTTTGACATCGTGTTATTCACCTCACTGTCGTTTGCCAAAAATATCAGTACCAATGCGAACCATAGTGGAGCCTGCTGCAATCGCAGTGTCTAAATCGCCACTCATTCCCATCGATAAGGTATCTAGCTGTTGATATTGGTCCTTTAGTCTATCAAAGCAAGCGCGCATTTGCTGGAAATATTGTAATTGCTTTTGTTTATCATCGGTTTGCTCTGTGATAGTCATCAAGCCACGAAGTTCCAATTGACGACAGTCATTAATAAACTGCGCGAGCGTATCAACCTCATCGGGATGACAACCTGATTTGTTGTCATCACCGCTAATATTGACCTGCAACAGCACCTTGAGTGGCTTTAAGTTTGTTGGTCTTTGCTCATTTAGCCTGCGTGCGATTTTTTCTCGATCCACGCTTTGTACCCAATGGAAGTTTTCGGCGACTAATCTTGATTTATTGGACTGGATTGGACCAATAAAGTGCCATTCAAGCGCTTTGTTTTGTTTAAAATAGGCAACTTTATCAACCGCTTCTTGTACATAAGATTCACCGAATTGGGTTTGGCCTGCCGCAATAGCAGCCTCAATATCGGCGATAGGTTTAGTTTTAGAAACCGCGAGTAATTGTACTGTTTCGCTGAATTGACAGTTTTGCTTGGCTTTTTCTATCCTGCCGTAGGCGTTATCTAAGCGTTCTGCTATTGTAACCATATAGTACTAGTGCTCATTGTGGAGTTATAAATGGATATTACAGAATTATTGGCTTTTAGTGTTCAACACAAAGCATCTGACTTACACCTTTCTTCAGGTGTTTCCCCTATGATCCGTGTTGACGGGGACGTACGTCGGGTGAATATTCCGCCGTTAGAAGCAAAAGACGTCAGCAGCCTCATCTACGATATTATGAATGATAATCAACGTCGTGACTATGAGCAAAACCTTGAGGTAGATTTCTCGTTCGAAGTGCCAAATCTGGCGCGTTTTCGTGTTAACGCCTTTAATTCAAATCGTGGTCCTGCTGCGGTGTTCCGTACCATTCCAAATCAAGTGCTGAGTTTAGATGATTTGGGGGCACCAGACATTTTTACCAAAATTTCCGACAACCCACGTGGCTTAGTATTGGTAACCGGCCCGACAGGGTCTGGTAAATCAACCACGCTGGCTGCGATGGTGGATTATATTAATAACAACAAACATCACCATATTCTAACCATCGAAGACCCGATAGAATTTGTTCACGACAACAAGCAAAGTCTTATCAACCAACGTGAAGTGCATAGAGACACGCACAGCTTTAACGCGGCGCTGAGAAGCGCACTACGTGAAGACCCAGACGTTATTTTAGTTGGTGAATTACGTGATCTTGAGACTATTCGTTTAGCGCTAACTGCCGCGGAAACAGGTCACTTAGTATTTGGTACTTTGCATACTACCTCAGCACCTAAAACCATCGACCGTATTGTGGACGTGTTCCCAGGTGAAGAAAAAGACATGGTGCGTTCTATGCTGTCAGAGTCGCTACAAGCGGTGATTTCACAAACGTTGGTGAAAAAAGTTGGCGGCGGGCGAATAGCAGCGCATGAAATCATGCTCGGGATCCCTGCTATTCGTAACCTTATTCGTGAAGACAAGATTGCACAGATGTATTCGGCAATTCAAACCGGTGCAATGCACGGTATGCAGACCATGGATCAATGTCTTACAAATTTATTAAACCGTGGTTTGATCACACAGCAAGATGCGCGTGCAAAAGCGCATGACAAAAATCAGTTTAATAGCGGCTATTAAGTAGTGGTGTAGCGATGAATATAGAACCGTTTTTGCAAACGATGGCCAATCAGCAAGCATCCGACTTATTCGTCTCGGCAGGGCTTGCGGTGAGTGCCAAAATTGATGGCGAACTTAGAGCTTTAAGTGAAGAAAGCTTAGATGCCGAGCAGTCACTGAATCTTGTTACGTCGATTATGAGCGACAAGCAAAAGCAAGAATTCTTTAACACTAAAGAGTGTAATTTTGCGATTGCCAATGATATCGGGCGTTTTCGTGTTTCAGCATTTTGGCAACGGGATTGTGCGGGCATGGTTATCCGCCGTATTGTGACCGCGATTCCCGATGTCAATGAGCTAGGTTTGCCGTCGGTACTGACCGATGTGATCATGTCCAAACGCGGTTTGGTGTTATTTGTGGGTGGTACGGGCACGGGTAAATCAACCTCGCTTGCGGCATTGCTTGGCTATCGTAATCGTAACCAACGTGGCCACATTTTGACGATTGAAGATCCCATTGAGTTTGTGCATCAACACCAAAAAAGCATCATTACTCAGCGTGAAGTTGGCATTGATACTGACAGTTTCGAATCTGCCTTAAAAAGCTCATTACGCCAAGCGCCAGATGTTATTTTAATTGGTGAAATTCGCTCGCAAGAAACCATGGAATATGCACTGAGTTTTGCTGAAACGGGGCATTTATGCGTTGCAACCTTACACGCCAATAATGCCAATCAGGCCATCGACCGTATCATGCACTTAGTCCCTAAAGAAAAGCACGATAAACTGAAGTACGATTTGGCGCTGAACTTGCGCGCTATTGTGGCGCAACAACTTGTGCCTTCTTCAAAAGGCGAAGGTCGAGAGGCTGCCATTGAAGTACTACTTAACTCCCCACTCGTTGCTGAACTTATTAAAAAAGGCGATATTGGCTCAATTAAAGAGGCAATGGCAAAATCGAAAGACATGGGTATGCAAACCTTTGATCAAGCGTTGTTTGAACTTTATAAACAGCAGCGGATCAACTATGCCGATGCACTGCATCATGCTGACTCGCCAAACGATCTGCGCCTGATGATCAAGCTGCAAAATAATGAACAAAAAGGTGCGGGCTTCCTACAAGGGGTTACGGTAGATGGGTTGGATTCGAAGAACTAAACGCAGCTATCTATTCTTCGCTTTTGTGCTGAGCTTTGCTGGTGTACTTAATGCCAGCGAAGCACTTAATGTTTTTATTAGAGATGATGTCCTCGCTGATTATCAACGTTTTGTTGGTGAACGCGACGTCACAAAAATCACCGATTTTAGTGGCCAGTATTTACGCCGTGATGTTGTCGATATGGTGATAGCACAGCAAGCCTTGCAAAAAGGTGGCTTCGACAAAGCATTTATTTTTACGCCAGGTTTTGTCAGTTTTCGTGAATCCAATTTGCTCGAAAAAGGGGAACAACTACTTCACTTTGATAGTTATTGGAAAGCAGACCTTGTAAATAAAGGTCGGCTGCTTTTTATCAGTGAGCCTGTTATTCAAAAAGGTCAGTATTTTGCTGGTATTTATCACGGGATAGATAATCAAAAAGTAAAACAGCTAAAAGAGGAGCAAGGACTCACCCAGCTAACTTCGGTATCCAACCCTAAGTGGCAGACTGATTGGCAAACCTTGGAGTCACTTCCGCTTAAACAGCTTCATGCTGAACCCGATTGGATGTCACAAGCGCGTATGGTGAGCAAAGGTTGGGTCGACTTTATGTTGATGCCGCTTATGCCGAAGCTAGATAATCGTTTTGTTTTGGAAGATGTTGAGCTCATTGCTAATGGGCATCTAGTCGTACTGTTAAACGACAGCAGACATTTTGCGGTGTCTCGGCTTCACCCAGAAGGTGAACGAGCGTTTGCTGCATTACAAAAAGGCCTCGCAATACTACGTGAGCAAGGCCGGATCACTAGCGCGTATCGGCAAGCAGGGTTAATACCTGATTTGAATAAGTACCAAGTGGTAAACCCTGTACAGGAGCTTCGCTAGTCATTCATACTCCTACTCGCGGCGAGAATTACTTTGTACCTTGACCCAATCGACGATAGTTTCGATTGCATTGGGAGCAAAGTGGTTTTTTTTAATCGAGAAAATCGCATCAAGTGGCAGTTCTGGTTTCATTAAACTGTGTGCAGCATTAGCGATAGTGATTTGTTCTAGCTTGGCGTTTATTTGACTTGAGCTTGCAAAAGCGCGTGCAAACTCTGATTGGCTATGTTCTATATCGACGTGAAAATCGCTGTCGCCATAAATTGCTAGCATTGGTAAGTTTAGTTGAGTAAAGCCTTCAAATATATCGGCTTCAATATTTTTTCTGACGAAATTATAGCGTGCTTCATCTTCTATAGGCTTTGGCATAAAAGGGTCTTGATGCAATGCTGCGGAAATATATTGGTCGTATCCTGCTTTGATAAGTTGCATCTCTCTAATGCTCAGCTGTTCGATGCGTTCTATCGCCGCATCATCATTTGCATTGATCTTTTCTTCCTCTATCAATCGTATCCACATACTGTATTGGCTCTGAGCCAGCCAGTTCGCGGCCCCTCCAACCAGTATCATAAACTCGATATTTTCCTCGTCGTACAAGTTCGAAAATACCCAACTTGCTTGACTAAATCCTAGCACGGCTATTTTATTTTGCCGATAGCCGGTGTTACGCAGATATCGAATTGCATCCTTTACTTCGGTAGCTCTATCATCCATAGATTGGGATAACCAGTTACCTTGTGAGTTACCTACTCCTGGTTTGTCCCACGAGAAAGTAGCAATATTTGCACTTACTAAAGATTGTATTATGGGCAAATAATAGCCTTTTGCCGTAGTGTCCATTGCTCCATCACCATGAACAAAAATAACGATAGTATCTGTTTCTGAGAGGCTTTTAGGAGTATAGAGTCGTCCTTCAAGCTGGTGCTCGAAGGAGTCGAAGGTATGCGTTGTATATTGAAGTTTGCCTTGTTCTGACTGGTTGTTACAGGCGGATAATATACAAGCTAAAAAACAAGAGAATATTGTTACTAAGAATTTGTGCTGCACTACCATGAGTTTTTCCTTAACCGGATGAGTCAGCAAACTATATAAGCTTTTCATGTTAGAAACTGTGAGTAGTCGTCAAATTATTAGATTGGTATTGTTTGAAGAGGTTAGAGTAAAGGTAGCACTTATAAGTGCTCGATATGGTGAATTTTTACAGTTAGCTGCGCCTTTAATATCAATTATATGATTGATATTAAAGGTCAACAGAATGAAGAGTTAGGCTAGCTATTCCCACATTGCTTCAAAGTAGCTTTCAAGAATGATACAAGCAGACATGCCATCTACCTTACCTTTTGAAAGATTCTTATAGCCACCTTGTTCAAATAAGCGCGCTCTGGCGTCAGCTGTCGTCAAGCGCTCATCTTGTGTTTCTACCGGCAATCGGAAGTGGTTATGCAGGCGGTTGGCAAACTTCTTTGCCCTGAATGTTAAATCTTGATTGGTACCATCCATATTCAGTGGTAAGCCAACCACCAATAAATCAGGTTGCCATTCGTTAATAAATATCGCAATGTCATCCCAATTTGGAATGCCATCATTTGCCTTAACGGCACCTAAACTTGATGCGGTTGCGGTGATTTCTTGGCCGATAGCCAAGCCGATACTTTTAGTGCCAAAGTCAAACCCGATGACGCTACGTTTACCTTTAGGCACTTTTTCTTTTTTGTTTTCCATGAATACTTCGTTTATTAACCTAAGCTCAAAATTACAGGCTAGTTACGCATGACCCGCTTGCGAGCTTAATTGTGCAACGTCGATACCAAGCATTTGCACTGCTTTTTCCCAACGCTTTTCAGGTGGCGTATTAAATATGATTTCGGGGTCTGCCTCGACGACTAACCAAGTGTTTTCTTTCAGCTCTTTCTCTAGTTGACCACTTACCCATCCGGCGTAGCCCAAAGTGATGATAAATCCTTCGGGAGAGTGTGATGACGTTAAAGAGGCTAAAACATCTTTTGATGTGGTGATCATAATTTCGGAGCTAAGCTCTTGGCTTGAGGCGTAACCAAGCTTTGGCGTGTGTAATACAAAGCCTCTATCGGTGTGAACAGGCCCTCCTGCGTAGATATTTACTTTAGCCGCTTGGCTAGATTTGTCGTTATCGATATCAATTTGATCAAGCAATTCGCCCACGGTGATGTCTATAGGGTGGTTTACCACCAACCCCATCGCGCCATCTTCGCTGTGTTCACAAAGATAGGTTACCGTATGATTGAAAAAAGGGTCATCCATGCTGGGCATTGCCACCAAAAAGTGATTAGCGAGTGATTTCATAACCAGACCCCCTTAATGGTTAGTTTTTAGTATGGTCGAGTTTTCGCTCGATCGCATCATAAAACTTATCCATAATTGAAATGTCATACGCCGCTTCAATTTCTTTTACGCAAGTTGGTGCGGTGACGTTGATTTCGGTGAGCTTATCGCCAATGATATCTAGGCCAACGAATATTAGGCCCTTTGCCTTTAACGTTGGAGCAATGGCTTCGGCAATTTTACGGTCCGATTCGCTAATAGGTCTTGCTTCACCACGGCCGCCTGCCGCGAGATTACCACGAGTTTCACCGCCTTGTGGAATGCGAGCCAAGCAGTACGGCATCACTTCACCGTCTACCACTAACACGCGTTTATCACCGTCTTTAATGGCTGGAATATAGTTTTGCGCCATAGCATAGCGAGAACCATGCTCGGTAAGTGTTTCGCAGATCACGCCAATATTTGCGTCATCTTGTTTCACTCTAAAAATAGACGCGCCGCCCATCCCATCTAAAGGCTTGAGAATGATATCGCCATGTTTAGCTAAAAACTCGCGAATTTGTGATTGATTACGCGTAACCAAAGTATCTGGAGTATGCTCACTAAACCACGCCGTAAAGAGCTTTTCATTGGCGTCGCGCAGACTTTGTGGTTTATTTACCACAAGCGAACCCGCAAGTTCGGCGCGCTCAAGAATATAAGTGGCGTAAATATATTCAGTGTCAAAAGGCGGATCTTTACGCATTAAAACAACGTCAAGGTCGCCTAAGTCGATTTCTTGTTTCTCAGCTAGTTCATACCAATGGGAAGTATCGTCAAATACCTGCGCTTTTGCTGCGGTCGCTTTGGCAACGCCTTGGTACAAGAAAAGGTCATTCATTTCCATGTAATACAATTCATAGCCGCGCTGCTGTGCCGCCAGCATCATGGCAAACCCGGTGTCTTTTTTAATGTTAAAGCCACTGATTGGATCGGAAATGATCCCTAATTTAATCGTCATAGACGCTCCCATTGCGCTTGCTGAGTTTACCCATGATATGGGGGTTGCTCTGTGTATTTAAAGTGCTAAATCGCCAAATTGCAGCTGTAGTGCGCTTAGTACTGTTAGCGCTGCGGTTTCTGTACGAAGTACACGTGGGCCTAAACGGACATCAACAAACCGCTGTTGAGCGGTAGCGTCGAGCTCTTCATCGGTAAAGCCGCCTTCAGGCCCCACTAAAAAGCGGATCCCAGACTGGGTATACGGCAGTGTTTTTATTGAATGTTCGGCGCGAGGGTGTAGTGTGATTTTTAACTCGTCGCTTTGCTGTGCAAGCCATTCAGACAACTCCATCGGCGGGTGAATAACAGTGATGGTATTACGTCCGGATTGCTCGGCCGCGGCAATTGCTATCTTTTGCCATTGCTGGTGTTTTTTTGCTAGGCGCTCACCACTTAATTTAACGCCGCAGCGTGTGGTAAACAAAGGGGTAATTTCGCTCACACCCAGCTCTACCGACTTTTGAATAGTGAAGTCCATTTTATCACCGCGAGAAATCCCTTGTCCAAGATGTATGGCAAGTGGAGATTCTACATTTTTGTCTTCAAATGATTCAGGTACAGCAACGACTTTCTTTTTCCCAACTTCACTTAATTGACATAGGTACTCGCCGCCCTGTCCGTTGAACAGGCTGACTTTATCTTTGGTTGTCATTCTAAGCACTCGGCCTATGTGTCCAGCGGCGTCATCATCCAAAGTAACTGGCACACCAATGGCCAAAGGCGAGTCTTGATAAATATGTGGAATACGCATAATTCGATTATTCAGTTGCTGTTTTGTGGCAATGGTAAGCGCTCGTGCACGGTTAGTCTACATCATCCTGCCACTTTAGCTTTACCGCAAAGTAACCCGGTGAGCTTAGCAAGCATCAAGTCAGAGTCGGGGAGGCCAGCGGTATCCGGATGACAAGATAAGTGATTGATTAATGCTTGTGAGTGCTGTTTAGTGATCTGAAAACCTTGCGGGGATTGTTCGATTAAAAACCGGTACGGGTGAAGAGAATCAAAAATAAAGCGCTGCTCCTCGGTGGCTAAATGATAGTCCAGAGAATAGAGCAGCACAGCATGAATGTTATGATGACGGTGCAAATAGCTGGCAAGTTCAGATACGCTGATTTCATTGTCAAAGTCACAATAACAGTAGTCTTTTATTTGCTCTTTAAACATCATCTTTAGCATTTGTTTGGTGTTGTCACCCGCGATAATAATGTTACTGGCTTGGCTAGAGCGCACGTTTTGCAAATGCTCGACGAGTTCTTGGCTAAAATCCCAATTGCTATCTACCAGTAAAAATCCATCACTTAAAGCATTCATGCAGTATTGCGTTACACCGAAAACAAGTTAATAAGTAAATAGCCTATAGAGCAGAAAACCGCAAACTCCAAACATGCGATACCAACGTTATCTTGGTGGTCTACCTCTAAGCCAATATTGACCTTAGGTAAGGATAAATGCAGTAATATATAGCTACCAATGTAAAGAAAAAGCCACATTACGCCGCAATGCATGACAACCGAAAACAAGTTTTCTACCACTTTTGCACCATGGTAGGGAGCGCTGTGCAGTCCCGCATACATGGCTAAAGAGAGGCCGATGGATTTGCCCGCATAACGAATACCAATCGAAGTGTTTCTGAGATTAAAATTTTGTTGTAAAGAAGCACCTTGGTTAAACTTGGCAAAGCGACTTTCTCTGATTTTACTATCTAGCGTATAAAGCAGCTGCAATAGCATAAAGCCAAGGGCTACGACTAATAGATCGCTCCAGCCTTTCGGGTGCACCCAATGATATAAACCAAGCACCAAAATGGTGTTACCGAGTAACATGCCTGAGTCCACCATCGCGGCGCAGATATTTTGCTTTAAAATCGCTTCTTCTTCGTCAAACTGATACAAAATCCATTTGCGATGGATCCATTGGCCGAAGTATACAAAGGCAATGATCAACCCAATATGTAAGGCGACTTGCAGAGGGTGTGCCTGCGCTCTCACCACGCCTAAATCATTGAATAAGTATGCAACACAAATACACAGCATCGTCACTTGAGTGGCATAGCTGATCCCAAGTGCAAAGTTGTCACGTTGTGCGAGCTCGTCATCTAGTAGATTGTTGGCGCTACGTTGGATCATTAAGCGCAGCAAAATAGTTAAACCGCAGACAATGACAAAGCAAATCAAAATCGCTAAAAAGTTGATATTGTTTAAAGACAAATAACTCATACTCGGTGTAAGGTTGTGTTTTAGATAGAGTTACTATAACACTGCTCACAAAGAGAGCTAGTCTACCGTGGAGTTTTTTATGTCGGAATTGTTTGTTCAAGCAGCGCTGAATACGCTTGCTCAAGAGCGTTACCAAATGATTTATGGTGATGCGCCGATGGAGCCCAAACTGGCACGGTTACTGGCCCTGAGTGATTTTGCTGAGCGTACGCTTGCACGATTTCCTGAGTGGGGAGCTTGGCTGCTCGATGATTCGCAGATGCAATTGCGTGACTGTCCTGATGTGTTTGACTTTTCTGCTCCGTTGGTTGAAGAAAAACAAGCTTGGCAGCAGCTGCGTCACTATCGATTAAAGTATTGGCTTAAAGTGATGTGGCTGGATTTGGTTGCAGGCAATGAGATTGATGACAGCATCCGCTACGTTTCGCAGCTGTCCGATACCTTGATTTCAAATGCTTATCAATGGGCGTACTTAAGTGTAGAAGCGCAATCAGGCTCACCAAAAGATGAGGCTGGTAACTCGATACCCATGACGGTATTAGGCATGGGGAAACTTGGCGGTAAGGAGCTGAATTTTTCCTCTGATATCGATTTGATCTTTGCCTATCCAAGAAGTGTCGACACATCCGGTGGTCGGCGTAGCATTGAGGCGCAAGTTTTTTACACTCGAGTGGCACAAAAACTTATTTCAGCGCTTAATCAAGTTACCATTGATGGCCAAGTATTCAGAGTTGATATGCGTTTAAGACCATTTGGGGATAGTGGTCCTTTGGTAATGAGCTATGCCGCGATGGAAGATTATTACCAAGATCAAGGTCGAGAATGGGAGCGCTATGCGATGTTAAAGGCGCGGCCAATTGGTGAACCGTCGCCGTATTGGCAAGAGTTTTACGACTTAATTCGGCCGTTCGTCTATCGCCGTTATATCGACTTTTCTGTGATAGATTCACTACGAAAGATGAAAAACATGATTGCCCAAGAGGTGAGACGTAAAGGCTTAACGAATAACATTAAGCTGGGCGCTGGTGGCATTCGAGAAGTAGAGTTTATTGTGCAGGCTTTGCAACTGATACGCGGCGGTCGCGAAACGCCATTACAAACACCTTCATTGTTACAGGCGTTAGAAGAGCTTGAAACGCTTGAGATTGTCCCTGTCGAGGTCAAAAACCGTCTGCATGAGAACTATCTGGCGCTGCGTAAAGTTGAGCAATATCTACAAGCATTTGACGACAAACAAACGCAAACTTTACCTGATAACAACTTAGACTGCCTGCGTTTGAGTCACTTATTGCAATGTAACGATTACGTTGAAGTCGAGCAAATGCTAAAGGTTGTGACGCAGCATATCCGAGCTGAGTTTAGCCAAGTCATCGGTGAACCGCCTGAAGAAGAATTAGATGAAGACGATAGCGCGGTTTATGCGTGGCAAACGGGAGAAATTGCTCAGCTAGGCCAGTGCCGAGCTACGCCGTGTTTTGAGACTTGGCAAACTGACTTGATGGAGTTTAAACAAGGGCTAAGTAAAAAACAAGCGGGCACTCGTGGTCGCGATATTCTCGATAAGTTAATGCCAGCTTTGCTACGAGAGCTCAGTAAACAAAACATGGAGCCGGCGCTCGCTCGCGTGCTCAGTGTGATCAATAAAGTGGCGTCTCGTACTGCATATTTGGAGCTACTTTACGAAAATCACGGTGCGTTGACTCAACTTATCAAGCTTTGTTGTCATAGCGCGTGGATTGCTGAGCATATTGCGAAGTACCCTATCCTCCTTGATGAACTCATCGACCCGCAAACTCTCTATAAACCTTTGCCATTAACGGCCTATAAAAACGAGATCCAGCAAGCATTTTTGCGTATAGATGAGCAAGATGTTGAGCTACAGATGGAAGCGCTGCGACAATTTAAACAAACGCATCAGCTAAAAGTCGCGGCTGCAGACGCCACTGGCGTGTTGGACATTATGAAGGTGAGCGATCACCTAACTGCGCTTGCTGAGGCGATTATTGCAAAGGCCGTCGATATTGCCTGGGGGCACATGGTGGCGCGTTTTGGTGCGCCTGAAGGTGCAACAATAGAAGAAAAAGGCTTTGCTGTAATAGCGTATGGTAAGGCGGGGGGGTATGAGCTTGGTTACAACTCAGATCTAGACTTAGTGTTTGTACATAATCGTGACGGCGAAAGTCAAACTCAGGGTGATAAACCTATTTCTTCAAGACAGTTTTATATGAAGCTGGCACAGCGTTTAATGCATTTGTTCAATACCAAAACGCTCTCTGGCATGCTTTACGAATTAGACACACGACTTCGCCCTGAAGGAAACTCGGGCTTACTCGCTATCAATCTAGAAAGCTTTTACCAATACCAGTTAGAGCAAGCTTGGACTTGGGAGCATCAGGCGCTAGTTAGAGCTCGTATGGTGTTAGGAGAGTCGAAAATGGCCGCTCGATTTAATGAAATACGTCATGCAATACTAATGCAGCAGCGAGACGAGCCTAAATTGGCGGAAGATGTTCGCAATATGCGTGAAAAAATGCGAGCCCACCTTAACCAAGATAGCGACAGTCACTTTGACTTAAAGCAGGGGATTGGTGGCATGACGGATATTGAGTTTATCAGTCAGTACATTGTGTTGCGATATAGCAGTCAGTATCCAGCACTTTGTACTTATCCAGATAATATACGTATTTTAGAGCAAGCGGGTGAAGTTGAAGTGGTTGATAGTGATGAAATGAAGCACTTAATCTCTGCATATTGTTTGTTTAGAGATCAATATCATTTTAATAGCTTAAACCAATTAGGTAGGATTGTTGAGCGTGAAGCGTTTGACCAACACGCACAACAAGTCACTCAAGTTTGGCAGCGGGTACTTGCTTAACCCGCTAGCTTACGGCAGTTTTCACGTACATAGATTGGTGGGTTTTCGGTGATAACTGCAGCACGCTCTCGGGGGCAGAAAAATGTGTAGACTTGAAACTCAAAGTCGTCGTTTATCGCCGTTCCAACCTGATAGAGTGCAGAAACAAAGTCAGTATCAAGACGAAAGTTATATTTCACCACATAATCACGCTCTAGATACCAAAACAGTTCCACACCTTCTTCTTTGGCTTGCTTTGTAAGCACATCTTTTAAGGTATCACCTGTGTCAAAGCGTCTTGGTTGTTTTTCACCAGTCCATTTTGGGTTAGATGGTTTAACAGCAAGCGCTCTTTGTGCTAGCGCATCATCAAGGGGATAGGTGGGCTTTCCGAGCGTGATAACGTACTTTTCACGATCAGTATCACGATTGCTCATGCTATTTCGAAAGCTTTCGTAAAATTGTGACAGGCCTTGCGCTGCAACATTGGTGGTCTCCCTAAAGTTCATGTCTTTAGAGGCACCAAAAAGAAAATAGTAGGCAGCCCAAATGAGTAACACACCTAGTGATAGGTGTTTAGTCCAAAACCAGATTGACGATAATTTATTTTTTTTCTTCTTAGCCATTTCAAACTACTCCAAGACTTTAGGCCCTAATAAAACGAAGGTGCCTTTTCATCGGGTCGTGTTTTAAAGCGACGATGCACCCACATATATTGATCCGGCGCACAATTGATTGCTTGCTCCATTCTCTCGTTGACGCGAGTCACATCCGCAAGATCATTGCCACTTGGGAATGATTCTAAAATAGGTTGTATATCTAAATGATACATCCCTTTTGCGTCTCTCGTACAGTGTAAGCTTAAAGTCTCAGCCTTTTTGCTTGCAGAAAATAATAAAGTACCAGTTGTTGTTGCAGCATCAGGAACCGCAAAGAAAGGTGCGAACTCACAGCGCTTGCGGCCATAATCTTGATCTGGCAAGTAATAACAAACGCGTTTGCTCGAGAGCGTTTTCAATAACCCTTTGACGTCTCGCTTGGTGACTAAATACTCATTTGAGCGCAGTCGCCCACGGGTCATAAAAAACTCCATAAGTGGATTATTGTGTGGGCGATAAAAGCCAACACCTTGCATTTTAGTGCCTAGCACTCGGCTGGCCATCTCGAGGTGCAACATATGGGGAACCAGCATAAGTACCCCTTTTCCTTGCTTTTGCACGGCTTCAATATGCTCTAGCCCTTTAATCGAGCCCACCACTTGATTGATGCGCCACTCTGGCCACCACCATGCCATCCCTGTTTCAAGTGTTGCTATGCCGGTATTTTCCATATTTTTTAGTAGCATAGCTTTGTGTTCTGCTTCACTTAGATGTGGAAAGCAAAGTTTCAAATTAACATCAGCAATATGACGGCGACGTTTCATATATTTATGAACCAGACGTCCAAGACCTCTACCCAGTGCAAATTGAACACCTTGTGGGAGCCATGAGATTAAATACAGGGCGAAAACACCAAGCCAAGTCAGCCAAAATTTAGGTGCTAAGAATGACCATTTGAAAGGTGAGTGAGTAACCAAAGTAATATACCTAAGACTTAATTGAAGCGGCTAGTTTATCTATATTGCTGTAAAAATACAAAAAGCCAGCATAGCTGGCCTTTTCAGAGGTGATAATCGAAGTACTTAGCCTTCAATCAAACCTTGGTTGATTGCTTCAAGATCGGCACGAGATAGTGTACCTGCAGCTTGCTTTAAACGTAGCGATGATAGTACATAGCGATAACGAATATCAGCAAGGTTACGTTTCGCGTTGTAAAGGTTTTGTGTGCTTACTAGTACGTCCACGATGGTACGAGTACCTACATCAAAACCTGCTTCAGTTGCTTGCAATGCACTTTCTGCCGAAACAACCGCTTGCTCGAGCGCGCGGTAAGTTGCAACGTCTGAAACCACTTGGTTATAAGACGTGATCACCGAGCGTGTCATATTACGCATTGCCGCTTCCATATCTTCGCTGCTAGCAACAAAGTTTGCGCGAGCTTGATCGGTTGCCGCAACGGTTTGACCACCAGTATAAATAGGTACGTCCAGCGTTAAGCCTACCGAAGTTCTGTCGCTACGTGGAGCATGTTGTCTACCAGCACTGTCAGCTAAAGAATCAGAATAAGTAGCGTTTAAGTTTAGTGTTGGGTAGTGTCCAGCTTTAGCTAAATCAATTTGATCTTTTGCGATGTCTACCGCGGATTTTGCAACTTGAAGGTCTAAGTTCTTCGCTTTTGCAATCTCGATAAAATCGTTCGTATTCTGCGTAGGCTTAACTGTTGAGAAGGTTTCAGTATTTAACTTATCTAGTTTAGCGTGATACTTACCCGTAATTGTACGTAACGTTTCACGTGCTGTTTCAACAGCATTACCTGCTATAATTTCGTCAGCAACTGCACGGTCAAATTGCGCTCTTGCTTCATGCACGTCTGTAATTGCAGTCAAACCTACTTCGTAGCGCTGTTTTGTCTGCTCTAGTTGACGTTCAATAGCGCGCTTCTCGGCTTGTACGAACTCTAGACTATCTAATGCGCTTAGCACATTAAAGTAACCTTCAGCGATACGGACAATCAAAGTTTGCTTTTGTTGCTCATATTGAGTTGATGCTTGCATTGCACGTTTTTCAGCGATCGATAGACCCTGCCAAGATGCCATATTAAAAATGGTTTGGTTTAGGGAAATTGAACGCTGAAAGGTGTCACTATCAGATTCAAACATAGTGTAGCCAGTGCCGTCATGCTGTTCGCTCAAAGCACCTTCTGACGTAACGTCGGTATAGCTCATTTGAAAGCCAAGCTGAGGTAGCAATACGCCTAGCGCTTGGTCTTGTGCATATTTTTGCGCATCAGCCTGTGCTTTCGCCTTTAATACGGTAGGATCGTTAGCCGTTGCAATGTCGTATACTTGCAGTAGGTCTTCCGCGTGGGACAGGCTGCTTGAAAGTGCGCACGACAACCCAACAACTAATGATAGTAGAGTTTTTTTCATTTTTCGCTCAGTCCTTAGACAATTTTTATACTGTTTGCATGTTACCCTGTTTTTGCGGCCCAATTAAAGACCAAATGCGTAAAACATCGCCAACAAGTGTAACAGAATATATTAATACCACTTGGGTATTGTAAAGTGGAAAAAGTTAAAGGTAAACGACTTCGTTTACTTATTCAGGTATGACCCTACTATAAGGGCGATTGGTTAGCTTTTAAACCGTTGCTATTAAAAAATACAGGATTATTTTATGAAACCTTTGAGTCAGTTCAACAAAGTCGACGTCAATGTTTCTTCAATAGAAACAATCTTCAATGGTTTTTTTACCATTCACAAGTACCAATTTACCCACGCCCTATTTAATGGTGGGGTATCAGAGCTGATAACTCGCGAGATATTAGAGCGTGGTCATGCGGTTGCAATATTGCCGTATGATCCTATTACAGACAGCGTGTTGCTTATTGAGCAAATTCGAATTGGAGCGTTGGCTTCAAAAAATTCCCCTTGGCTTTTGGAGTGCATTGCAGGAATGGCTGAAGGGAGCGAAGACTATGAGAATGTTGCGAGAAAAGAAGCAAAAGAAGAAGCAGGACTTGAGCTGGATAAGCTCATTTATATGCGCTCTTATTTATCAAGCCCTGGTGGTACAACAGAGCGACTATATTTGTATTTAGCGCTTGCTGATTTATCTGAAGCGGGTGGGGTTTATGGACTGGCTGAAGAAGGTGAAGATATCAAAGTACATGTGATGCCACTTGATGAAGCCCTTGCACGTCTTGATAATGAGGAAATCGATAACGCTGCCACTGTTATTAGTCTACAATGGTTGGCATTACATAAAGCGCGGATATAGAAGCAGTTTAGGAGTCGTATTTTTGTCACAAGTGCTGAGCTCAAAGCAGTATATTCAATCTTTGCCCCGTTACATCACATTGTGCGAACGTAATTATTTACGGGCGCTAAAGTTGCTACCTGAAGAAGTGGTCGGCGAAAGCCGAGTGATTGACTTAGCCTCTGCACGCTACTGTTTGAGCGTAGCTGGGGTCAGTAAATACACAACTGACATTCACATCGAGCAGATGGCGACAATAAGCGCCCATTTGCCACATTTTTCGTTGTCTGTGCGCCTCTACCATGATGCTAAAGTGGCTGAAGTTATTCACCGTGATTATCATCGTCGAATAAAGCCATCCTATGGCTACCCAAACCCTGATATGCATCAAAAAGATGAAAAATATCAAATAAATGCGTTTTTAGCTGATTGGCTTATGGTGTGTTTAGAAAAAGGCCGTGTGCATTTAAACTGGGATGTAAACAATGGCTTGGTTTGATCTCGAGTTACAACTTGATAAAGCGCAAATTCGTATAGGGCATTTTACGGATTGCCATTTGTTTGCCACGCCCTCTGGGAAATACTTTGCGGTAAATACCGCTGATAACCTCGCTCGCACTCTGGCCGCAATGGCAAAAGAGCATTTTGATTGTGTGGTGTTTGGCGGTGATTTGACACAAGATCACAGTGCGGCTTCTTATCAAGAGTTTGCCCGATTAGTCACAGAAAGTGATTTGCAATGCCCTGTGCTTTGGATACCAGGTAACCACGACGAGTTAGCTTTACTCGAAGAAATGAGTGCCTGGCAAATCGTCCGTCATAAATGCATCACAGGTCCCTTTGGCCAAGTGCTTCTGTTAAATTCAAAAGGTGAAACGCCCGCGGGGTGGTGCGCTAAGTCACACTTAGTAGCGCTCAAAGACAAGCTTAACAATAATATCAACAACAATACGATTGTTTTTGCTCACCACCATCCTAGACCGATTGATGGCTATTTAGATAAACACATGCTCGAAAATGGTCCTGCACTTTTAAACCTGTTGGTGGATTCAGAGCAAGTATTAGGACTATTTCATGGTCATGTGCACAATGAATATCAACAACAATTTCGCACCTTACCTATCTATGCTACGCCTGCAACATCAATCCAATTTGATAAGCAAACAAAGGACTGGTGTCAGTCTGATTTGGGTCCCGCTTATCGTGTCATCGTATTTAGTAAAAGCACTATAAAGACAGAGGTAAAATGGCTCGGAAGGTAGTTTATATTCACGGCTTTAATAGCTCTGAGCTGTCCTATAAAGCGACGGTATTTGGTGAATATATGATGGATAAACAAACGCCATATCTTGTCCCAAGACTGCATTATGACCCTAGAGTCGCATTGGCACAGTTGGATAGCGTCATTGATTCTGATACTGTGTTATTAGGTAGCTCGTTAGGCGGCTATTACGCCACCTATTTTTCGCAACACCTTGGGTGTAAAGCGGTGGTAATAAACCCTGCGGTAAGGCCTTTTTCATTATTAAATGACTACCTTGGACCACAATACAATCCTTATCAGGATTGTCATTATGAGCTGCTGCATGAGCATATTGATGCGTTAAAATCCTTGTATGTCGAGCAGATTAGTAATCCAGAAAACTTGCTATTATTGCAACAAACGGGCGACGAGGTGCTGCCTTTTGAAGAGGCGGTGCGTTATTATAGTCATTGTCGTCAAATTATTGAGTTTGGTGGGGATCATAGCTTTGTTGAATTTCCACGCTATTTTGACACCATCACCAAATTTTTAACTATCAAAAATTAGAATTTATGCACAAAGCAGTACGTTGTGCATATACTAGCGGATAAAAAGATAACTAGAACTAGCCTATGAGTCAGCAAAACTATAATGCCGAAGCTATTGAGGTACTCAATGGCTTAGAGCCAGTTAAGCGCCGTCCTGGCATGTATACCGATACCACAAGACCTAATCATTTAGGCCAAGAGGTTATCGATAACAGTGTCGATGAAGCCTTAGCCGGACATGCCACCAAGATTGATGTGATCTTGCACGAAGACAACTCCTTTGAAGTCATCGATGATGGTCGAGGAATGCCCGTGGACATTCACCCAGAGGAGGGCGTGCCAGGGGTTGAATTGATCCTGACCAAGCTTCATGCAGGGGGCAAGTTTTCCAATAAAAACTACCAGTTCTCAGGTGGTCTTCATGGGGTGGGTATATCGGTTGTTAATGCACTGTCGACTCGGGTCGAAATTACCGTTAAACGAGATGCTCAAATCTATGAAATGGCATTTGAAAACGGCGATAAAGTCGAAGACTTAAGAGTGACCGGCAGCGTTGGTAAGCGTAATACCGGCACCTCTGTGCACTTTTGGCCCGACGCTAGTTATTTTGACTCAGCTAACTTCTCAATTACTAAGTTAAACCACTTGCTTAAAGCCAAGGCTGTATTGTGTCCTGGGCTTAGAATTCGTTTTGCAAATAAGCAGACGAAAGAAACGCAAGAATGGCACTACGAGGCAGGACTAGAGGATTACCTAAAAGACAGTGCTGAAGGTTATGAAGTGCTGCCGAAATCTCCATTTACAGGCAGTTTCAGTGGCTCAACCGAAGGGGTTGATTGGGCGCTTCATTGGTTGCCTGAGGGTGGCGAATCTATCGCTGAAAGCTACGTAAACCTTATTCCGACGGCGCAAGGTGGTACCCATGTAAATGGTTTACGCCAAGGCTTACTTGAAGCGATGCGTGAGTTTTGTGAATTCAGAAACCTGATCCCGCGTGGTGTTAAGCTGACCCCTGATGATGTCTGGGACCGTTGTAGCTATGTCTTGTCGGTTAAAATGCAAGACCCACAATTTGCCGGTCAAACCAAAGAAAAGTTATCATCACGTTCGTGCGCTACCTTTGTTTCTGGCATTGTCAAAGACGCCTTTAGTTTATGGTTGAACGAACACACTGAAACTGCAGAGTTACTTGCTGAGCTTTGTATCAGCAATGCGCAAAAACGTTTGCGTGCCGCGAAAAAAGTGGTTCGTAAAAAAGTCACTTCGGGTCCTGCTTTACCGGGTAAATTAACCGATTGTTCTGGGAGTGAAACCGAACGTTCAGAAATATTTTTGGTGGAAGGGGACTCAGCAGGTGGCTCGGCAAAACAAGCACGAGACCGTGAGTTTCAAGCAATCATGCCACTGCGCGGTAAAATCCTAAATACTTGGGAAGTGGAATCTGGACAGATCTTAGCCTCGCAAGAAGTACATGATATTTCTGTTGCTTTAGGTATTGATCCAGACTCTGAAGATTTATCAGGCCTGCGCTATGGCAAAGTATGTATCCTCGCGGATGCGGATTCTGACGGACTTCACATTGCAACTTTATTATGCGCACTTTTTGTTAAGCACTTCCCAGAGCTTGTTCGTAAGGGCCATGTTTTTGTTGCCATGCCACCGCTATTTCGTATTGATGTTGGTAAAGAAGTTTACTACGCCCTTGATGAAGATGAGAAAAAGGGCATATTAGACCGTATTGAGGCCGAAAAGAAACGCGGTAAAGTCAACGTACAACGCTTTAAAGGGTTGGGTGAAATGAACCCGTTGCAATTGCGTGAAACCACCATGGATCCAAATACTAGACGTTTAGTTCAGCTGACATTAGATGAGCCTGAACAAACCCTCGAAATGATGGATATGCTGCTAGCTAAAAAGCGCTCTGGCGACCGTAAAATTTGGCTCGAGCAGCACGGAGATAAGGCAGAGGTTTAACATGAAAATACATAGCAAATTGACCACAGTAGCGACGACGCTGGCAGCAGCGCTATTAAGCTCACAAGCACTGGCAAACGATATGCTTTCGCGCCTTTCAGTACCCAAAGGGTACGAGCTGAGCTATTTTGCTAAAGATGTTGAAAATGCAAGACAAATGGCGGTGGGCAAAGATGGCACTGTGTATGTTGGCTCTCGCAAAGCAGGTAAAGTTCACGCACTCATTGACAATAACCGTGATGGCGTAGCTGACAAGAAAATTTTAGTTGCAGAAGGGCTGAATATGCCCTCTGGTATTGCGCTAAAAGACGGTGACTTATACGTTGCTGAAGTTGAGCGTATTGTGCGTTTTAAGCAAATCGCAAAAAACCTCAAGGCACCGGTAAAAGAAGTGGTGTTCGATGACTTGCCTGACAAACGCCACCACGGCTGGAAGTACCTGACAGTATCGCCTGAAGGCGAACTGATCATTCCTGTTGGCGTGCCTTGTAATATTTGTGCCGAAGACCCTAAGTTTGGCCGTATATTTTCACTAAATCTTGAGACGAAAAAGCTTTCGACGATTGCCAAAGGCGTGCGTAACTCAGTGGGTTTTGATTATCACCCAGTAACCGGAAAGTTATGGTTCAGCGACAACGGTCGTGACATGATGGGAGATGACATTCCACCATGTGAAATCAACCGTGTTGACGAAATAGGTCAGCATTTTGGCTTCCCGTATGTTCATGGCGGCAGTGTGCTAGACCCTGAATTTGGCGAGGGTAAATCGGTGACTGACTACGCTATGCCAGCACTTGCACTACAAGCGCACGTTGCACCGCTGGGCATTCACTTTTACCGTGGCGAGCAATTTCCAAAGGCAATGAAGCATCAGCTTTTTGTTGCTGAACATGGTTCTTGGAACCGCAGCAAAAAAGTGGGCTATCGAGTAATGCGAGCAAACGTGCAAGATGGTCAAATTAGAGGCTATGAGCCTTTCCTTACCGGCTTTATGGAAAACGAAACAACCTATGGTCGACCAGCCGCAATTGCAGAGCTCGACGACGGTAGCTTGCTCGTTTCCGATGATTACGCCAATGCGATATATCGCATCAGCTACAACAACAAGTAAGGTGTAACATGACAGATCCTCAAGCCTTGTCCTTGCAAGGCATTGAACAACTTCCGATGGGGCGTTTTACTGAAGATGCCTACCTGAACTACTCCATGTATGTGATCATGGATAGGGCGTTGCCGCATATTGGTGACGGCCTGAAGCCTGTACAACGTCGTATTGTATATGCGATGAGTGAGCTGGGCTTATCAGCTCAAGCAAAATACAAAAAATCTGCCCGTACCGTTGGTGACGTATTGGGTAAATATCACCCTCATGGCGACAGTGCTTGTTATGAGGCCATGGTACTAATGGCGCAGCCGTTCTCTTATCGCTATCCGCTGGTGGATGGCCAAGGTAACTGGGGTGCTGCGGATGATCCTAAATCATTTGCTGCGATGCGTTATACCGAGGCGCGATTATCTAAGTTCTCAGAAGTACTGCTGAAAGAGCTTGGTCAAGGTACGGTCGATTGGACCGCTAACTTTGATGGCACCTTAGATGAACCACAAGTGTTACCCGCGCGTTTACCACATATCTTGTTAAATGGGGTGACAGGTATTGCGGTGGGGATGGCAACCGATATTCCGCCACATAACGTACGCGAAGTTGCTGAAGCTTGTTGTTTGTTATTGGATAAGCCTAAAACCGAACTAGAAGAAATTCTTGAATTGGTCAAAGCGCCAGACTATCCAACCGATGCGGAAATCATTACGCCGCAAGAAGAGATCAAAAAGCTTTACACCACAGGTCGTGGCTCAATCAAGATGCGTGCTGTTTACACCGAAGAGCAAGGCGAAGTGGTGATCACCGCGTTGCCACACCAATGTTCGGGTGCCAAGGTGCTAGAGCAGATAGCAGCACAAATGACAGCGAAGAAACTCCCTATGGTAGCGGATTTACGTGACGAATCGGACCATGAAAATCCGACGCGAATCGTCATTGTACCGCGCTCAAATCGGGTTAAGGTCGAGCCATTAATGGCGCATCTATTTGCCACGACGGATCTTGAAAAGAACTACCGTGTTAACATCAATATGATTGGTTTAGACGGGCGTCCACAAGTTAAAGACCTGCGTCAGATTTTATCCGAGTGGTTAATATTCCGTCGTGAAACGGTGCGTAGACGTTTGCAGTATCGTTTGGACAAAGTGCTTGCTCGTTTGCATATTCTTGAAGGTTTGATGATTGCGTTTTTGAATATCGATGAAGTCATCGAAATCATTCGCAACGAAGATAAGCCAAAAGAAGAGTTAATAGCGCGTTTTGGTCTTTCAGATAAGCAGGCAGAAGCAATTCTAGACCTGAAATTACGCCACCTTGCAAAGCTTGAAGAAATGAAGATCCGTGGTGAGCAGGATGAGCTTGAAAAAGAGCGTGATGGACTGGAAAAAACTTTAGGCTCTGAGCGTCGCATGTCGACATTGATGAAAAAGGAAATTCAAGAAGCTGCTGAAATGTATGGCGATGATAGACGTTCACCGGTAGTTGAGCGTGGCGAAGCCAAAGCGCTTAGCGAAAAAGATTTGATCCCATCAGAGTCTGTAACTGTTGTGCTATCTGAAAAAGGCTGGGCGCGTTTTGCGAAGGGTCACGATATCGATGCCGAAGGGCTAAGCTACCGCTCAGGAGACAGTTATAAAGCCTCTGCGAAAGGTAAGAGTAATCAGCCTGCGGTGTTCTTAGATACCTCAGGGCGAGCCTTTGCAACCGATGCGCATAGTTTACCTTCAGCCCGAAGTCAGGGCGAGCCGATGACGGGTCGCTTTAACTTGGCGTCAGGATGTAACTTTGAACATGTGGTCATGGGCGAAGAGAAATCGACTTATCTGATGGCGACCGATGGTGGTTACGGCTTTATCAGCGACTTTGCTGATATGGTGAGTAAAAACAAAAATGGTAAAGCGTTCGTCAGCGTGCCAAAAGGTGCGCATTTGATGGCACCTATCCAGGTATTTGATGTTGCCACCGATATGTGTATGGCGATCTCGAGCGAAGGCAGAATGCTGCTATTCCCATTACGTGATTTACCTAAACTTGGTAAAGGTAAGGGGAATAAGATTATCTCTATCCCTAGCGCGAAGGTGCAAAGCCGTGAAGAGTTTGTCAAAGTGTTAGCGGTAGTACCTGAAGGTGCATCTGTTATTTTATATACAGGAAAGCGCAAACAGAAATTAAAGCCGAGTGATTTAGAACACTATTACGGCGAGCGAGGGCGCAGAGGTAATAAGTTACCGCGCGGATTACAGCGCGTTGATAGCTATGATCTAGAGCACAATGGTGTCGAGACACCAGAAGACAATGACGCCAGCGTAGATACCGAAGAATAACCGATACAGGCCGCCCACCGCGGCCTTATTTTTATCTGTTGAAAACCGTCGCGAGGTGAACTCGCTCCCACCAAATTAATAACTCCGAGGAGCTGGTTCATCACTTCTTTGTGTAGGAGCCGGTTTATCCGGCGATCTTTGAGCAGTTTAGAACATCGCGAGGTGAACTCGTTCCCACCAAATTAATAACTCCGAGGAGCCGGTTCATCACTTCTTTGTGTAGGAGCCGGTTTATCCGGCGATCTTTGAGCCGTTTAGAACATCGCGAGGTGAACTCGCTCCCACTAAATTAATAACTCCGAGGAGCCGGTTCATCACTTCTTTGTGTAGGAGCCGGTTCACCCGGCGATCTTTGAGCCGTTTAGAACATCGCGAGGTGAACTCGCTCCCACCAAATTAATAACTCCGAGGAGCCGGTTCATCACTTCTTTGTGTAGGAGATGTATGGACTCCTCCCCCTTATCGGGAGAGTACGGTATAAAGATATTGCAAAACACTTTTACCAAATAAGGAGTCCATACATGACACAGTCTAATTTAATTGCTATCGACTTGGCAAAAAACATTTTCCAGGTGGCACAGCTGAAAGGCAATAAACTCAAGTTTAATAAGCCAATGAAACGCGAACCTATGCTTGAGTTGCTAGCAAAAGCCGAGGGTTCAAAGGTCGTGATGGAAGCTTGTGGTAGCGCCCAGCATATTGCTCGCAAAGCACTGTCACTGGGGCACGACGTCATGTTGCTTCCCCCTAAGTTCGTAAAAGCGTTTAGGCAAGGCCAAAAAACCGATGCAAACGATGTCCTCGCCATTGCCAGTGCAAGCCAAGCATACAACGTGAAGCCCTGTAAAATCATGACGGTTGAAGAGCAAACGTTACAATCATTGAGTCAAGCGAGAGCCTTAATAGATAAACAAAAGACTCAGCTTTCAAATCAAATACGTGGCTTGCTATTAGAGTTTGGTATTGTCATTAATCAAGGCGATGCTGCGTTAACACAAGTCGTTCCAGATATTTTAGAAGATGCTGAAAATGCGCTCCCCATCGCATTAAAACAAGCACTCGCGGTGAGTTATGACCTATATAAAACACAATGCGACGCTAAAGCGCAGCTACATAAACAAGTTGAAGCGATAACCAAGCAAAATGACAGTTGCCAGCGTTTAATGGCATTAGAAGGCGTTGGCCCAATTACCGCGATAGAGCTGCTATCCTTTTTAGGCAATACTTCACAATTTAGTGATGCCAGAGGAGCGGCCGCATGTGCAGGTGTTACACCGACCCAGCACTCATCAGGCGGAAAAGCCAAGATAGGTCATATCCCCAAAAGACGAGGCAATACATTAAGGAAAAACCTGTTTCTCGGTGCAAGAACGGTAGTCAGCAGGCTAAAACATAAAGAAGCGACCACAGAGAAAGAACGCTGGATAAAAAACCTACTCGCCAAGAAAAGCGTGAAATGTGTTGCCATTGCATTGACCAACAAAACGGTTAGAACAGCCTATGCCTTACTTAAAAACGGTTCAACATACGAGCCAAAAATCTTAGCAGCATAGCACTGAGTAACAGAAGAACAAATCAAGATAAACAGAAAAAGAAAGCAAAAAGCATACTGAGATTACCCCCAGTATTGAACAAGCCAAGATAGAGCATTAAGCGGTGAGACCCACCCTTGAGAGCCTGTTAAAGCGCAGGTGTATACAAATACCGCGTAGGAGATAAGGCACAAGGGCGCGAATACATCAAAGAGGCCGAGGTAGCACCTCATCAAGAGCCTGGATATAAGCACGCAATCACACCAATAATGCTAAAAGTGGCTTGTACAATTGGAGGAGTCCATATAAGCCGGTTTATCCGGCGATCTTTGAGCCGTTTAGAACATCGCGAGGTGAACTCGCTCCCACCAAATTGATAACTCCGAGGAGCTGGTTCATCACTTCTTTGTGTAGGGGCCGGTTTATCCGGCGATCTTTGAGCCGTTTAGAACATCGCGAGGTGAACTCGCTCCCACCAAATTAATAACTCCGAGGAGCCGGTTCATCACTTCTTTGTGTAGAAGCCGGTTTATCCGGCGATCTTTGAGCCGTTTAGAACATCGCGAGGTGAACTCGCTCCCACCAAATTGATAACTCCGAGGAGCCGGTTCACCACTTCTTTGTGTAGGGGCCGGTTTATCCGGCGATCTTTGAGCCGTTTAGAACATCGCGAGGTGAACTCGTTCCCACCAAATTGATAACTCCGAGGAGCCGGTTCATCACTTCTTTGTGTAGGAGCCGGTTTATCCGGCGATCTTTGAGCCGTTTAGAACATCGCGAGGTGAACTCGCTCCCACCAAATTAATAACTCCGAGGAGCCGGTTCACCCAGCGATCTTAACTTTAGGATATGACGCCCCAAATCAAAAAATGAAAATAAAAAGACACTATTATTGCAGCATTTTATTGCGCTTTACGTTAAAATATTCGGTTATACCAATCACACAAGTGCCTAAGGCTTGCAAACAATTGTAATTGGTATCAATTGGCAGCACTTGCTGCTTGTCACCATCACACGGGCTTCCTAACGGGGTATTTATGTCAGATAAGTGCTATATCACAGCGCAACAATTGCTAGAAGATTCATTTCGCTTAGCCGCTAAAGTTTATGAAGACGGGTTTAGACCTGACTTTATTATCGGTATTTGGCGTGGTGGTGCGCCTATTGGTATCGCAGTTCAAGAATACTACGATTACAAAGGTATAGATACTGATCATATCGCAGTACGTACTTCTTCTTACTATGGCATTGGTAAGCAATCTAAAGAAATCAAAGTACACGGTCTGCATTACATCGTTGAAAATGCAAACGCTGACGATTCATTGCTAATCGTTGATGACGTGTTTGATTCTGGCCGCAGTATTTTTGCGTTGAAAGAAAAGCTTGCAGAGCTAATGCGCTTGAACCTGCCTCGCGATATTCGTGTTGCTTGTCCATACTACAAACCAGCAAACAAAAAAGTACCAATGACACCAGATTACTTTATCCACGAGTCTGACGAGTGGTTGGTATTCCCTCACGAGCTGTCAGGTTTAACACCGGAAGAATTAGTGGAAGGGAAGTCAGACTTAGCAAATATTAAACACCTATTTGCAAAATGAGTTAATCAGTACTCAAGGGCGAGCAAGCACTCGCCCTAGTTATTCTAACCGCGAAAAATTAAGCTTGCGCGAAGCTATCAACAAAATCCTCAAGCGCGTCAACATCGACTGGCTTTAAGCCTTCACTACTGCGTACTATCAAGCCCTTTTCTACCAATTCACTGACCACGCGACGATATGCACGCTCAGTGGTCGCAAATCTTTCGGCTTCAGCACTTACCGTTGAGTAGGCACGAAGTAAAGTTGGATTCGAATTCTCGGCACGCAATAAGCAGTCTTTAGCAATGTTGTAGCTAAGCGGCAACAGCAGCTTGTCTAAATTTATCTTTTGGTTTTCCGTAAACTTAGCGGCAATGGTTTGCGCGGTATACAGGCTCAGCTCCGGCTGCTCTAGCAGTAATTTTCGCCAATATTTTAGCTCAATGAGGTGATAGGTCACATCGCTCAAGCAAGTCACGGTATAAATACAGGGCTGATGATTCAGCGCTTCGATTTCGCCAATTAGCGTGTTGTTACAGTCCAGTTGCCCGAGTAATAAGCGACGACCGTTACCGACATCATAACTAAAAGACACAGTACCACTGGTCACCAATATGAGTTTACTCAATGGTTCATCTTGGTGGATCAAGACTTCTTTTTTGCTGTGCTGAAAACTATTACCAGCAAATGCGAGTAACTGTTCGACCAAATTGGTTGAAAAATGATATTGAAACATCTAGATGGCTCTTCGGACATATGTCCTATTTATTAAACTATAATGACGTTAGCATGAATTTTTCAGTTTTACGCTAACTCACACCGTTTAAGTAGTATCGGTTTTATCTCAGCGCTGTGGCGAAGAATTTAATAAACGATATTACCATTAAACCCCCACTTCCCGTGTTAGAGCTAATTTATTGGTGCTAATTTCTAGGGGCTTGTGGGTTAGCCTTTTTATTCTGCTCGATACGTAAATTCGAGCATAAACTATATGCTAACGCAACTTAGGGGAGAGGACAAATGAGTTGGGAATATTTAGGCTATTTAGCCTCTGCTTTTTTGGTCGTTTCTTTGATGATGAGCGATGTTGCTAAGTTGCGTTGGTTCAATTTAATGGGCTGTATTTGTTTTACCGCTTATGGCGCACTTATTCAGGCTTGGCCGGTGGCATTAACTAATGGTCTGCTGGCACTAGTTAACACCTACCACTTGGTTAAATTACAAAAAGATCAGCGCTGATATTTAAGCTCACCTGCAATCCACGTCTGCTCGACTTGAATATCATCAATTTTATCTTCGCTTACGGTAAAGTAATCTTGGTCGATTAAGATAAAATCGGCCCATTTACCTTGCTCTAAACTTCCCAGTTTATATTCTTGAAATGCGGCATAAGCAGCATCAATAGTAAATGCTTGAAGTGCTTGTTCTCTGGTTAACTTTTCTGTTGGGCGCCAGCCATCTTTGGGTAAATCTTGATGGTCTTGTCTGGTGATGGCCGCATGCAAACCATGGAAAGGGTTTGCAAGCTCCACCGGAAAATCAGAACCCGCCGCCACTTTACTTCCTTGCTTTAAGAATGTTTGCCATGCGTAAGCGCCACTAAGCTGTTTGTTGTCTAAGCGCTTTTCTGCCATATGCATATCAGATGTGGCATGAACAGGCTGCATTGATGGAATAATATCTAACGTCTTAAAGCGGGGGATATCATCCGGATGGACAATTTGTGCGTGCTCGACACGATTTCTGAGCAGTCTTCCACCTGCTTTTTTAAAGACGTTTTGATAAGAGTCTAGCACGATGCGATTCGCTCTATCGCCAATGGCGTGGGTGTGCGCGCTGTAGCCGCTGCGTATGGCTTGGGTGATCAATGCTTCAAGCGTCGCTTGGTTTTCGAGCATTAGTCCTTTGTGGCCTTTGCGGTCATGATAGTCGCGAATAAGCGCAGCCCCCCGGCTGCCAAGTGCACCATCAGCATAGATTTTTACACTACGAATAGAGAGTTGATCTCGTGTATCTTTTACCACTCCGGCGTCTAGCATCTCCGCGAGTTTGGGTGAGCTAGCGCTTAACATTGCGTAGACGCGAAGAGGCATCGTGTGTTCCTTGGCGCGTGCTTGGTAAACCTGCCAAGTGGTGTGGTCAATCCCGGCATCATGTGCTGAGGTAATACCTAAACTAAGCAAGTGTTCTCCTGCTTTATTCAGCGCCTTGTCTACCTGTTCATCGGACTGAGCAGGGACATGAGTGCGGATCAGATCTTCAGCCTTGTCGATAAAAATACCGCTCGGCATACGGCTATTCAGTGTAATGATTTCACCGCCTTCAGGCGTCTCAGTGGATTTTGAAATGTTGGCAAGCGCCATCGCTTTTGAGTTTACCCAAATAGCGTGACCATCTACTCGAGTGAGCATGACGGGCTTATCTTTTACGTATTTGTCGAGATCGGCTGCGGTTGGGAATTGTCCGCCGGGCCACAAGGTTTGATCCCAGCCACGACCTATTATCCATTCACCTTCATGGGCTTTTGCGTAGTGGCTAAGCTGTTCTCCTACTTCTGCAATGGTTTTGCTACCGCGCACGTCGAGGGTGAGTAAATTATTGCCGAGCCCAATGATGTGACCGTGCGCATCAATTAAACCGGGCAATAGGGTTTTTCCCTCACCATCAAACTTAGTTGCACTCGGGTATTGGGTACTAAGATCCTTTGAACTCGTTTTTACGACCTTACCGTCTTTAATTACCAAAGAAGAAAAGCGCTCAACTTGCTGCGACTTAGTGGGCGTATAACCATTTACATTGTGAATTAAGGTTACTTGAGCTGTTGATGAGAGGCTAAAGCTAGCTAAAAGCGCGAGGAATGTTTTTTTCATTATATTGTCCTTCACTGAGAGTGTTTATTCAGAATAATCATCTAACTCAGTAAAGCCAAGTCTTTGAGTTGAGAGTATACTTGAGTTTTAAAGGAGTGGAGTGTCAAAGTGAAGTTGTTTGTTGTATACCTAGGCGGCCGTATTCAAGGTTGCCATATTGAAATGCATGATGTGCGCTTTGTCGCGGCGAATACAATTGAAGAGGCTTATCCCAAATTAAAGCAGCAATGGGTTGGTGATAAAAACTCGGTGCATATGGATAGCTACACTATCATTGAACATGCCGATGGCTATGCCATAGAACTTACCGAAGAGCGTGTTGAGCAAGCTGAGCATTTGTACTTTGTGAACTTGGGAGGATATAAGCCAGATAGTTTAGCTGAGGCGCATGACTTTGGGCTGTTCGTTGCAACGAATGCGGATGAAGCAAAAGAGAAAGCAAAAGCGTTTTTGCTTAACGGTTTTAGCCATATTCATAAAGATGATTTGCATGATGTGGATGACTGTTTTGCGATTGATTTATTTGATCAAAACTTAAATATCAAGCTCACCCACAGTGGCCAATCAACACCGCTTACCCCTTTGTGGTTTGGTTATCATCCTCTATAACCAATGTGAGGGATATTTTAGCCCTCACCCTCATTGTTTTCATCGTTATCTGCTTTTATTGCTATTTTGATAGCGACAATCACGACGGCAAACATTAAAAACGGCAGTGCAGCTAAAGAATATTCAACGATGTGGCTGTCTTTGTAGCTAGGTTGCAAAATAAAATGGCCACCTACACACATTAAGATCACTACAAACAGCAAAGGTAGCATCATAATCTCTTTGTTCTTTTTGTGTTTTTTCATTCTGAACTCAGCTAATTATTCTTTCATTGAATGGTGAACACTCTCTCACACGCGGTGCAAAAAAGCCTTGATCGAAATCAGTGCGGCGGATTATACCAATTCACTCTGAGTTAGAAATAAAATTCATGAGTTTATTACTTGGGAGGGTGGAAGGTCCGTGGTATAACGATGCTCTATCGCTGTAAAAATCAACAAATACTATGACCAAAAACAATAAACAAACCATTGTTATCAAGCTCGGCACAAGTGTCTTAACTGCAGGCAGCCAGACCTTAAACAAGCCCAGACTTGTTGAGCTGGTAAGGCAGTGTGTAACATTACGTCAAGCTGGTCATCAGGTCATTGTTGTATCTAGTGGTGCTGTTGCCGCTGGGCGCGGTGTATTGCAGCAACAAATTGGTCATTCGCTAGCTGAAAAACAGATGTTAGCTGCGATTGGGCAAGGTCAATTAATCCATTTATGGCAGTCATTGTTTAGTATTTACGACGTCACTGTGGCGCAAATGCTACTGACACGAGCCGATCTTGAGCACCGCGAACGTTATCTAACGGCACGGGATATGCTCACTAAGCTTCTAGAGCATCATGTCGTGCCGATCATCAACGAAAACGATGCAGTGGCAACGTCTGAAATAAAAGTTGGCGATAACGATAACCTCTCTGCTTACGTCGCAATTTTAGCAAATGCCGATAAATTGGTATTACTCACCGATCAGCATGGTCTTTTTACCGCAGATCCCAGAGCCAATCCAGATGCACAGTTGATAGAGCAAGTAACACATATAAACGACGAACTTAGAGCACTAGCAGGTGGCAGTGGCACACAACTTGGCACGGGTGGTATGGCGACTAAGTTGCAAGCCGCTGACATCGCACAACGAGCAGGCGTTGATGTCGTGATTGCAAAAGGTAGTGAATACGACATTTTACCGCAAGTACTTACGCAAACCGCACCAAGCACGACGTTTTTGAAGTTTGACGCTCCGGTTGGAGGGCGCAAGCGCTGGTTGCTGTCTGGCCCTAAATCAACCGGTAAAATAATTTGTGATAGTGGCGCAATCAATGCGGTATGTAATCAAGGAGCAAGTTTACTAGCAAAAGGCATCGTGTCGATTGAAGGGCAATTTAAACGTGGTGAGCTGGTTCAAGTGTTTTGTCAACAAGGCACGCTACAGGCACAAGGTTTAACTAGCCTAAGTAATCAAGAGCTTGGTTTGGTAATTGGCCGTCATAGTAGTGAATTTGCGCAGTGTCTCGGCTTTGAAAGTGCTGAGGAGATCATCCACCGCGATAATTTGGTGCTCTTGAATCAACATAGCCAACAAGAAGTGTTAAATTAGCCGATAAATTACTGTAAATTCAGAGAGCTGTTCTACACTTATCAAGAGTCAATTTTATTGAGAGGCCTTGAATGTCGATTAGCTATTCACCCTGTGGTCACGAACTTACTTTAGAGCTCTTGGCGCAAAAGAGTGAACTGGTGCTAATGCAGGCACTTGAGCGGGTTATCTCTGATGTTTTCAAGGAAAGCTATGCATTTTATTTCAGTAAAAGCCTATCGGAAAAAGAAGTCCCAAAGTCCATATTTGTGAGCCATCGCGACTTTTGTGTTGTGGTGGGGCCGGTAGATGCCGTGGTAGATAAATTACAGCAGCGCCAAGACGACAAACATCTCATTCAATACCACGGCGATAGCGTTATCCCACTTTATCATCAAGCTCAGCTCGTTGGTTTTTTATATATAGAAGGCCAAGTAAACCTCACCATTGCTACTTTGATTAAACACTTACTCACTGTTTTTGCGCATCAAATGGCAACATTGCACTTTGCTCGTATCGATCCGCTCTCCGAGCTACTTAATCGCCAAACGTTTGATGAAAAAGTCATGGAAATAACCAATGGGGACGGGTTTACGGTATGCCGTGATGACAGTGAAGACCGCAAGTGGTATTTAGCGATGGCAGATATCGATCACTTTAAACAGGTAAACGACAATTTTGGTCATGTGATTGGCGATGAAGTGATCCTGCTGGTAGCGCAAAAGATTAAAGCTAACTTTAGAGCAGAAGACTATGTGTTTCGCTACGGCGGTGAAGAGTTTGCAGTGCTATTTCAAAGTCACAATGACGATTCTGCTGTAGTGGCACTTGAGCGCTTGAGAAGTACAATAGCCTCTAGCCGATTTCCGCAAGTAGAGCATGTTTCTGTCAGCTTAGGGTTTACCGAAGTGGTCGATACACTACAAGTTTCTGAGCAAGTTCATAAAGCCGATCTCGCGCTTTATCACTCAAAAGAAAATGGCAGAAATCAAGTCACAAACTACCTCGCTTTAGGGTTAGCTGAATCACAATACGCATGTGCAGAAATAGAGTTGTTTTAAGCTCCGCTTATATATAGCGCTTAAAGATTATGCTAAACTTCCTACCTCTTTTTTAGCGAATGTAGCAAAAGGTTTGGGAAACGTTATGCAATTTGTAAGATGGTTTTTAGGACGTCTGATTTTACTTTTTGATTTTATTTTTACCCCACGCAGTAAAAAACGTGCCGCAGAACAACAGCAAAAGCTAGATGCTATGACGGCAAACTTAAAGTTATACCAATTTAAGGCCTGTCCATTTTGCGTTAAAGTGCGCCGCGCTGCCAAGCGTGAAGGGCTTAAGCTTGAAACCCGTGATGCCAAAAATGATGACCAATATCGCCAAGAGCTGCTAGAGCAGGGCGGTAAGGTGAAGGTGCCATGCTTGCGAATCGAGGAGCAAGGGAAGGTCACTTGGTTGTACGAATCCAATGATATTGTTGCTTATCTAGAAAAGCTGGAAAAAGCAGCTTAATTCACGCGCCTTACTATGCGCTAATCGGGCGCTATGCTAGCATAGCGCCATTAATCGACTAATCCATTTTTAAGAGAATTTTGATGACTATCCGTACTCGTGTTGCACCCTCTCCAACAGGTGATCCGCATTTAGGAACGGCTTATATTGCCTTATTCAACTATTGCTTTGCCAAGCAGCAAGGTGGTGAGTTTGTATTACGAATTGAAGATACCGATCAGGTACGTAGTACTGTTGAATCTGAGCAAGCTATCATGGACAGCCTACGTTGGTTAGGTCTTGACTGGGATCATGGTCCGGATGTGGGGGGCGAGTTTGGTCCATACCGTCAATCAGAGCGTTCTGACTTATATAAAAAGTTTGCACAGCAGCTTGTAGATGATGGTAAAGCGTTTTACTGCTTTGCGACGGCTGAAGAGCTAGATCAAATGCGTGAAGAGCAGATGGCAGAAGGCTTACGTCCTAAATACGACGGCCGTGGCTTACGTCTATCTGAAGAAGAAGTAAAGGCAAACCTTGAAGCAGGCAAGCCTTACGTTATTCGTATGAAAATCCCAGAAGAAGGCACGTTTAAGTTTAACGATTACCTACGCGGTGAAATTGAGATCCCATGGGAAAACGTAGACATGCAAGTTTTGTTGAAAGCCGACGGCTTCCCAACTTACTTCCTTGCAAACGTAGTAGATGATCATCACATGGAGATTAGCCATATCTTCCGTGGTGAAGAGTGGATCAACTCTGCGCCTAAACTATTAAAGTTGTACGAAGACTTCGGCTGGGAAGCACCTGTACTTGGTCACTTACCGCTACTTCGTAACCCTGATAAATCTAAGCTGTCAAAGCGTAAAAACCCAACTTCGATTAACTACTACAAAGAAATGGGTTTCTTACCAGAAGCGCTACTTAACTATTTAGGTCGTATGGGTTGGTCAATGCCGGATGAGCGTGAAAAGTTCACTTTGGCTGAGATGATTGAACACTTTGATATGAAGCGCGTATCGCTTGGTGGACCTATCTTTGATATTGACAAGCTTAACTGGTTAAACGGTCTGTGGATCCGCGAAAACCTAACCGATGCAGAACTTATCCAGCGCTTTGTCGACTGGAAGTTTAACGGTGATATGTTGGCTCGCGTACTTCCTGAAGCCAAGGCGCGTATCAATACGCTATCTGATTTGGTGGGGCTAGCAGGTCACTTTGTCGCGGGCTTACCTGAATACGATCCAGCGTTATTAACGGCTGGTAAAGCGGACGAAGAAGTGGTTCGTCAGGCACTGCAATTCTTTATTTGGGAATTGGAAAAGCTGCGTACATGGAACAAATCAGAGATCTTCTCTATTGCAAAGGCTGTGGCGACACACCATGAGTTAAAGATCAAAGAGTTCTTAGAGCCTATCTTCGTTGCTATTACAGGCAAAACCTCATCGACTTCAGTAGTAGATGCGATGGAAGTGTTAGGTTCTGACCTTTCTCGTGCGCGTTTAAGAGTGGCATTAGAGCATATTGGTGTATCTAAAAAGCAAGCTAAAAAGCTTGAAAAAGCATACCGTGAGTATCCGTCTATTGCATAATTGCGAGATAGTATTGCAAAAGCCGCTGATGTAGCGGCTTTTTTATTGTCTAAAATGTATTGTGTTTACCGCTTTCCTTGTGTCATCAACACATCAAGAGACTGCTTTAGCAGTTGAATTTGCTCCATACTTAAGCCCGCTTTTGCCATCATTTGTGTTGGGATACAAGCGCATGATTGCTCCAGCGTTTTACCTGCTTCAGTTAAGTGAATGAAGGTTTGTCGTTCATCATCAGGATTTTTGCTACGGGTAACGAGGCCACGCTCTGCTAAGCGCTTAAGGAGCGGTGTTAGGGTGTTGCTATTGAGTTCAGCTCGCTCGCCTATTTCTTTCACCAGCCGTCCGTCTTGTTCCCATAAAATCAATAACACTATGTATTGCGGATACGTGAGTCCAACCTCTTTGAGTAACGGCTGATAGAGTCGGGTGACATGTCTTGACGCACTATATAGCCGAAAGCAGATCTGGTTATCGAGATTGAGCTGCGGGTTAGATTGACTCATTTAGTAACTTTTCAATATCTTTGGCTATTTGTTCAGGTTTGGTGATTGGGGCATAGCGCTTAACGGGTTCACCCTGCTGGTTAAATAAAAACTTAGTGAAGTTCCATTTGATTTTATTACCAAATAGTCCCGGAAGCGCAGACTTTAGGTATTGATACAGTGGGTGTGCTTTGTCGCCATTAACCTCAATCTTTTCCATCATCTGAAAATCAACACCATAGTTGATTAAGCAGCCTTCTTGAATTTGTTTTGCATCGCCGGGTTCTTGTTTACCAAACTGGTTACAGGGAAAGCCGATGATCACAAGTCCCTGATCTGCGTATTTTTGGTGTAGCTCTTGTAGCCCTTCATACTGTGGTGTTAACCCACACTCACTGGCCGTATTAACAATAAGCACAGCTTTGCCTTGTAAGTCGGTAAAGTGATATGCCTGACCTTGTAATGTGTTTGCTTCAAACTGATAGAGTGTCGTCATCTTTAATCTTTTATGATTTAATCGTGTGCGATTTAATTTAGACTAAGTTTGGCCCTTGTGCAACAGCAGTTGAAATTATTTTGCAGGAGTATGTTGATATTTGGCGCTTAGCATCGCAAGCCGCCTGGTGATCAATGCGTGATCTTGCTTGGGGAGATATTTTAAGTGTGTGGTTAAGTAGGTACTAGTGGAATACAGCGCACGGATCATCTGGTTGGCCTTTTCGATAAATGCTTGTGTTTCTTGGGTATGGCTACAAGCAATATGGCCTTCGAGATGAGGGAGGTTATTTGCTATTGGTAAGGAACCCACTAAGTGTGCCTTGTCCTTTGGAAAGCTCTGCTGAAAAATAGCGGGGTAGGCTAATATAAAGTCGACTTTACCTGCACTAAACTGCTCCATAATGGTTTGTGCTGAGGTTTTATACGGTCTAATGGCAACATTTTTGGGTTCAAGTAGCGCTAATGCGGAGTCAATGGTATTGCCGTAAGATTTGCCAACCTCTTTGATGATGGTGGCTTGTGGATAGTAAGCCATTAAACTTGCAAGCGACTTCAGTTTACCGGTGGCGTTCACAAGGCTGGCATCCATCGGGGTGTGTTGTTTGAAGTAATATAATCTATGGCTTGGATATAGGTGGATGGGGATGGTAAACAAAAAGGCTTGCTGGCGACTTGGGGTTTTTAGGCGAGACAACGCGCACACGGGCTCTTCACTTGCCAGTAATTGATTAAGTTTGGTTGGGGTGACAATGTTAAAATCAAAGTAATCTCGGCCAAACTGGTTTAAAAGCAAGTTGTTGGTATCTGACTCTAAACTATGGGCTTGTTTGCTAAAAAGTCTTTGCTCATCGGCCGGTTCATTCGAGATCAGCAATATTTTTGCATTGCAGCACGCACCAAAAAACAGCAGCATTAACAGTAAATATTTCATTATTGCTCCAACCCACCTAAGCAAACACCAGTTTACTATAGAACATTGTGCTTAATTAGCATTCAAAATACGCTGCCAAATCAAGACTAGTGGTTATTTAACCTTAACTCTTTGTGCTGAGTTTTATAACCTGTCATCATTGCAATGATTTTTACCTATGGGGCAAATAAACGATGACCAAAGTGTGGGATGGATTTATCCGCGGGTTTCACTGGCTGCTCGTAGCAGGACTAGTAACCTTATATATTACTGGTGAAGAAGGCATGATGGATCTTCACTTTGTTACTGGCTATTTATTGTTAGCACTGATGGCAGCGCGATTAATTTGGGGTGTCATTGGTAGCCAAACCGCTAAATTAAGTGCGTTATTTCATTCACCTAAAGCGATTTTATCGGCCATTAAATCAAAACAAAGCCATGTAGGACATAATCCTGCGGGAAGTTTGATGGTGCTGCTATTTTTTGTGCTGATCCTTGTTCAGCTCGTTTCTGGCTTGATGACAACAGATGATATTTTGGTGGAAGGACCACTTGCACAATATGTATCTTACGACTTAGTTGAATTAGCAGGCGATATACATCACACCAATATTGAGTTGTTAATTGCCGCCATTGCACTGCATATATTTGCTATTGTGGTGTATCGCCTAAAAGGTCAAAACCTAGTAAAGACGTTAGTAACTGGTAAGCAAGAAAATGCAGTCAGCACGCCTGTCATGAAATCGGGTGTTGTTGCATACCTTATCTTTATTGCAATTTCTGCTGTGTTACTCTTTACGTGGGGCGCTGAGCCATTACAAGGGTTAATGTAACTCAACTCTGAACGGAAGTTAGCGAGGTTATTGTTTTCAATAACCTCGCTAACCTTTAGCATCAAGTCCGGCCAATGTAATATTTGTTAACAGATTATCGTAACAGATATGACCTCTATTTCAGAAAATTCTGGTAACATGGCGCAGTTTTATCTTAGAGGTTAGAGAAAAGTAGCGATGTTAGAGCCGTATTATCAACAACAAGCAAATGAGATCACCATTACCAGAGAGCAGGGGAGTTTATTTGCAAAAGGAGTCGCGGACGACTACAACCCATTGCACGACATCGATGCAAAGAAGTTTTGTGTACCGGGTGATCTACTTTTCTCCTTAGTGTTAAAGCACTACGGCTTAAGCGAGAATATGGAGTTTAGCTTTGTGGGCATGGTTGATGAAACGACAACGCTCACATTGCCAGAAGGTGCTGCACAATTTGATATTACTGCAAATGATAAAGTGATGCTGTCTGTGTCGCGCGCTGGCGAAACTAGCACTTGCCCAACGCTCATCAATAGTTTAACGAGAAATTACGTAGAATTTTCAGGCACTACCTTTCCTCATGTGATCATCCCATTGATGGGTGAACAAGAAGTAATGATAAACCCTGCAAGGCCAATGGTGATATATGAATCTATGTCTATTCATATGGATGATATATCGGTAACGGAAGTAGCATTGGAAGCGGCTAAGCCAGAGTTTAGCTATGAAGGCAAACGTGGCAAGATCAACCTGCGTTTTAATTTACTGTCGAACGGCACTAAAGTCGGTTATGGTGAAAAGCACATGTTAGTTTCTGGGATCCGTGAGTATTGTCAGCAAACCGTTGATGATTTGATTGCCTATTACAACGATAGAAAAGTAGCATTAAAGCCGTAAGTAACCTCCCAATACACGCTGACGCACCTGTCAGCGTGTTGCCCACACAGTTTTCCTTTGAAACAATAATTCATCCACTCTTCTGCTGTCCGCTATACTGTTTAGATAAAATGTAATTGAATTAAATGGTATTACTGTGCCGTATGCAGACTTGCTCAAACCAGAAGCCTCACAACAAACATTATTAAAGTGGCAAAAAACAGTCGATTTGATGGCGAAGATTTTTTCGGCGCCTGCTGCGTTTGTGGTGCAAAAGAAAGAAGATGGCTTTGCAGTGATGATTGCAAGCGACCAAGAAGAAAACCCGTATCCTGCTGGTGGTTTTATACCGCAAGAAACCAATATCTTTTGTAAGCATGTTGTCGCTAATAATCGCAATCTATATGAGCAGCACGCCAGTGTAAATTATCAATGGGACGATAACCCTGAGGTTGCCAATGATGGCTTTGAGTCTTATTTGGGGGTACCTATCCATTGGCCCAATGGAAAATCGTTTGGCACATTGTGTGTGATGGACTTTAAACCCACGAATTACGGCGCTCCGTTGGTTGAATTTATAGAGCATTTACGCGATATGCTAGAAGATGATTTGGTGATGATTGAGCGCTATAGCAAAATCAAAGCGATAGCGATGCAAGACCCGTTAACTGAAGTATTAAATCGTCGTGCGACTGAAATACTCGGTGAACATAAGCGTGATATTGCCTTAAAACTGGGTGGTGCGCTTTACTGTGTCTTTCTTGATTTAGATGGTTTTAAACCAATAAATGACAGCTATGGTCATGAAGTTGGTGATCAGGTGTTACAAAGTTTGGCCGAAGCGTTGAAGGCCGCAAGCAGCGAAGATGATATTATCGGGCGCTATGGTGGCGATGAGTTTCTGGCTATTGTACAGCGACATGATGAGAAAGCCGTCAACGACTTTATTTTTCAAAGTGAGGCTAATTTCTATCAAGCGTTAAAACAGAAAAAGCTCCCCAAGTGTGGATTTTCAGCGGGATTTGCTAAGTGTGAAAATAAGTTTGAAAGCATGGCTAGTTTATTCTCTCGGGCAGATAAACACATGTATCAGCAAAAACTGAGCTAAATGCTCGATGTGACCTAAAGCATATAGGCGACACAGTTCCTGACAAGATATGCTCTTTAGTGAACAATGGCGATTTTACGTAAAAAGCTGGACTAATAAACTAGCCATCACAGTCCACCTTCCATCAACTACCGCAATGGCTAAATAACATCTGCTATTTAGCTGCGAAAATTACCGTCATCAAGTTGTTAAAATGGCCAAGATCGGAGAGAATATAGCAATCTTTGTTCGAATTTAGCGTGGCCGAGTTTTGGTTCGGTTGCCAATGCCATAAGTAGAATTTCAATGTCAAATATGAGTATTCCGCAGGAAGTGTCGCGCAGACGTACTTTCGCGATCATTTCACACCCGGATGCGGGTAAAACCACCATCACCGAAAAAGTACTTTTATTCGGAAAGGCGTTACAAAAAGCCGGTACGGTTAAAGGCCGTGGCTCAAACCAACACGCCAAATCTGACTGGATGGAAATGGAAAAAGAACGTGGTATCTCAGTAACAACTTCTGTGATGCAGTTTCCATACAATGATGCCTTGGTAAACCTACTAGATACTCCGGGACACGAAGACTTCTCTGAAGATACTTATCGTACGCTCACCGCTGTTGACTCGTGCTTGATGGTAATCGATGCGGCAAAAGGTGTAGAAGACCGTACCCGCAAACTGATGGAAGTAACGCGTTTACGTGACACGCCAATCGTTACCTTTATGAACAAATTGGACCGTGATATTCGTGACCCAATGGAGCTACTTGATGAAGTAGAAACCGAACTGAACATCATGTGTGCGCCGGTTACTTGGCCAATTGGCTGTGGTAAAGAATTTAAAGGTGTTTATCACATTCACCGTGATGAAACGATTTTGTACCAAACAGGTCAAGGTCATACGATCCAAGACAAACGCGTGATCAAAGGGCTAGATAACAGCGAGCTTGACGCTGCTGTGGGTGAAAGCTTGGCTGAGCAACTTCGTGAAGAGCTTGAGTTAGTAATGGGTGCCTCGCACGAGTTTGACCGTGAATTATTTCTAACTGGCGAATTAACCCCTGTATTCTTTGGTACGGCACTTGGTAACTTCGGTGTTGACCACATGCTTGACGGGTTAACCGAGTGGGCACCAACGCCACTGCCGCGTCAAACTGATGAGCGTGAAGTAAAAGCCGACGAAGAAAAGTTCTCTGGTTTCGTGTTTAAAATTCAAGCAAACATGGATCCAAAACATCGCGACCGTATCGCCTTTATGCGTATTGTATCTGGTAAATATAGTCAGGGCATGAAGATGAACCACGTGCGTCTTGGTAAACAAGTCAGTATTGCGGATGCGGTAACCTTTATGGCGGGTGACCGTGAGCGAGCTCAAGAAGCCTTCGCGGGTGATATTATCGGTCTACATAACCACGGTACGATTCAAATTGGTGATACCTTCACACAAGGTGAAACGCTTAAATTTAGCGGTATTCCAAACTTTGCGCCTGAGTTATTCCGTCGCATTCGTCTAAGAGATCCACTTAAGCAAAAGCAGCTCCTAAAAGGGTTGGTACAGCTTTCTGAAGAAGGTGCGGTACAGGTATTTAGACCACTTATCAATAACGACCTGATTGTAGGTGCGGTTGGGGTGCTGCAGTTTGATGTGGTTGTGGCACGCTTAAAGTCTGAATACAACGTAGATGCGATTTACGAGAGCGTAACGGTTCAAACCGCGCGCTGGGTAAGCTGTGATGACGATAAGAAAATGGCTGAGTTCCGCCGCAAGTGTGAGCAAAACTTGGCGTTGGATGGTGGTGATAACCTAACTTACATCGCACCAAGTCGCGTAAACCTGAATCTATCGATGGAGCGTTACCCTGACGTGAAGTTCCATGAAACTCGTGAACACTAATCGCTGCGTATTAAAGGAAAACAGATGAACATCAAAAGTATTTTAATTGAAAAAGCCAATGCAGCGATGCAAGCGGCTGGTATCCCTGAAGGTACAAACCCAGCGGTAACACAAAGCACGCGTCCTCAGTTTGGTGATTACCAAATTAACGGTGCGATGGGGGCTGCTAAAGCACTAAAAACCAATCCAAGAGAGCTGGCGCAGAAGATCATCGACAACCTAGACGTTGCTGATCTTGCTGAAAAAACAGAAATTGCAGGCCCAGGTTTTATTAATATTCACCTCAAGCCTGAGTTTTTGGCCACAAGCCTAGAGGCGGCAAATACGGATGCCAAGCTAGGTGTTGCTGAACATGCTACGCCTGACAAAGTTGTGGTTGATTTTTCTTCGCCAAACCTTGCTAAAGAGATGCACGTAGGTCACCTGCGCTCAACTATCATTGGTGATGCTGTTGTGCGTGCCCTTGAGTTCCGTGGTGACACTGTTATTCGCCAAAACCACATGGGCGACTGGGGTACCCAGTTTGGTATGTTGATAGCACACCTAGAAGATTTGCTAAACCAAGGTGTTGACCTTGAAAACGTCGCACTTGCGGATCTTGAAAGCTTTTATCGCGATGCCAAAAAGCGCTTTGATGACGAAGCTGGCTTTGCCGATAAAGCCCGTGATTACGTAGTAAAACTACAAGGTGGTGATGCGCATTGTCAGAAGCTATGGCAAATGTTTATCGACACCTCTGTTAAACATTCTGAAGAAGTATACGGTAAGCTAAACGTGACGCTTACGCGTGATAATATCATGGCAGAAAGTGCCTACAACGACCGTCTTGCCGGTGTAATTGAGCTATTAAAAGAGAAAGGCATTGCGGTTGAAGATCAGGGCGCTCAAGTCGTATTCCTTGACGAATTGGCAAATAAAGACGGTGAACCTTCCGTATTTATCGTGCAAAAATCAGGTGGTGGTTTCTTATATTCAACGACGGATTTAGCCGCCTGTGATTACCGCTCAAATGAGCTAGATGTTGATCGTATTCTAATTTTTGTTGATGCGCGTCAGGGCTTACACTTCAACCAAGTTGAGATCACAGCACGTAAAGCGGGTCTTTTAAAAGACAAAACCAGCTACGAGCCGAGCCTGTTCGGTACAATGATGGGTAACGACGGCAAACCGTTTAAAACTCGTACTGGCGGTACGGTGAAGCTATCAGACTTACTTGACGAAGCGGTGAGCCGTGCGACAGAAAAACTTGCTGACAGAGCTTCTGACTTATCTGATGAAGCACGCCAAGAAATCGCGCGTAAAGTGGGTATTGGTGCAGTGAAGTACGCCGATCTGTCAAAGCACAGAACCAGCGATTATATCTTTAACTGGGATACGATGCTGAGCTTTGAAGGGGCGACAGCGCCATATTTGCAGTACGCCTATACCCGTGTGCGTAGTATTTTCCGCAAAGCAAACATGGATAGCGCTAGCCTAACTGGTCGCATTCAAATTCAAGCACCACAGGAAAAGGCACTTGCGCTTAAACTGCTGCAACTTGAAGAAGTACTTGATCTGATGATCAGCGAAGCAACGCCACACGTATTATGTAGTTATTTATATGAGCTTGCGAGCTTGTATATGACATTCTATGAAGCGTGCCCAATTTTGAAAGATGATGTAGCAGCAGACGTCCGTGAAAGTCGTCTAGTGCTATGTAATCTGGTTGCTAACTCCCTGAAAACCGGCCTAGATTTGCTTGGTATCGAAGTAATGGAGCAAATGTAAGTTAGTTTTAACTTACATTAAGGTATACTGGAAGCCGCTTTATAGCGGCTTTTTTTGTTAAGGAAATTGTGATGAAACTTGAAGACATTCGCAGAGAATATACCAAAGACGGTTTACGTCGTGAGATGCTAAAAGACACACCAGTTGAGCAGTTTGAAACCTGGCTACAGCAGGCGATTGATGCTAAGTTTACCGACCCAACAGCGATGGTCGTCGCTACGGTTGACGAGCACGGCCAGCCGTCTCAACGCATTGTTTTACTCAAGCATGTAGACGAGCACGGTTTTGTCTTCTTTACCAATACCGGTTCACGCAAAGCGCAAGAATTAAAGCAAAACAACAAGATATGCTTACACTTCCCGTGGCATGAAATTGAGCGTCAGGTTATCGTGTACGGTGAAGCTGTTCCACTACCGACAAGTCGTGTTGCCAAGTATTTCTTATCACGACCAAAAGAAAGTCAGCTTGCGGCGTGGGCGTCTCAGCAATCGCGCCCCGTGTCATCTCGTCAAGCCTTGATGCAAACCTTTAGTAGCATGAAAGACAAGTTCGCTAAAGGCGAAATCCCACTACCTGATTTTTGGGGCGGTTATTGTGTGGAGCCCACTAAAGTTGAGTTTTGGCAAGGTGGAGAGCACCGTCTTCATGACCGCTTTATGTATGTGAAACAAGCCGATGGCAGTTGGGAAATTGAGCGGCTCAACCCATAAATTCGCCTTTATAGATAGTCACTGTCATCTCGACTTTAACGAGTTGGCAGATGATTTAGCTACGCATATCAAAGCTGCCCACAGCAATGGTGTTGAACGCTTTGTGGTGCCTGGCGTTACCCTTAAGCAGTCTCAACAGCTTGTTGATTTTCAAGCACATCATCCACAATGTGAAATCGCTGCGGGGTTACACCCTTATTTTATTAGTAAGCACTGCGACGATGATATGACCGCGCTGATCGAGCATGTAATGCACAATCGCACCCAACTATGTGCGATAGGTGAGTGCGGCATTGATACAACCTGCGATGTGCTTGAGCGGCAAATTGCGCTGTTTGAAGCGCATATTGCGCTGAGTAATGAGGTAAAGCTCCCACTAATCGTCCATCATCGTAAAAGTCATCACCTAATTGCCGCCGCGTTTAAACGTGTTAAACCACAATATGGCGGGGTGATCCATGCCTTTTCAGGTTCAAAACAGCAGGCTGAATATTATATCGATCAAGGTTTTAAGCTAGGAGTAGGTGGCACAATCACCTATCCAAGAGGCGAAAAAACAGCGCAGGTAATATCACAGCTGCCGCTTGAAAGCCTAGTATTGGAAACCGATTCGCCGTCGATGCCGTTACATGGTTATCAGGGGAAGCCGAACTCTCCTAAGCGAGTCGTCCAAGTATTTGACAGGCTTTGTGAATATCGAAGCGAAACACCAAGCGAGCTTGCCTCAGCGCTCTATCGAAATGCCACACAGTTGTTCGGCTTGGGCTAAATTGATGATGTCGAGATAAATCTCGACCTACGAGTCAATATCACAAATGGGATATAAAACCATACCTACCAACAATAGAAAAATAGGTGTAGGAGCCGGTTCACCCGGCGATCTTTTGGTATTTATTAAAGCTTCTATACATCTCATAGCTTGGAAGAATGATTTATACGTTAGTTGGTTATTCACCTTTTATTAATGTTTAAGAGCTTAATTTAAAACCTTCAATATTTCTCAAGGAATAGAAAAATGAATGATGAACGAAAGTAAAAAATGCCATTAATGCATTTTATAAAGGTGCAGGTTTAAATTTATCTTTCAAAGGCAGCGTAAACGAAAATGTGGCACAGGTTTTTGGAGAGATGATCCAAGCAACTAAAAGTTGTACGACGGCTCTAAATTGGGTTCCTGAGCCGACAGGAGGCAAGGCAACTATCAAATGGATAGTAAAGAACTTTGCACAAAGCATTGTAAAGCAACTTAGCTCAGAACAATCTCTTACCTGTGCAAAAGAAGTTGTCAGAAATTACAGAACGAAGATGGAATTAGCTGCATTAGGGATTTAGTTATGTTTAAAATAATTTTACTTGCCGCGTTAATGTTCACCTCAAACTTGGTAATTGCGTCACAAACAGCGAACCCTTTTCCAAGCTTATCTTGTAGTAATAAGGTCCATATCAGAGTTGTTGATCTTGTTTATTGTGTAGATAGCACGACACTATCAAAAATTAACTTTTTAGGGCTAAGTAACCAAACTGCGGTTGTAACTAGCCAAGATCAAAATGAGTTGGCAATTGCGTTAAACCCACCGGAAATCTCACTTGGTGATATGCATAAAAAGTTGAATATGAGCGTAAACGAATTTTTTCATGCCCTGTATCATTCAGATCCTAAAGTAAAAAACATAGCAAAGCTTCGCTCGGCTTTTGACATAGACGAAAACAATCCGATGAGTGTGTACCAAAACGGCGATATTTTTGCTTTTGTCGTTATGGGAGAAAATCAAGACTACGATAGGGTTTACATTAATAAAAAAGGAAGCGATGTTATCTATCAGATAAGTGGTGAGTTTAACCAACCTCAGTTAAATCGCATTCTCTCCTCGCTTATTTTGGATGTGTAGCATCGCTGTTCACCTTATAAAGTAGATGCCGGTTCACCCGGCGATCTTGATGCTTTTACTGCGATATAAAACCATACCTACCAACAATAGAAAAGCAGGTGTAGGAGCCGGTTCACCCGGCGATCTTTATGCTTTTCCGGCATAACACCAATACTACTTAAGCCAATTGTTGATTAATAATGGAGATCATCTCATCAGCGTATTGGTGAATAAAAAAGTGTCCACCAGAAAATTCGGTAAGTTGATAAGGCTGTGATGTTAGCTCTTGCCATGCACAGACGTGTTTCTTCTGAACAGAATCCTCGATACCGTTAAAAACGTGTATTGGAATTGGTAGTGTGAGCTGCTTTGCGACATAAGTATCTGCAATTTTGAAATCGGCGCGAAGTAAAGGTAGCAACAATTCCATTAACTCTTCATTTTCAAGAACTTCTTTTGGAGTCCCATTCAAATCTTTAAGCTCAGTGATAAATTCATCATGCGGTAAGTTGTGCAAATGACGCCCGCTTGAAAGGCAATGAGGAGCCCTGCTACCTGAAGCGAATATCTTAGATGGAATAAGTTGATTTTTCGTATGTAGTTGCGATGCAAATTCGTATGATATCCTGCTCCCCAAACTATGCCCAAAAAAGGCAAAAGGTTTGCTTGTTATGAAGTCGAGGTGAAGCATCAGCTCATCAATAATCTCAGGCATATTGTCAATTGCAGGTTCAATAAGTCTTGCACCTCTTCCTGGAAGTTGAACAAAAACAAGTTCAATGTTCTCGTGAGCTTTTTTGATCCAAGGTGTAAAAATGGCCGGTGAGCCACCTGCGTAAGGAAAGCAAAATAGCCGCACCTTAGCGTTTGGGTTCGGTTTTGGGATTATAAAAAGTTTATTAGTCATGTCCTTTATCATTTATCGTTCTTATATAAACTAACAATTATATTATCAAAATATTTACAATAGTAATAGGGATAACTTGGTTTCATCTAATGAGTAATATTTTCAGGCGCAGGAAGCATCTTTACTTTCTTGCGAATTTTGCGTTTTACTTCCCAGCGTTTTAATGCTCGACCTATTTGCCATGTGAATACCATCGTAATCACCAGCATCAGTAAAACGACTCGTCCAAGTTCGTGGAAATGAGAGTGGCTTTGCGACATAGCAGCTTCTGTCAAATAGACCATATTGACGAACCCAAGAGGTTGTCCCATCGGCGTATATACTGGTTCAGAAATAATGCTTTTGGTTTTGCTGAGCCCTGGTAAGGTTTGAGGTAGCTGCTGATAATCTGTGGGTGAGGAATTACCGTCGTTACCAACAACAAAGCGTCCTTGATAATCATAAATCGCGACTTGGAGTACAAAGTCATCGCTAGCGAGGTGATTTGCCAGTGCGCTGAGTCTTGGCGTATCACTGCGAGAGAGGGGCAATGCCACATTTTTTGCGAGCTGCTTGGTGAGGCTCCTTGCGGTAAGGTCTGCGCCATTATGGAGCAAGCGATGAGATTCAAAACTGGTATTAAACGCAAGCCAAGTCACCATAATTAAGCACGTCGCGGCGATGCACAGGCGAAATAACCTACGCCCTCTGGTCGAGTTTAACACTTCTAATACATGTAAATTTTTCATATTTATCGCATATTGCCCGCTTTTGCTAAGGTCCAGTGCTGACAGCTTAGCGCAATCATGTTAAAAATCGGCTTAACGCTATCAAGGAGCAACTTATGTCGTCAATCATTCAATTCGCTAATCGTGAACTAAACACACCAATTCAGGAACATATGGCGCTGGATCATTGGTATAGTTGCCAAAGTAACACAAGCCTCACACAAGTAAATCAATTACCTGAGCTGACGACCCAATCAATATGCTTTTTTGGCCCAAATATACAATTGCAACACCTTCTGGAAGTTGAGAAATTTCTTCGAACATTTGCTATCGAGCAAACTTATTTTACGGCATATCAACCTCATGAACAGCTCCCAGTTGCATTGGGTATCCGTTTTAACGCATCGCAATTGCCGAGCAAGGCTGAAGTAAGAGATTTTGCAAAAAGCATTAATGCGCAAGGCGCGATGATAACGCAAGCACCTACTTTAGAAGAACCGGGGCTACTTGTGATGGATATGGACTCCACCGCAATTCAAATTGAATGTATTGACGAAATTGCTCGATTGGCCGATCGATATGAAGAAGTGGCTTCTGTCACCGCACAGGCAATGGCGGGGGCACTCTCTTTTTCTGAAAGTCTACACCGCCGCGTTGCATCACTTTCTGGTGTACCGTTATCACAAATTCAATCATTAAAAGAAAACTTACCGCTAATGCCCGGTATAGAGCAGTTATGTCAGGCGCTAAAGCAGCATCACTGGCATCTTGCCATCGCCTCGGGTGGCTTTACATGGTTTGCAGAATCATTGATAGAGCCACTCCAGCTAGACGCTGTATTTGCCAATACCCTAGAGGTGGAAAATGAGCAGCTCACCGGCAAAGTGCTAGGAGATATCGTAGATGCCGACAAAAAGGCGGAAGTGCTAGGTCAACTTGCAACTCAGTATGCGATCCCAATGACTCAAACCGTTGCCATTGGTGATGGCGCAAATGACTTAGTGATGATGGCAAACGCCCAGCTAGGTGTGGCAATCCATGGTAAGCCAAAAGTGGTAGAAAATGCCGACGCGGCTATTTGTGAAGGGTCTTTGTTACAACTGTTATATTTGCTAGGTGTGCCGAAATAATATGTGCTATGAGACGTACCATGGAGGGTGATTTCTCCAATCACTCGAGACTATGAATTAAGTCAGCTCGTCTTCCTGACGGATTTCGACGCCCATCCATGGGCTACAACTACCTTTTCTTTGATGCCCAAAGAATCGTTGCGCAAAAGAAAGGGCACTTCCTCTTCACTCGAAAAGCTTAACTTCTCGGCGGGTAAACCGCCTCCCACAAAACTATTTACACTGTGAGCTTGGAGGCTACGCTGATAGCTTTTGCAATGCTTTAAAGCAGCTTAATCGCTAAAATCGTAGAAGATCTCACAAGCAACGTATTTCGACGCCCATCCATGGGCTACGACTTACTTTTCTTTGATGCCCAAAGAATCGTTGCGCAAAAGAAAAGGCACTCCCAACATCACACCGACTCCTCAAGTAAATTGCCAATATGGACGTCACCGCGGTGTAAGGGCCATCCCTGGCCCTGTCACCGCTTTTCACGCATCCATGCGCTGAAATGACTCATTGGCAATTTACTTTCGGGTGTGGTGAGGGAGATACAAGGCGCTGATAGTTTTGTTTGGTGCTTGCAAGCAACTATGTTTCTGATGGCTTTGTGGACAGCTAACAGACAACTTATTCCCCCTCCATCACACCCGAAAATCATAAGTCGATATGCAATGTGCTGACAGGATGTCGGCCAAGCCTTGTCTGGCATAGGGAAGTGCCTTACAAGACGGTTGCACTATATCGGCTTAGGGTTTGAGGATTAAGTGTGATGTTGGGGCGACGTTTTCTTGGTTCGCTCGATCGCGTCGTGTAAAAAGAATGAACGAGGAGCGCATGGATGCGCTTTGATATCTGCCAAGGAGGGCAAGCTGACACCTTTTATTTGGCTTGAGATTTAAAAACTATCCGTTACACCAAAAGATAAGCATTCGGATACTGAATAAAAAAATGAGTTAAAAATGCTTGCCTTTTATGTAACAATAGCGCGCAAATAAAAACCAATCGCAGCACACTAGGAAGTAGTACCGCGTATTGGTGGAACGGCTTTAACCAACAACAGTGGACATAAAAAATGCAAACAAGGATTGTGGTGTATGGTACTAACCATCCTGTACATGTCGTCGATTTTGAACTCACGACCTGTATCAATAGCGGCTTTTTACTCAAAGCGAACCTAGAGTCCCAATTTGACCTTGCTGATGAATTACTCGTTGGCAATATGCTCACGTTTGAAATTGAGTCACCGGACGCAATATCGACGTATTTCACTGGGACTTTGTTTGATATCCAATCTGGTTTTGTGTCTGAGCACACCTGTGGTGCAGAGGTGGTCTTAAAGCCTCGCCTTGAGTTACTTAAGCAAACAGAAAAAAGCCAAATCTTTGTACAAGCCAATGTCCAGTCTGTCCTCAATAAGCTGATACAAAAAGCCGGCTATTCACAAGACCGGATAAAATGGCGAGTCACTAAAGATTTACCCACGCTACCGCAGTGCGTGCAAGCGCTAGAAAACGACTACACCTTTTTCACCCGACTCTTAGCAAAGTACGGCTTAATTTATTGGTTTGAATGCCATGATTTTATTGAGTCGATAGTGATTGCCGAGGGGAATCTTGCAAGCCCCTATATTGAGCGAGGCTTGCTGTCGGTGACGGATAAAGATGGTCTAGTTCACGAGCATGAAACCGGCTTTGTTGGGTTTACGCAGTGCCAAAGCCGCCATCGTTTTAGAATGGGTGGCTCCCAAGTGCATGTGAATGCCCATCCGCCAACTTCGGTCAGCTCGGCGCAGCGCAGTTATTTTGAGCCTGCTGCACAAAATCCTGCTGAGCAATTTGAGCGCACCGGCAATCTCGAGCTTGCCTATCAACAAGGAAAAAATGAAGTCACGCTAGTAGGAAACGTAGCCGAAGCCAATGCCGGTTATTCGTTTTCGTTAAATGGTAAATTAGGCACAGCGAAAGGTGGCGATTATACCTGTATTCGCAGTAAACAGGTGTATAAGCAAGGCAGTGCCAATGACCCTAAGCAAGTTGCGTATCATAGCGAGTCGGTGTGTGTACCACGAGGTGAGCCAATACGTATTACTCCCCCAGAGCATAGCCCCAAGCCGATGGTGTTTACCGCCACAGTGCGCTCGCTGTCGGGGTCAAAGGCCAACCCTCACTTAGATACCCAAGGGCAATATGCCACGCAAGTACATTTCGATAGTCAGGTGACCGAGTCGGTAAAGCGCCTCACACAATATGCCTGTCGCGGTCAAAAGCAACCGACGGGGTTACACTTTCCACTCCTGCCAGACAGTAATGTGCTCATCGGTTGTATGAACAACGACCCAGACCAAAGTTACTTGTTAGGGTTTGCCCTTAACGACACGCAACCGTCGGTTGTTACTAGCGCCAATAACACCCAAAACGTGTTGTGCTCTCGCGGCCAAAACCTGTTGATGTTTGATGACACCCCAAATACCCCGCATATTGTGCTGCAAACCCTAGCGGGCAATCAGCACTTGGTGTTACATGGGGATAAAAAGCAGCCTTATATTCACTGGCTTGCGCAACTTGGCGCGATGAATATTTTTGCAGCCAAAGACATACAACTTGGCAGTGTTAAAAGTGCAATTCGACTACTTACCAATAAAACCTTTATTGCCAGCGCCAAACAACAACTGGCACTGGAGAGTAAAAAGTCGGTGATTATTGATGCCGCAACCAACCTAGACGTCACCGCCAATCAAATTGGCGTAAGCGCCAAACAAAATATCACCCTTAAGGCCGGTCGCAGCCATCGCAGTGTTATCCAAAGTGATATAAAGCTCAAGGCAGACAACAACCTCACCATCACCGCCCCGGCAGGAAGTCAAATCATTCAAAGCCAAGGCAATATCACGATTAAAGGCAGTGGCTCTGGCAACCTCACCCTTGCCAATGGCGGCAGTGAAATCAGTATTGACTCAAGTGGTAACGTCAACATCTTTGCAGACAAATTACTGACCTTAAAAGGCAAAGCCATGACTGTGTTTGACGGCAGCATGGAGCAAGATATTGGCAGCAAACAAAGCGCCACTATGCCAAGTGTACCGCAAATTCAAGCCCTCTCTGAGAATGCTCGACTCTCATTGGCTACCGATGGCATTGCCACCATGGCGAGCAGTACCATTGAGCTGTCTTATACCTATCAAGATGGCAGCCCAATTATGGGCGCGCCTTATACCATTCGATTTGCAAACGGCACAGAGCTGACCGGTAACTTAGATGACAGCGGTAAAGCAAAAATTGAGAATGCACCGCCTGGTCAATACACCGTGCAATATGGTGAGGATAAACGCGATTACCTGCCAGAAGATAATCGCCCTAAAAACCCACTGTATGGACAAATCACCCCAGCGCAAGCGGCTGAAATGGTACGCAGCGGCAATACCGCACCACTGATAGAAGCCAATGGCATTGCAACCCAAGCAGGCGATTGGTTATGGGGCACACTGCAAGGCGACTTTAATCAAAACCCCTCCACGTCACAAATCGTGGTGGGTACCTTGATTTCCATGATACCGATTATTGACCAAGTCATGGATTTACGAGATATCACCGCCAATGTCATGTTACTAACCGACGATGATGAAGCCAACGACACCGACGCTTGGCTTGCCTTTACCCTCACCGGCATTGGTTTAGTGCCAGTTGTGGGCTCTGCTGTCAAAGGCGTGGGCAAGGTTATCTTAAGAAATACCGGAGAATCGCTCTCGGCTGCGCTTGCCGTTTTACGCAAGCTCGGCAAAGGCGACCCAGTTAAATACCTAAGAGACATCAACTGGCAAGACCTAGGAAAACAATCCGCCACGGAAGTAAAAAACATCGTCAAAGGCCTACGCGATTCACTCGATGAAATGTCCACCAGTTGGCACTACGACCTACTACTTCCAGACGCCGCTATCGAAGGCATGCAAGCCACGGTAAAACGCCTAGACGACGTCACCCCAAAAATCGACCAGCATATGCAACAAGCCGCCCAAGAAATTGGACAGCGAGTTAATAAAGCGCTGGATGAGTATCAGGGTCAATCACCAATTCGAGGCGTTACCGATAAGCCCACCAAAGCCAAAGCCGATGAATTGGAGCCACCAAAAGGGAATGAATTGCCGGGGGTAAAAAATAGTTTTGAAGGCACAACCACTATAGATCCGCAATCCATGGAAAAGCTGAACGACTTAGAACGTAAAGTTAAAGTATCAGATAGTGGAAAAGCAATAATACAGTTTGGCATAAACGCTGGGAAAGAAAAAACAATTATTCTTTCTAAAAAAGCTGGCCAGATAGAAACCAGGAATGGCATTACTTTAGCGAGAGATAAATATGGATTTCCTATCTTTAACAGCAAATTCGATACACATGTACCCAATAACCTTTTAGGTAATAAAGATGCTGCTTCACACTTTCAATATGCAAATGAAAGGCTGAGGAGTTCACTACAGAAAAACCCAAGTTTAGCTGAAGAGATGGGGCTAACAAATATTCAATTAAAACATTTCTTAAAAGACCCTGCCCCCAAAAAGCCACCAGCAGGATTAACTTGGCATCACCATCAAGATACAGGTAGAATGCAGTTAGTCAATCAAATAGAACACGACGCTTTCGTGCCCCATACTGGAGGAATGTCTATTTGGGGTGGAGGCTATAAAAAGTAACAAGGAGCAAAAAGTGAATATAATTTGGGAAGAGTATGTAGATCCTCCTTTGCAAGATATCTCGAGCAATGAGATTTCAACCATAGAGGCCATTATAGGTTTTATACTACCTGCTGATTACAAATCTTTTATAGTTGACAAGCAGGGGTTAGTACCATCTAAAGAGGTAATTGAATCAGGTGACTTAGCACCCGTACCGTTTGGACCGTTATTTCACGTTTTAGAAAATTGTTCCTCTGAACACATGCTATATAGTGCTCTGGAAAAATTTAATAAATGGAAAGATTTATATCCGAATATCTTTCCTATTGCTGATGCCGGAGGTACTGGCAACTTTTTTGCCTATAATTTTAATATTGATCATTCAAATCCACCTATAATCTTCGTGAATGTGGAAGAAGATCCTGATTCACCAGAAGCTTTTATATATGTTTCAAGAGATATAAATGAACTTCTCAATAATTTGAGAGCTTAGTAACCTAATCTGAATCTGGATATATCCTCCATACGTGCTTCTAGGCTTACCCAAGGGTGTTGACTTGTTTTACACCCTTAGCTGTTTTGTGGACAGAGGCTAGGTGGCATAGTGCCGAACGGTACGATGTGTGCATCGCATGGCAAAACTGCCTGAAAATTCTAGCCAAACTGTGGGTAAACTGAGTTGCTCAACCAGTCTGAGCACCAAAATGTCAATATTCAGAATCGGCTAAATAGAGGTCAATAGACAAAGTCATCTTAAAAAATACCGAGAATCCCTCTCTGCTGCGCTTGCCGTGCTGCGGCTTTTTACCCAAAGAAAAGTCGGCAAAGGCGACCCAGTTAAATACCTAAGAGACATCAACTGGCAAGACCTAGGTAAACAATCCGCCACGGAAGTTAAAAACATCGTCAAAGGCCTGCGCGATTCACTCGATGAAATGTCCACCAGTTGGCACTACGACCTACTACTTCCAGACGCCGCTATCGAAGGCATGCAAGCCACGGTAAAACGCCTAGACGACGTCACCCCAAAAATCGACCAGCATATGCAACAAGCCGCCCAAGAAATTGGACAGCGAGTTAATAAAGCGCTGGATGAATATCAAGGCCAACCACCAATTCGAGGCGTTACCGACAAGCCCACCAAAGCCAAAGCTGATGAGTTGGAGCCACCAAAAGGGAATGAATTGCCGGGGGCTGGAGCTGCAGTGAATGAGAAAATTTCCAGCTCAAACTACAAAAAATATACACCTAACATGGTCAATAATCGCAAAATGTATAAAAGCGATCTTGATTTTACGTCAGAAATACCAGCACATATTGATTCAAGTGTTCATAAGAGTATTAGAGCTAAAATTGAAAATGGTTGGTCAAATCTTGATTTAATGAAAAATGGGAATGCTCCGATAGGGAAGGATGGTAAGCAAATAAATTTGCATCACATTTTGGGACAAGAACCGAGCCCAATGGTTGAGCTTCTATCTTCAACCCATAAAAAACACCACAAAGCTTTACACGGTCTAATCGAAGATGGTAAAAGTTTTAGGAATAACCAATCACTCCAATATCAGTATGATAAATTTAAAAAAAGAGTACTGGAAACTTAGAGCAAAAGATTTTGAGTAGGAAAGTCATATGAATAAATATAGTGAGTTAATTAAACAACTTGATTTGAGCGAACACGAAACCTTTTGGCAAGGTGCGGCTGACCTGAAAGAAATAGCTCTACTTGAAAAGTTAATTTCGATTAAACTTCCACCTTCACTAGTTAGTTTTTTAAGAGAGTGTGGCGGCGGGGGAGTGATAGACTCAGAGATCTCTGGCATTGAAGATAATAATGCCAATTTAACGCACGGTGGGACGATATTAGGTGACACTCTCGATTGCAGGGGAGAATTTCAATTACCTGAGCATTTAGTTGTCATTTTTTATAAAGAAAATGAAATCTGTTGGTGCTTAGACTCTAACACCCAAGAGGAAGAATACAAACTGGTTAATTATAACTTATTTAAAAAACAAGTTGACGAGGTAATCTCGGACTCCTTCTTCTCATTCTTTTGTGAATATGTTGAGATTAGAACCTCGTAATTTTAATTATAATTAAGTCAAAAATACTGAGAGCAGCGCTTAGTAGTCACGGTGGGATCGCACTTTGTAAAAAGGCTTTAACACCCAGCTCTTTTCTGAGCTAATAACGCCCACATTATCACTATCTACTTGTTAATTATGTCGTTATTTAGCTAACTTTAACTTGTTGAAGATAAGCGCTCTTCCATCAACCAACATCATGCTCTTACTGATGTCTTGTTTCTTATCATTTCGGCGGTTTTATCCGATTGTGAAGGCTGGAAAGATACCGAAATATTTGGGCGCAGTAAACGACCATGGCTCAGGCAGTTTGAAAATGGAGAAATCTATGGCTTTGTGCCCGCTCTTGCCCTTGGTGGCGAACCTAAGCTTGAGAATCTCCAAAAGGTAAAAGCCACGGAACATTTAGCTTTCCTAGCTGACCTTGGAGAGAAGCGTGTTATGGCCGATATCGTTGCGCTATCTAACCAATTACCCCATAACCAATAGCACCTTTTTAAGTCCTTTAAATACGCTGGTGTCGCCAGGCAATGAGCAACTCTCCTTGCCTTAAAACTCACTTCTATTTTCGTACTGCTCTAAAAATTTAAGCATGGATACTGCGCTGATAGTTTTTGCAATACTTGCATGCAGCTTAATCGCTAAAATCGTAGACGATCTCACAAGCAACGTATTCCCCCTCCATCACACCCGAAAATCATAAGTCGATATGCAATGTGCCGACAGGATGTCGGCCAAGTCTTGTCAGGCACAGGGAGGTGCCTTACAAGACGGTTGCACTATATCGGCTTAGGATTTTAGGATTAAGTGTGATGCTGGGGCGACGTTTTCTTGGTTCGCTCGATCGCGTCGTTTAAAAAGAATGAACGAGGAGTGCATGGATGCGCTTTGATATTAAACATGGAGGTTTATTTTGCTAACGGCTGATAGCTCGAAATTTATCGTAAAGTCAGCCCGTCCTCCTGACAAGTTTTGGCATCCATCTATGGGCTACGACAACCTTTTCTTTGCTTGCCCTAAAGAAAAGGTAGCAAAAGAAAAGGCACTTCTTCACCGCACCCGAAAAGCATAACTTCTCGGCGGGTGAACCGCCTCCCACAACACTATTTAGATTGTGAGCTTGGAGGCTACGCTGATAGTTTTTACAATGCTTTAAAGCAGCTTAATCGTAAAAATCGTAGAAGATCTTACAAGCAACGTATTCCCCCCCTCCATCACACCCGAAAAGCATAAGCCGATATGCAATGTGCCGACAGGATGTCGGCTAAGTCTTGTCTGGCACAGGGACGTGCCTTACAAGACGGTTGCACTATATCGGCTTAGGGGTTGAGGATTAAGTGTGATGTTGGGGCGACGTTTTCTTGGTTCGTTCTTTTTTGTCGTTTTAAAAGAATGAACGAGGAGCGCATGGATGCGCTTTGATATTAAACATGGAGGTTTATTTTGCTAACGGCTGATAGCTCGAAATTTATCGTAAAGTCAGCCCGTCCTCCTGACAGTTTTCGACGCCCATCCGTGGGCTTCGACTACCCGAAAAGCACACTTCTCGGCGGGTGAGCTGCTCCCCACAAAGCTATCTGCACTGCTAATTAGGAGGCTATGCTGATAGTTTTTTGTAGTTGTTACAATCAGCTAATTATTAAAATAATCCGTGCTTACCCTCACAGGAAGAGTTATTGCCATGCGCCACGTTGAATTTGGCGAGGTGTGTTACGCCATCCCTCAAATTGTGATTCGACATTTTCATTAAAATTACGAAAGAGCTGCTCGATGTTTTGTGCAGGTACAATATTGCACGGATTGCTGCTTTCTTGTCGTAAATACTCGAAAAAAGCGTTGCTGTTGTGCTCGACCATAAATCCGGTAAATAGGTAACTATTGGCATATAAGGTGGTACTTTGCATGGTTTGCCACTGATTTTCGCTATTGAATAGGGTGTTAATATCAAGCTTGGTAAAGCGCGATTTCAAAATCCCTTCTTTCGTCAACCAATCTTCGTCAGAGAGGTAAACTGAAAATTGACCTGTTTCGGTAATTCTTAGGTGCTCAAAATACTCGGCTAAGCCTTCCGTTACCCATCGAGGGGTTACGCCGAAATAGTAAAAAACTAGGGCGTGCACGGACTCGTGAATGAGCGTTCTTAGCGTTTCTTCTTCAGTGCGACTGCCATTGATAACGCCTTGGTTTTGAAATAAAAAGTACATACCCAAGGTGCCAGCAGGCTCTGCATCGCGAGAGAGGATTAGCTCATTGTAGTCAGCGTCATTGGCGGCAATATGCATGTTCAACTGGATGGGAGATAAGGCTTTTTTATGCGCTAACTGGTTAAAAAAGTGCTTAAACATCATATACACCACGCTGAGGGCTTGCTGCGCCTGATACTCAACATAAGTGCTCACGGGTTCACCCGTTAGATTAAGTTTAAAATTTTCAATGTTGTTGAATTGCGTTTGCAAGGAAAATACTTCGCGCTTTAGTGCTCCGCAGGTAGGTGTTGAGATACCGCTGAACATATTAACAAGGTCACTGTGCCCGTTTAGGTTGTAAAAGGTTTTTTCTGGTATTTCAGGTAGCTGTTGTTTCGTTACTTTTGGGGGGGCAACCGTTAGGTGAGGAGTGGTGTCTGGCTGACTTAAACGTTTTTCGGTATGGGTGTCTAGCTGTATGCCAAATTCAGTCAATAAAGGTTTGATAGACCTTATCGAGTTTGCTGCTGCACTTGGATAGATAAAATAAAGCGTAAACAATATCAGCGTGATGATAAGTAGTAGGACAAAGACCCGCCAAACCAAAGTGATATCCTTGTATAATACATGCCCAGAGACTCTGGTTATACTCGATTATCGGTAAACTTGGCAATGGGTAATGATTATCGGCTTACTCCCATGGCATTAAATTACAGCTACTTTAGTGTGTCATAGCGTATCGTTTGCATTATTTGCCATTCTTTTTTCTACAACAATGTACCCATAATCTAATTCGTTGCCTATACTTTTTGAAAAAATAACAGAGCATACAGATGAAAGTAGTTTGGCCGTTGATTTTACTGTGTTGTGTGGGCGGGAGTGCGAGCGCGCTTGATACTCAGGTGAATATTACGACGGGGCAATGGCCGCCGTACTTAGATCAAGCGAAACAAGATCAAGGATGTGTGGCTGCTGTGATCCGAGATGTCTTTGCGCTCTCTGATATAAAAGTCCGGTTTTTATTTATGCCTTGGGAACGCGCCTATCAAGAGGGAATGAAGGCGGCTTACATTGGTAGTGCTTATTGGTATTACAGTGAGCAAAGGAGCAAAGACTATATTTACACTCAACACCCACTCACTGAAGAAACGGCACGCTTTTATCACCATCGAGATTTAGCGTTTACCTATACGAGTTACGCAGATCTTAAGCCATTTAGATTGTTGCTCAATCAAGGGTTAACTTATCCGCCTTCTCTGTTAGAGGCGATAGAGACGCTTGAAATCAAAACTTCATATGCCACGTATACCAGTAAAAATGTGGCACTGATCCTACGAAATCGTGCGGATATTATGATTATGGACGAAAAGTCGGCGAAGTCTTATCAGCAGGAACTGCCAGCAGAAGAAGCGGAGTTATTAGTGGCGCAAGCGATCCCTGCTTTTATCCAAAAAGGCTATTTGCTTATCAATAAGCATCATAGTGAATATGTCGAGCTGTATAACGAAGGGCTTAAAAAACTATGGGCGGATGAAGACTATGTTGCTCAGTATCGTGCTCGCTGCTCTCGTGTGTTTACCGATTGACAGCTTGAACTAGGCTTTCCCAAAATCGAAAATCGTCCCTAATTTTATTGCAAAATCGAGAAGTTATTCATAAAGGAAAATCCGAGGTTGTTTTTAACTGTATGTTTTTAATGGTTTGATATTGGTTCAATCACCAAGCAATTTGTGGCCACTACAATTGTATAGTTGGCGGAGAGTGGGAAGTTATCTTTAGATGACAAACTTGGTGTCTATTTTGACAATGTACCGAGCTTTCATTATTACCCAGAAAAAGACGCGTTTATCTTCTTTGCCACGAACAATCGTGATGACTATCCTGAACAGCTGATGGCTGCATTAGACGATATTGTGATAGGTGTTAACTAAGCCTTACCTAAGCTGCCTTTCTAGCAGCTTGATTTTGTGTTAAATGGTATATGCCTATCTGGTCTGACCATTTAAATCTCCTTTTAAATTTGCCCGATTCTTGGTTAAAGTTTATGCACGCCAACTGTTGTTTTTACACTCAGCTAATTATTGAATTGGGCTGAATTTTGACAGTTGTCATGGATTTTGATAACGTATTGTGCAAATTTGGTATGACCAATTTACCTATGAAGTTAATTCTTACCAAATTGATTAAAATAAGTCAGCGGTCTGGCTAGGTCACATCATAAAAAATTGGCGTTATTTCAATGTCTTTAAAGATTAAAGCAGCAAAATTATCCGACGTAATACTAGAACAGCTTGAGAATATGATCCTCGAGGGCTCGTTATTACCCGGTGCAAAATTGCCGCCTGAGCGTGAACTAGCCAAACAATTTGAAGTGTCTCGTCCATCACTTCGTGAAGCTATCCAGAAATTGGAAGCCAAGGGGCTTGTTACCCGTCGTCAAGGTGGTGGCACGTATGTTAAAAATCAGCTAGAAGAAGGGCTGACTGATCCGTTATTCGACTTGATCAGTAAGCATCCAGAATCTCAGTTTGATTTACTTGAGTTTCGTCATGCATTAGAAGGCATCGCCGCCTACTACGCGGCACTCAGGGGCACAGAGAATGACTTTGCAAAGGTACAACAAAGCTTTGACAATATTGCAGAGATAGGTGATGACCTGATGCAAAAGGCAAGGGCAATTAATGCTTTTCACTTTGCCGTTGCAGAAGCGTCACATAATGTCGTTTTGCTTCATCTTGTAAAAGGGATGCAGTCACTGCTTGAGCAAAACGTGTTGCAAAACTTAACGGTCTTGGTGCAAAAATCAGACGTAAGTGAGCAGCTCGGTGAGCACAGAAAGTTGTTATTAGATGCGGTGATCAATGGTAACCCTGAACAAGCAAGACTTGCTAGTAACGCCCACTTAGCCTTTATCGAAGAAGCGTTATTAGAAGCCGGTAAAGAGCGTTCGCGAATAGAACGTTCACTGCGTAGAACAAAACAGCAGTAATCGGGCTTGATTCAGTAAGAATTGGCACAAATAGAATAAATTCGTATTTTAAACATAAGGAACACTCCATATGTCTGAAGTCAATAAAATTGACGTAGACGCGCTAGAAACCCAAGAATGGTTACAGGCGCTTGAGTCGGTCGTAAAAGAAGAAGGCGTAGAGCGCGCTCAGTTCTTGTTAGAGCAAGTATTAGAGCAAGCGCGTCTTGATGGCGTAGATATGCCAACAGGCACTACGACTAACTATGTCAACACTATCCCAGCAGATCAAGAACCTGCGTATCCAGGGGATGTGAACCTTGAGCGTCGTATTCGCTCTATCATCCGTTGGAATGCTATTATGATCGTACTTCGTGCTTCGAAGAAAGATCTTGAGCTGGGCGGGCATATGGCGTCTTACCAGTCGTCAGCTGCATTCTATGAAATGTGTTTCAACCACTTCTTCCGTGCACCAAACGAGAAGGATGGTGGTGACTTAGTGTATTACCAAGGTCACATCTCTCCGGGCATTTATGCTCGTGCATTTGTTGAAGGCCGCCTAAGCGCTGAGCAGCTAGATAACTTCCGTCAGGAAGTAGACGGTAACGGTATTTCTTCATACCCACACCCTAAGTTAATGCCTGAATTCTGGCAGTTCCCAACGGTTTCTATGGGTCTAGGTCCAATCGCGTCTATCTACCAAGCGCGTTTCCTTAAATACCTAGATGGCCGTGGTCTAAAAGATACGTCTGAGCAGCGCGTTTACGCCTTCCTTGGTGATGGTGAAATGGACGAGCCAGAATCACGTGGTGCGATTTCATTCGCTGCCCGTGAAAAGCTAGACAACCTATGCTACCTAATCAACTGTAACCTACAGCGTCTTGACGGCCCAGTAATGGGTAACGGTAAGATCATCCAAGAACTAGAAGGCCTATTTAAAGGTGCCGGTTGGAACGTGATCAAAGTCGTTTGGGGTTCAGGTTGGGATAAGCTACTTGCCAAAGATACTACGGGTAAATTGCTGCAACTGATGAATGAAACAGTTGACGGTGACTACCAAACTTACAAAGCAAAAGATGGTGCCTTCGTACGTGAACACTTCTTCGGTCGTTACCCTGAAACAGCAGCGCTTGTTGCTGATATGACTGACGACGAAATCTTCGCGTTGAAGCGCGGTGGTCATGAGCCATCTAAGCTATTTGCTGCATTTAAAGCGGCACAAGACACCAAAGGTCGTCCAACTGTGATCTTAGCTAAAACCGTTAAAGGTTACGGCATGGGCGCTGCGGCTGAAGGTAAAAACATTGCTCACCAAGTTAAGAAAATGGACATGACACACGTAGCGCACCTACGTTCACGTCTAGGTCTAGATGACTTGGTATCTGATGAGCAATTACAAGAGCTACCTTACTTGACGCTAGAAGAAGGATCAAAAGAGCACGAATATCTACATGCTCGCCGTAACGCGCTTCACGGTTATACACCTAAGCGTCTACCTAACTTCACAGAAACGCTTACGCTACCAGAGCTAGATGCATTTAAACCGCTTCTAGAAGAACAAAAGCGTGATATCTCAACCACAATGGCATACGTTCGTGCACTTAATATCTTGTTAAAAGACAAGAATATCGGCAAGAGCGTTGTTCCAATTATTGCTGATGAAGCGCGTACTTTTGGTATGGAAGGTTTATTCCGTCAAATCGGTATTTACAACCCGCACGGCCAAAACTACAGCCCAGAAGACCGCGATATCGTTTCTTACTATAAAGAAGCAACGTCAGGTCAGGTACTACAAGAAGGTATCAATGAGCTAGGCGCGATGTCTTCATGGGTTGCAGCAGCAACGTCATACAGCACGAACGACCTACCAATGATCCCGTTCTATATCTACTATTCAATGTTTGGTTTCCAACGTGTAGGTGATATGGCGTGGATGGCGGGCGACCAACAAGCGCGTGGCTTCCTATTAGGTGCAACTGCTGGTCGTACAACGCTAAATGGTGAAGGTCTGCAGCACGAAGACGGTCACTCACACATTCAAGCAGGTACAGTGCCTAACTGTATTTCTTACGACCCAACGTTTGCTTACGAAGTAGCGGTTATTCTGCAAGATGGTATTCGTCGTATGTACGGTCCAGAGCAAGAGAACGTGTTCTACTACCTAACGCTAATGAACGAAAACTACCATATGCCAGCAATGCCTGAGGGCGCTGAGGAAGGTATTCGTAAGGGTATTTACAAGCTTGAAAGCTACACTGGCGACAAAGCACAGGTTCAGCTAATGGGCTCGGGTACTATCCTGAACGAAGTACGTAAAGCGGCGCAGATCCTAAGCGACGACTACGGTATCGGTTCAGACGTATTCTCTGTAACGTCATTTAACGAGCTTGCTCGTGACGGTCAAGATGCAGAGCGTTTCAACATGCTTAACCCAGAAGCAGAGCAAAAAGTGGCTTACATCACCAGCGTACTTGGTGATGCGCCAGCAATCGCTGCTACGGATTACATGAAAAACTATGCTGATCAAGTACGTGCATTTATGCCGAGCGCATCTTACAAAGTACTTGGCACAGACGGTTACGGTCGTTCAGACAGCCGTGAAAACCTACGTCGTCACTTTGAAGTGAATGCCGGTTACGTGGTAGTTGCAGCACTTGGCGAGCTAGTTAAGCAAGGCAAAGTTGAAAAATCAGTAGTGACTGACGCTATCAAGAAATTTGATATCGACACCACCAAAACTAACCCACTTTACGCATAAGAGGACGAGTGATGGCAATCGAAATTCATGTTCCAGATATTGGTGCCGATGAGGTTGAAGTAACCGAGATCCTAGTAAGCGTAGGTGACACGGTTGCAGAAGAGCAATCGCTTATCACTGTTGAAGGCGACAAAGCATCAATGGAAGTACCAGCCTCAGTGGCGGGTACAGTTAAAGAAATCAAAATAGCGGAAGGCGATAAAGTATCGACTGGCTCTTTGATCATGATCTTTGAAGCGGCAGGTGAAGAAGCACCGGCAGAGCAACCTGCAGAAGAAGCTAAGCCAGAAGCAAGCGCCTCTGGCAAGACAGAAGTGAAAGAAGTTCACGTACCAGATATTGGTGGCGATGAAGTTGAAGTCACTGAAATCTTAGTGGCTGCGGGCGATACCGTTGAAGAAGAGCAATCGCTTATCACGGTTGAAGGTGACAAGGCTTCAATGGAAGTACCAGCACCATTTGCAGGTACTATCAAAGAAGTGAAAATCAACGCGGGTGACAAAGTGTCAACCGGTTCATTGATCTTCATCTTCGAAGTGGCAGGTAGCGGTGATGCGCCTGCGACTACTGAAGCTGCAGAAGCGCCAGCTGAAGAGCAAGCACCAGCTGCATCAGCTGAAAAAGAAGTGCATGTACCAGATATCGGTGGCGACGAAGTTGAAGTCACTGAAATCATGGTTGCTGTTGGCGACAGCGTTGAAGAAGAGCAATCTCTTATCACGGTTGAAGGCGACAAAGCCTCAATGGAAGTACCAGCTCCGTTTGCAGGTACGATTAAAGAGATCAAAGTCAATGCCGGCGACAAAGTATCAACGGGTTCTTTAATCTTCGTATTCGAAGTAAAGGGCGCGGCACCAGCACCTCAGGCAGCAGCTAAAACTGACGAAAAACCAGCTCAATCTGCGGCTCCAGCGGCAAAATCTGAGGCACCAAAAGCTTCTGCACAAAAAGATGACTTTGTGGCGAATGATCAGTATGCCCACGCCTCACCTGTGGTACGTCGTTTAGCGCGTGAGTTTGGGGTTAACCTAGCTCGCGTTAAAGGTACGGGTCGTAAGAACCGTGTACTAAAAGAAGACGTACAAAACTACGTGAAAGAGCTGGTTAAGCAAGTTGAGTCTGGTCAAATCGCAAAAGGTGGCAACACTGGCGGCGGTGAGCTTGGTCTTATTCCTTGGCCAAAAGTAGACTTCAGCAAGTTTGGTGAAATAGAAGAGAAGAAACTTTCTCGCATCAATAAGTTATCGGGTGCAAACCTTCACCGTAACTGGGTACAAATCCCACATGTTACGCAGTTTGACGAAGCAGATATCACAGAGCTTGAAGCGTTCCGTAAAGAACAGAACGTGCTAGCTGAGAAGAAGAAAATGGGTGTGAAGATCACGCCATTAGTATTCGTGATGAAAGCGGCTGCAAAAGCACTTGAAGAGTTCCCAACGTTTAACTCTTCACTATCTGAAGATGGTGAGAGCTTAATCTTGAAGAAATATGTTCACATCGGTATCGCGGTTGATACACCAAATGGTCTAGTGGTTCCTGTTGTTCGCGACGTGAACAAGAAAGGCATCATTGAGATATCACGCGAGTTGATGGAAATTTCTAAGAAAGCACGTGACGGTAAACTGACGTCTGCTGATATGCAGGGCGGCTGTTTCACTATCTCAAGCCTAGGTGGTATCGGTGGTACGGCGTTTACGCCAATCGTTAATGCCCCTGAAGTTGCGATTTTGGGTGTTTCAAAGTCAGACTTCAAACCGAAATGGAATGGTAAAGAGTTTGAGCCGCGCTTAATGGTGCCGCTAAGCTGTTCATACGACCATCGTGTCATTGACGGCGCACTAGCAGCTCGTTTTACTGTGACACTTGCAAACTACCTAAGCGATATTCGCCAGCTAGTAATGTAAGAATAGAAACCGCATGACTTAGGTGATGCGGTTTTCTTGTATTTTGTTGTTCCGCTTGATAATTAGGCGGGACAATAGAGAGTGTGAATGGTACACTTTCGAGCAATAATAACTCTCTCTGCCCTGTGCCCCGAATCGGGTGTTTGGCAGGCACTTTGGGTCGGCTACTCTTGACGAGTAAACCCGTTCAAATAACAGTTAAGGTAATAACATGAGCAACGAAATCAAAACTCAAGTTGTTGTACTAGGCGGTGGTCCTGGTGGTTACTCTGCAGCATTCCGTGCAGCAGACTTAGGTTTAGACGTTACACTAATCGAATCTCGCGACACGCTAGGTGGTGTGTGCTTGAACGTTGGTTGTATCCCTTCAAAAGCCCTTCTTCACGTTGCAAAGGTAATTGACGATGCAGCTGAAATGGCTTCTCACGGTGTTTCTTTCGGTGCTCCACAAATTGACCTAGACAAAATCCGTTCATGGAAAGAGTCTGTGATCGGTCAACTTACAGGTGGTCTTGGCGGAATGGCTAAGATGCGTAAAGTAACTGTAGTTAACGGCTACGGTAAGTTCACAGGTTCTAACACTATCGCAGTTGAAGGTGCTGACGGTGCGAAGACAGTGACCTTTGATAACGCAATCATTGCAGCGGGTTCTCAGCCTGTAAGCCTTCCTTTCATTCCTGAAGACGAACGTATCATCGATTCTACAGGTGCACTTGAGCTTAAAGACGTGCCTGAAAAGCTACTTGTACTAGGTGGTGGTATCATCGGTCTTGAGATGGGTACTGTTTACCGTGCACTAGGCTCAGCGATTGATGTAGTTGAGTTTGCTGATCAACTAGTACCAGCGGCTGACAAAGACGTTATCAAGATTTACCAAAAGCACGTTAAAGACAAGTTTAACGTAATGCTTTCTACTAAAGTTGTTGCTGTTGAAGCGAAAGAAGACGGTATCTACGTATCTTTCGAAGGCAAGCAAGCACCAGAAGGCCAAGTTCGTTATGACAAAGTACTAGTTGCTGTTGGTCGTACACCAAATGGTAAGCTAATCGACGCTGACAAAGCGGGCGTAAATGTTGATGAGCGTGGCTTTATCAACACTGACAAGCAAATGAAAACCAACGTTGATCACATCTTCGCTATCGGTGACATCGTAGGTCAGCCTATGCTTGCACACAAAGCCGTTCACGAAGGTCACGTAGCTGCTGAAGTTATCTCTGGTAAGAAGCATTACTTCGATCCTAAGTGTATTCCTTCAATTGCATACACAGATCCAGAAATCGCTTGGGTTGGTGTGACAGAGAAAGAAGCAAAAGAGCAAGGTCTAAGCATTGAAACTGCGGTATTCCCGTGGGCTGCTTCTGGTCGTGCAATCGCTTCTGCACGTACTGAAGGTTCAACTAAGCTTATCTTTGATAAAGAGTCAGGCCGCGTGATCGGTGGTGCTATGGTTGGTATCAATGCAGGTGAAATGCTTGGTGAAATCGGCCTAGCTGTAGAGATGGGTGCTGACGGTGAAGACCTAGCGCTTACTATCCATGCTCACCCAACGCTGAACGAATCAATCGGTCTAGCTGCTGAAATCTTCGAAGGTTCAATCACTGACCTTCCAAATAAAAAAGCAGTGAAGAAAAAGTAAGTTTTTCTGAGCATTCAAAAACCCAGCCTTGTGCTGGGTTTTTTTGTTTTTGCCTAAGTGAGGAGCTTATTTCTAAGTAACCTAAGCTAAGCCATCAGCCTGAGAAAGTTAATAATTACAAGTAGTAAGGCGGAAGTGGCAATAAATAGCCAGCGCATTTGATTAAGTAGTCCGAGTAAATGCTGAATATGCTCAGCTGAGGGTTGCGCTTTTGCACCTACCCGCATCACGTCATAACGTTCACCAAAATAAAAGCGCGGCCCTGCGAGTTGTGTATGTAAATTTGCTGCAAAAAAGCTCAGTACCCATCCAGTATTCGTTTGGCTAAAGTGACGGCCGTAGTATTTAATGTAGTGCCAAGTTTGCTTTGGTCTAAGTAGCAACGAAAAGCAGGTAATTAATAATCGAATAGGCACAAACTCAACGAGCCAAATCATGCGGGAAAGGCTTGCCATAAAACGGCTTGAGGGGAGCATTACTTGCCGCCAAGCATGGTCGCATAGCAGTAATAGCTTATAAAATAGTGCGAGATAGGGGCCTGCCGTTAAATACAGTAAAGCAATGACAAAAAAATGGCGCAAGGTATTTAATGCGGTGCTATCTATGGCGGCTTTACAAATGCCAAGCTCTGTTAGCTTCTCTACATCTCTTGCTACCATTCCTTGCAACACGGCTCTTGCGGTTACTTTTTGCTTTGACTTTATCAGCGCGGAAATACGCTTAGCACGGCTTTCATGGCTAATATCTAAGCATAAAAACAACACCAGCCCACCGAGCCAATTGGGATAAAAAGCAAAGCTAATAATCGCATAAGTCAATATAGTGATGGTTAATGCAGGGAGGAAGAATCCCAGTGTACCGGATAAAAGTTGATAACTAGAAGCGGCTTTAGGACGATAAACTTTTTCGGCAATCGCTTTAAAAATAAGGCTAAGAATAAGATTAGGGTGATAAAGTGTTGATAACCTTACCCCTAGGCTGGCAAAAATCGCCAGTAAGAAAATGATCAGGCCCTCATGGGCCTGAAGCAAGCTGTCGAGCACTAAAGCGTAACCTTATCCAGCTTATTAAGTAGTGCCATCACCATCTTAGAAGAGTTAACAGAAGCGACTTCTAGATACTCTTCGAATGATTGCGGTGATTCTTTGCCGGCGATATCAGATAGCGAGCGGATCACAACAAATGGGGTGTTTAAAGAATGACAAGCCTGCGCAATTGCCGCACCTTCCATTTCTACTGCTAACATCGTAGGGAAGTCTGCACGCGCCTTATCGATGCGTACTGGGTCACACATAAACGAGTCACCCGTACAGATCAAACCAACCATAGTTTGAATGCCCTCAAGCTCATGTACGCTTTGCTCTGCCGCTTCAACTAATTTTGCATGCGAAGTGAACGCAGCAGGCATTTGCGGAACTTGACCAATTTCATAGCCAAATGCAGTAACATCAACGTCGTGATGACGTACTTCATTTGAAATCACCACATCGCCGACGTTTAGTGATGGTTCAAAACCACCTGCAGAACCCGTGTTGATCACGCAATCTGGCGCAAAGTTGTCGATAAGCAAAGTTGTCGCAACCGTCGCTGCCACTTTACCAATGCCAGACTGTACAAGCGTTACGTCAAGACCAGCCAGTTTGCCGGTATAAAAAGTAAAGCCACCTTTGGTCAATGTTTGCGGGTTTTCCATGGTGTTACGCAAAATGGTAACTTCTTGCTCCATTGCGCCGATAATGCCTACTTTCATCAAAAGATTCCTAATTTGTGTTGGGGAAAGCCCCAGTGTCAAAATTGCTTTTATTATACGAAAGGGGTTTTGATAGGTAAAACAAAAAACGGGCTGACGCCCGTTTTGCTAGATTTCTGCCAACTGAGTTGACTGTGCTTTTGCCTGTGAAGGGGACAGCACCGCAGGTTTGTAGGTGCGGTTTCTGGTTTTCCTTGGCATCTCCACTTTTTGGCCAAGCTTGAATAAGATTGCCGCACGAACTTCAGCACTTTGGTAGCCACTTTTGATTTTCATGCGAATGTGTGGAATACCCGCAGATTCCAGAGCGCCACTGACAAACCAATCTTTTTGTGCTTTGTGGCCGTTTTTATTGGCGTTATTGACCAAATCAACAGCGGCAACAATTTTCAGTGTCTCTTTGTCTACCAAAACATAATCCAACTGCTTATTCTTAGCTTTAGTTACCGCAGCACGACGTGCTTTTGGAGAGATACCCGGTTTGCACTCAATCACATCAATGAGCTTAATGCGACTTACGATTTTATATCTATCGCCAACGGCACGTTCTAATAATTGTAGAAACGATGCTTCAACGGTGGTAAAAACAGATTCTTTACGATTAAACGGATAAGGATTGCCACCCACATCGGTGTACTTAGAAGCGACAATGGAAGCAACGACCACTAGAGCCAAAATAGCAAGTAACGCAAATTCCATACAAAACTCCAAATCAAAAAAATGACATCTGTGGTTTTACAAGCAATAGGTGTGCCAAAAAGTACAGAGGTTCCTTTGCGATGAAAGCGTTCAAACAGCGACGATATTGCAGCTTTGATAAGTAATAGATGTTTACAAAAACATGGCTGCAAAGTCTCATTGCAGGTTTATCTGAACATATGCTGGTGATATTCTCTTACTCATAATTGTAAACGCATAATAACAATAATATGTCGGTTAACTTGATCCCCACAGTACTTTACTCGGCTATGGTGGGCGTGGTTTTGTCTGCGCTGGTCCGTATCTTCACCATAACTAAGCCTAAACAAACCATGTATTTATCTGGATTGTTGGTATTGTTGTTCATTCATATTATGGGCGAACTCTATATTTTTACAGGTGTATTTCAATATGCTCCCGCTATTGCTGGGTTTCAATTACCCGTCAGAATGTTGATGGGGCCTGCGCTCTATTTTTATGCGTATAAGGCGATGTTTCCCAATAGCAAAATTTCTTTAAAGGCACATTTGCTCGCTTTACTTGGGCCTGCAGTGGTGTTTTTGTCTATGATCCCTTTTATTTTTAGCATCACTCCAGAGCAGAAGCTTGCCTTGGCCGAACCGAGCACGCGTGATCCTGAACTTTGGAAAATAGCCGTATTTGTCTGTTTGTTTACCGCGGTCACTTTTATCGTAGTTACTTTTGCCTATTTAATCGCGGCATTAAGGCTTCATAGTCGTCATCGCAAGCAGCTTATGGATAAGTACTCCGCGATTGAACAGCGCGCAATGGATTGGCTGAAAGTCATCTTGATCCTATGGGGGCTAGTATGGCTTTTTTATACAGCAAATTACGCGGCCTCATTTTTTGGGTTGAATTGGTTCGCGATGCGGTCATTGTTACCCATATTTGAGCTGGCTGTATTAGTTTCATTTCTTAATTTAGCCCTCAAGCAGCTCGAATTGAGCGAGCCTGAAGAGGCAAAAAAGCCAGAGGTACAACCAAGAGAAGCCGTTATTTCCCATGATAAAATGCAGCTGATTGCAGACAAATTAATCACAGCGATGTCTGAGAAAGCACTATTTAAAGATGAAGATCTGTCTTTAAATGGCTTATCGACAGCGATTTCTGTGAGTGAAAACCACATATCAGAAACGCTCTCACAGTTTATGAACACCAACTTCTTTCAGTTTGTGAATGGTTATAGAATTGAAGAAGCAAAAAACCTGCTAACAAATAGCGACATGTTGGTTTCCTCTATCGCTTTTGAGGTGGGGTTTAAATCAAAATCGACATTTAATAGCGCGTTTAAAAAACGAGTTGGTGCAACGCCAACTGATTATAAAAAGAACAATTGAAGGAAAAGTGATGCTGTTGATGTGCTAATTAGTACGAATATGCCCATTCGGACGACAACAATGACAAGTTCTTAGAAAATTTGATGAAACATTTCGTTGAATATAGAAGGACGCATTATGAAGGTCACAACAGCGCGTTTTAGGCTATCAAATGAACAACAAAGTAGTGCTTCAGCGACTACACAGACAAAGCTAGAAAATGCCAATAAGTTATTGAAATATTCAGCTATATTTTGGTTCTCGGTGATATTGGCTGGCCAGTGGTTTTTCTTTTATTACATTATTAAGTTTTATGGTATGTCGGTCATTAACGACAATATGGAAATCTGGAATCGCTGGGAACCGATGGGAAACACGCCGCATAAGGCCGGAGATACAGCAGGAAATATGCTCTTTTTCGTTCATGTCATGGGGGCTGGGATCGTTGCGTTTGGCGGTGCGTTACAGTTGCTCCCAAAAGTGAGGGCTGTTGTACCTGTTTTTCATAAAATTAATGGCTATGTTTTTTTGGCTACGGTGTTTTTTTTAGCGATGTCTGGATTTTATTTATCTTGGATAAGAGGCGCGAGTCCAGATATTATCTCTGAGATAGGCACGAGTATTAATGGATTTTTTATCTTAGGCTTTGCCTATATGACGGTGAAAACGGCGATAAGCAAGGATATTGCCAATCATAGAAAGTGGGCGATTCGACTATTCCTTGTCTCTAACGCGCAGTGGTTTCTTAGAGTCGGGGTATTTAGTTACTTTATTACGGGGACGATGCTAGGAGCTTCTCCAGCGTTTGGAGACCCGTTTTTCCCTATCTGGACTTTTGGCTGTTTCTTGTTGCCTCTGGCCGCTTCACAGCTTTATTTCTACGGCTCTCAAAGTAAGCGCTCGCATGTTAAAGTCGCAACTTCAGGTGTACTGATTGTGCTTACCGTGCTGATGTCATTAGGGATAGTTGGATTCACCCCGTTTTTACTGCAAATCATGAGTGGAGATCCAATTACATTTTAAAATGCATCCAAACCTATTGAGCGACATAAGGCTATTGCTAATCTTGGGTAGACAATTAAGAATAAGATGCTACTCAAGTAATTGAAAAAAATACAAAGAAAAATAAAGTGCTTTAAGTAACCAGAACTAGGCAGCAGTGTTTTATGGCATGGCTGCCTAGTACGGGTGAATGATAACGGCTCGCGTTATTTGTCCTCTTTAAGCACATAGATCTCGCCGTCGAAGCTGCCTTGAATAGTCAGTCCTTGGCCTGCCAGTTCCTTGAGATATTCAATATGCTCTTGGGTGATATGTTGGCCCGGCACCAAAAGCGGAATACCCGGAGGATACGGGGTGACTAAACCCGCACAAATACGGTTGTTGCTCTTGCTAATAGGTACAGACTCACGCTCGCCGTAGAAGGCATCACTAGGAATACAAGCAAGGTCAATAGCGGGTAAATTCTCTGGTAAGCGCGAGCGTCGCGTTGACTTCGATAGTTTTACCTTGCCGCCATCGAGTTTCTTTAAGGCATTGTATAAACGAATGATCTTTGAGCGTGTACCACCCAAGGTTAGTAAGACTAAGATGGTACTGTGCGTGTATTTCTCAATCTCCAGCCCAATTTCGTCCAGCAGAAACTTATGAATATCCTTTAATGAGTATGGCAGTTCACTAATATCGATGAGGATTTTAAGCGGATCATGCCCCATATTATCGCCACTAAAATGTGGGAATATGTTCATAAAATCTTGCTTATCAAGCACTTTTATATGTTTGAGCGAGGCCATCTGCTGTTTAAACTCTGCAACATGGTTCAGCAGCGCATTGAGTAACTTATAGCCTTCCATCTCTAACTGCTTTTGGCACACATCCAAAGACGCAATAAGCTGGTATTTTGGCGAGGTGCTGGCGTAGATACTGTAAATTTCACGGAAAAAATCAGCATCAAAATCAGGGTCGTTAATATGGATATAAGATGCCTGCGAAAATGCCGATACGACTTTATGCGCCGAATGGGTGACATAATCGGCACCTGCATGAATGGCGGAATAATGGCGCAAGCTGGGGTGAAATAGCGAGTAAGCAAACCAAGCTTCATCAATAAAGACTTTGATGCCATGCTGATGGGCAAATTCTACGACTTGTTTCAGGTCGCTCAGCAAGCCATCATAGGTACAGCCTGTGAGTACCAGTAGTTTTGCATCGGTATTCTGTTCAATCGCTTGCTTAATATCGGCCAGAGAAGGCGGTGCGAATATGCCATATTTGGGGTTTAAAATACTCGATAAATAGATAGGGAAACTGGCCGATTGCAAAATGCCATAGTGCACAGACTTATGGCAATTGCGGTCGATGATCACCTTATCGCCCTTGCGAAGGAGGGTTTGCAAAATAATTTTATTCGAGGTGGACGAACCGTTGGTCACGAAGTAGGTGCGTTTAACCTCAAACGTTGCTGCTGCGGATTCCTGAGCGCGGCCAATGGTATTGGTGCTGTCTGACAGTGAACCTAACGAATCAACCGATACAGACAAGTCTCCGACAAATACATTACGGCCATAGAATTGATAAAAATCTTTGATATAAGGAGAGTTTCTAAAGCTCGAACCGCCGCTGTGACCTGGAGTATGCCAAGAGTCGTTCGCTTCGCCGACATAACTGCGATACGCCGTCCAAAATGGCGTCTCGGCTCTGTCATCAAAGTCGTTGATCATATAACCTAAAATGGCTTCAGGATCTGAGATAACTTCATCTTTAAAGAAGAAAGACTCGATTTCCTCGGATTCGTTGACTATCTCAAGCCCTTTAGTGTCATCGCCAATAACGTAAACCGGTAATTCTAGACGAATACTTTTTAGTTGCTCGATAAAGCGACTATAGGTTTGTTCGCCACTTTTCTGTTGCACATCCCAACTCAGCACGACGGCTTGAATATCACCATCTTCAGTGACATGCTCCAAGGCTTTTGAAAGTTCGAGACATTCAATAATATCGATTTGAACATCCTCTCGCTCAAAGTTAGGGATTGTTTTTGACAGATTGCTTGAGAGCGCTTGCAATACGGCTGGCTCTTGTTCTATTAACAAGATACGAAGGACAGGTAGCATAATGATATTCGCATTAAAATTTAAAGACTTTCATTAGCATAAAGAAAGCGCAGTGATTTGTGAAATCAATACTTTGAAAATGTTCCAGAAATTGTAAAACGGATGTAGGCGAGGAAGTTGTTGCGAGTGATGGAAAGTGTGCTATTCAACATAGGAAACAGGAAGGTTTCGAGTATCAGGCTTGTCTGAGTTAAATTTGGGATAGGGTGTTTTTGAAGGCTGTATTACGATTGCTTTTCAATGATAAATACAGTAGTTATAAAAACAACAGTACTAGTAATCATTCAGGCTAACAGATCAATAGGAGTCAAAATGAGATTGGTTAATAATGTTGTGTATGTGTTCTTATTTGGGTGTTTAATCAGCTTCCCTTCATGGGCTGATACAAATAACTTGTCGGGAACATTGGTTGTTGTAAATAAAAAGGGGGACTCGGTTGATTTCATCGATCTTAGCAGCCGAAAAATTAAGCTGACGCTCGCAACCGGCAGAGGACCACATGAATTAGCAATGAGTGCCGACGGGCATACGGCTGTTGTCACTAATTATGCACGTGGCAATAGTCTAAGTGTTTTTGACGTTCGGCAAGCAAAAAAAGTTAAAACCATTGATTTTTCTCGTTATCCAAGGCCACATGGCGTGTTGTTTTTAAAAGACCAAAAACGCGTTGCAGTATCGTCTGAAGGCTCCGACAGTGTGGTAATCGTTGATATAGAGTCGGGGAAAATTGATAAAGTAATAGCAACAGAGCAAAGAGGCTCTCATATGGTGGCGCTGCCGGCGTCTAGCGAGCGTGTTTACACCACAAATATGCGCGCAGATTCAGTGTCTGAATTAGATGTAAAGTCAGGTGCCTTACTTCGCAAAATTTCAATGCCAAAAGTACCAGAGGCTATCACCATAAATAAAAGTGGCTCAGAGCTCTGGGTTGGTAGCAACGATGATGGCTTAGTTACCGTGTTTGATGTAGCAAATGAGCGTATAATTAAGCAATGGAAAGGCTATAGCTTTCCATACCGTGTGTTACTTACCCGCGATGAGCAGTTTGCTGTGATCTCAGACTATAGGAATCACACCCTTGATGTGATCGATGCAATGCACAAAGAAAAGCTGCGTCAAATAAAGTTTGAGCCGGGAACAGGACCAAAAGGCGTGATCCTCCATCCAGACGATCGCACTTTATTTTTATCCGCTTACCAAAAAAATAAGGTCCTTGTTATAGATATTGTATCTGGCAAAACCTTATTTGAACTCCCTACTGGTAACGGACCAGATGGAATAGGGTATTCAGCAGTTGTATTGCCTTAGGCTAACCATCACGTCGATACGAATGTGGCGTGAAGTAGGAGCTGCTTTACGCAGCGATCTGTGTTTTCATATCGCTTGAACAATTTTACGAAACAACAAATTCACGGTAACCACCACAAATAAAAGTTGTGCTTATGCTAAAACAAAGATTAACTATCAGTCTTCTCTTTAAACTCACATAAGTCTTCAATAATACAGCTGCCGCATTTAGGTTTACGCGCGGTGCAAACATAGCGGCCATGGAGAATGAGCCAGTGGTGGACATCTACTTTAAACTCTTTTGGTACCACCTTTTCTAGCTTTTGCTCGACTGCCACCACATCTTTACCCATGGCAAACTTGGTGCGGTTGGAGACGCGGAAGATATGGGTGTCTACAGCGATAGTAGGCCAGCCAAAAGCGCAGTTTAATACCACGTTTGCGGTTTTTCGGCCGACACCAGGCAGAGCCTCTAGCGCTTCACGGTTTTCGGGGACTTCGGAGCCGTGTTTGTCGACGAGGATCTGACACATTTTATAAACGTTATTGGCTTTTGAATTAAATAAACCAATGGTTTTGATATAGTCTCTTAAGCCTTCAAGGCCGAGCTCCAGAATTTTCTCTGGTGTGTTGGCAACAGGGAACAATTTGCGTGTCGCTTTGTTCACTCCAACATCAGTGGCTTGTGCTGAGAGGGTAACGGCAACTAAAAGCTCGAATGGTGACGAGTATTCTAGTTCGGTTTCAGGGTGCGGATTTTCGTCCCTGAGTCGCGTGAGTATTTCTATACGTTTTTGTTTATTCATAAGATTTACTTGCTAAATTCAATGACGGTAGCATGCGGTTATTTTCATTAAGCAGCGATAGTGACGGTATCGCTGCTTAATGGCATTATTATTTCCGCATTAGTTTAAGTTAGTGACCCGCGCTCTTGGGCCTTTTACTTCTTCTGCTGTTGGCGCTGCTTTGGCTTTGAGTTGAGCGTCGATAATGTTTTTAGCAGCAATCAAAAAGCCAAGTCCTAAAAAGGCGCCCGGTGGCAGGATTGCAACTAAAAATTGATGATCGAATGAGAAGATCTCAATACGCAATACACTTGCCCAGTTGCCAAGGAGTAGCTCGGCACCATCAAATAGTGTTCCTTGACCAATCAATTCGCGCATTGCACCCAGTACAAATAGCACCAGTGCAAAACCCAGTCCCATCATTAAACCATCCCAAACCGATAACAGCGGACTATTCTTCGAAGCGAATGCCTCGGCACGACCAATAATGGCGCAGTTGGTCACTATCAACGGAATAAATATACCAAGGGATTGATACAGACCAAAGGTATAAGCGTTCATGAGTAGTTGAATAACCGTAACAAAGGCGGCGATGATCATTACAAATACTGGAATACGAATGTCTTTTGGCACCCAATTTCTCACTACGGATACGGTAAAGTTAGAACCAACCAGTACCAGTAGTGTAGCGATACCAAGCCCTAACGCATTGGTTACCGTTGAAGTCACAGCAAGGAGCGGACACAGCCCTAAAAGCTGCACCAGTGCGGGGTTATTTTGCCATGTTCCTTCTTGAAAGAGCGATTTTAACTGACTCATTGCGACACCTCGCAAGTATTAGGCGCGTTAAATAGCGCATCAAAATGAGTTTTGGCAAACCATGCTGCCTGATTTACCGAGGTTACCACGGCACGTGGGGTAATGGTTGCGCCGGTAAATGAATCAAATTGACCGCCGTCTTTTTTTACATTCATTTTTGGGTCTGCTTCACCTTCAACTTGAACGCCGTTGAAAGTCGTAACCCAAGCAGACTTTGCAAGCTCTACCTTATCACCAAGGCCTGGGGTTTCTTCATGGCGCGTTACACGCACACCTGAGATCAGACCTTGTCTATCGACAGCGGTTAAGACATCGATATTGCCACTGTAGCCTTTTGGGGTGATATGTCTCACTAACAGGGCTGAGGGTTCGCCATTGAGTCTGGCTCTGTAAATTGTGTGCGGGCCGTCTGGGCCGAGTTCTAAGGCGTTGCTGGTGGTGCAATCCAAATACAGTGTATTGTCATACTTATCTGCTGCAATCACCTGAGAAAGCAGTTGCATCAGGTGCTGCTGCTCTTGGCTGGCAATTTTATCTTTGGTGAGGTCATTAATCAGTGCGACCGCTCCTGTTGTTGCCAGTGCAAATGCTGCGAGGATGAGGCCATTTTTCTGCATCGATTGAATTATCATGATTTTGCTCCATGACCATAAGTACGAGGCTGAGTGTAATGATCGATAAGTGGTACTGCCATATTCATGATCACAACTGCAAATGCAACGGCGTCTGGATAGCCACCAAATTGACGAATAACATAGACAGTTAAGCCGATTGCCGCGCCGTAAATCAGGCGACCTAAGTTAGTGGTGGAGGCCGATACCGGATCGGTGGCAATAAAGAAGGCACCAAGCATAGCGCCGCCACTTAACAAGTGGAATAGGGTGCCTGGCTCTGACTCAGGGGCAATGATATAGCCAATCGCACTAGCAAGGCCAAGACTGGCAATAAAGGCCACTGGAATATGCCAGTTGATCACTTTGGCTTTTAGCAGGTAAAGACCACCTAGCAAAAAGGCGAGGTTAACATATTGCCAACCAAGTCCTGCAAGCTCTCCGAAACCCTGCTTATTCATCGCCTCATTCACGGTTAAGCCTTGTGAGACTGCGGTTTTTACCGAGTCTAATGGCGTTGCACCAGTCGCGCCGTCAATCACGCCCGCGCGCCATACGTCAAGTGTGACACCTTGGCTGGTGGACTCGGTAAAGATCATCGCGAGTTGGTCGACAAAGCTTAGCGACTCTAGCGTGAGCGCTTGAATAGGTGACCATGAAGTCATTTGTACAGGGAAGGAGATCAGCAATAATACATAGGCCGCCATGGCCGGGTTGAAAAGGTTAAAGCCTAGGCCACCGTATAGCTGTTTTACAATTGCGATGGCAAAAAATGCGCCAATGACGGTTATCCACCAAGGGGCTAGTGGCGGAATACTGATTGCCAGTAGCACAGCGGTGAGCCAAGCACTGCCGTCGCTGAGGCTGGGCCATATCGCTCGACCTCTTAGCTTTAGCACTAGCGCTTCAGCAAGGCTTGCGGTAATAAGCGCCAAAGCCAACTGGATCAATACACCAAAACCAAAATAGTAGGTTTGGACTAAGATCCCGGGAATACAGGCTGCCATGACGGTCATCATGATTTTGTTGACCGACTTATGGCTATGATTGTGCGGGGATGAGGCCATGGTTAGTTTCATGACGGTTCATTTCCTTCTTGTTCTTTCGCTTGCTTCTTCGCTTTTGCTCTTGCAATTGCGGCTTTAACGGCGGCTTTTTTACGTGCTTCAGGGCTAAGTGCTTGTTGCTGCTCAGATGTGCCCTCAGTACCTTGCTCTGTACGGCTGGAGTCTGTTTCTGATCCCGCCGTTGGCTCATTTGCTTCTTTGCCTTGCTCACTCACGCTTGCGCCTGCTTCTTCAGCCTCTTTAGCAGCTTTCTTGGCCTTAGCTCTGGCAATTGCGGCAGCAACGGCGGCTTTACGTGGATCTTCGTCAGCGCTTTCCGTTGAAGCGGCTTCTGCTTGTTCGCTCACGCTTGCGCCTGCTTCTTCCGCCTCTTTAGCGGCTTTCTTGGCCTTAGCTCTGGCAATTGCGGCGGCAACAGCGGCTTTACGTGGATCTTCCTCAGCGCTTTCGGTTTGAGTAGCCTCTGCTTGCTCGCCTGTGCTCTCGCCAGCTTCTTTAGCTGCTTTCTTGGCCTTAGCTCTGGCAATTGCGGCGGCAACAGCGGCTTTACGTGGATCTTCCTCAGCGCTTTCGGTTTGAGTAGCCTCTGCTTGCTCGCCTGTGCTCTCGCCAGCTTCTTTAGCTGCTTTCTTGGCCTTAGCTCTGGCAATTGCGGCGGCAACAGCGGCTTTACGTGGATCTTCCTCAGCGCTTTCGGTTTGAGTAGCCTCTGCTTGCTCGCCTGTGCTCTCGCCAGCTTCTTTAGCTGCTTTCTTGGCCTTAGCTCTGGCAATTGCGGCGGCAACGGCGGCTTTACGCGGATCTTCCTCAGCACTTTCTGTTTGAGCGGCTTCTGCTTGTTCGCTCACGCTTTCACCTGCTTCTTCCGCCTGTTTAGCAGCTTTCTTGGCCTTAGCTCTGGCAATTGCGGCAGCAACGGCGGCTTTTTTATCGCTTGGCGCTGCATTGGCTTCAGGTTCAGCAGTGTCTTCTGCGGCTGCTTTTTTGGCTTTAGCCCGGGCGATTGCAGCAGCTACGGCTGCCTTTTTATCACCTGTTGCTGTAGCTGCTGGCTCAGACTCTGGTGACGCTTGGGCTGCAGCCTTTTTCGCTTTAGCACGAGCAATGGCGGCGGCTACTGCATCTTTTTTATCTGTGCTTTCAGGCTGGTCAGTTTTTTCTTCTTTATATTTACGCGCCTGCGCTTTGCGTTTTGCACGCGCTTCAGCAATGGCACTGTTATCCGGCTCTAACTCGCCGTTCTCACCACGTTTGGCTTTGGCGCGTGCAATCGCAGCTTGGACCGCGGATTTATCTGATTGCTTATCTTTAACGCGTGAGAGTGCTTCTTGCACTTTTTCTTTATCAGCGGCTTTTGGCGCAGCACCCGCCGAACGGCGTTTATGTTTATTTTGGCGCTCTTCTTGTTCGCGCTCTAAGCGCTCTTTTCTTGCTTCAAAACGCTCTTTAGCGCGTTCTGCTTTGACCTGTTCAAGCTTTTGTTCGCGAATGTCGGCTTTGGCCACTCGATAGTATTGCACCAAGGGGATTTCGCTTGGGCAAACATAAGAGCACGCACCGCATTCGATACAGTCAAAGAGGTTATATTCTTCTAGCTTTTGGTACTCTTTGCCTTTAGCAAACCATTGCAACTGCTGAGGCAATAGGCTTTGCGGGCAGGCATCGGCACAAGCACTACAGCGAATACATGCCTTTTCATCACCCGGGATCGCAAGTTCTTGGTTGTCTGGCGCGAGTATACAGTTGGTGGTTTTGACCACTGGGATCCTAACCGATGGCAAGGTAAAGCCCATCATTGGACCGCCCATAACGACGCGCTGCGCCTCTACTGGCGAAAAGCCTTGTGAGTCTAGCAGGTGCTTTATTTCAGTGCCGAGTAAAGCCCACACGTTGCTTGGCTGAGTAATGGTATTACCGGTTACGGTAACTACGCGCTCGATAAGTGGTTTACCCTCAAAAATAGCTTGCCAAATTGCGAACAGTGTTCCGACGTTCTGCACCAGAACGCCGATATCCGCTGGTATTCCAGCACTTGGTACTTCTATGGAGGTTAATAGCTTGACCAGTTGCTTTTCACCACCAGAGGGGTATTTGGTTGGCACACTACGGACTAAGATATCCTGATTATGCTGAGTCGCTGCGGTGATAGCTGCAATAGCCTCAGGTTTATTATCTTCAATGCCAAACAGCACCTTTTGTGGCTTTAATATACCTTGTAGCACTTCGACGCCAGCGATGATTTCTTTGGCGTGTTCACGCATCAAACGATCATCGGCTGTAATATATGGTTCGCACTCAATGCCATTGACGACTAAAAACTCAATGGGCTTTGGGCTGTCTGCTTTGACATAGGTTGGGAATCCCGCACCGCCCATACCAGCAATACCAGCTTGGTGGATAATATCGATAAGCTGTTTGTTATCAAGCGTGCTAATGTTGCTAATTGGGTTCAGTGGTGTCCACTTATCTTCACCGTCTGGGCGCAAAATAATACTGAGCTCAGGTAGTGCAGATGGATGCGCCGACGGCATCGGCTTTATCGCTTCAATGGTGCCAGATGTGGGGGCGTGAATGGGTAGCGACCAGTTCGTGCCCGGAGCGGTTAAAGCTTGTCCTTTAAGGACGTGATCGCCAGAGTTAACTAACAGGCTACCATTGGCACCAATGTGCTGTTTCAGTGGCAGGATTAGTTTATCAGGCAAAGGTAAACGAGCAATCGGTTGTTGGTTGGATAATGTCTTTTGCTCTGGTGGATGGATGCCACCTGGGAACTGCCACAGTTTTCCGCTTTCTATTTGTTCAAGTAATGTTTCCACTTAAACCTCTTAATCAATCTGTGTCACAGGAATGGCGTCTAGCTGCCACTTCCACGTTTGCTTGGTCTGTGCAACCGGGATCATATCAATACAATCGACCGGGCAGGGCTCGACACACAGATCGCAGCCTGTGCACTCGTCGATGAGCACGGTGTGCATTTGCCTAGTTGCACCAACGATGGCATCAACGGGGCAAGCTTGAATGCATTTGGTACAGCCAATACATTCGTCTTCACGAATGTAAGCCACCTTCTTGACCGGCTCTGCGTCTTCACCGCCAGCGAGCGGCTTTGCTTCTACGCCCATTAAGTCCGCCAGTTTTTTTACTGTTGCTTCACCGCCGGGAGGGCATTTATTTACGTCATCGCCATTCGCAATCGCTTCAGCGTACGGTCGACAGCCGGGATAGCCACACTGGCCGCATTGAGTTTGTGGAAGAATGGCGTCTATCTGTTCAACAATTGGGTTGCTTTCAACTCGGTATTTCACTGCGGCATAGCCAAGCACAATACCAAAAATAAGCGCCAGCGCACCAAGCGCAAGTAATGCGTAAAGTAATGTCATATCTAAAACTTAACCAATCCAGAAAAGCCCATAAACGCAAGCGACATGAGTCCTGCGGTGATCATTGCTATCGATGCGCCTTTAAACGGTGTCGGCACGTCAGCGACAGCTAAACGTTCACGCAAAGCGGCAAATAGCACCAAAACCATAGAAAAGCCAACCGCAGCGCCAAAACCATAGACTGCAGACTCTAAAAAGGTGTGGTCTTTCTTGATATTAAGTAGTGCAACGCCTAGTACTGCGCAGTTGGTGGTGATCAAAGGTAAGAAAATCCCCAGTAACCGATACAAGGTTGGACTGGTTTTACGCACCACCATTTCCGTAAATTGTACAACTACCGCGATAACCAAAATAAAGCTCATTGTTCTTAAAAAAGTGAGGTCGAGCGGCAATAAAATATACTGATTGACCAAATAGCTGGTGACTGAGGCTAGCGTGAGAACAAAGGTGGTCGCTAACGACATTCCCACCGCGGTATCCAATTTTCCAGATACCCCCATAAATGGACATAAGCCCAAAAATTGGACTAAAACGAAGTTATTCACCAGCACAGTGCCAATGAGCAACAAAATGTATTCGGTCATTCCTGCCTCTATAACTTATTCACTTTATGCGGGTTTCTCCCGTCAAATCGAGGTGATAGTTAACTGTATTAAAGAACTTACTAGGTGCAAGTTTTGACTGGATTTAATTTTGCTAAAAATACTTTTTAGTAGAATTAAACCGATAGCACCGTTCTGCTTTGAATTTTTTAAGTGAAAACATGTGTCTTGCTGTCATTTAAGCTAGCGTCTCACATTTTATGAGGCTGTAGCTTGTCATGTAATGCTGACAGTTTTCATTTAGTTATTAGCAAGTAATCCTAATTCAGAGTTTGCTTATTAGGCTAAATATATGAGCTTTTAGCAATAAAATCATGGTGATAGAGTGATTTTGTTGCTAGGCCTTAGATTACCGCTAGCGCCGAAATAATCTTCAAGTTTATCTTTGTGAACTTCTTAGATCGCATGGATAAATTTGAATGATAATTCCTGCCAATAGTAACACAGATTGTAACTGGTGTGGCAAATGATAGTGTGCGAAAGTCAGCGCAATGGCAGGGGGATAAAGGGAAGGGCAAACAAGTTGCCCTTGGAACTCTCGTTGAACTTGGATAAGAGGTGAATTATCCAAGCTCTGGTTACCTAGATTTCTTTCGGCTTTTCGATGTAATAGCCTTGTACACCGTCCAAACAAAGCGTTTCGACTATGTGTTTTTCTTCTTGGCTCTCGATACCTTCGGCAAATACGTTGACACCGATACGGTGTGCAAGGTCAACCATTAAGCGCATAAAATATTGATTATTCTTGTCTTCTTCAAGGCCGCGAGTATAGCTCGCATCCATTTTGATATAGTCAGGTTTTAAGTCTCTAAAGAACTTAAATGACGTCAAACCCACACCAAAACGTTCAACGGTGATACGAGCTCCGGCACGATGCACCATATCAATAAAGCGCTTACTGGCTTTAATATTTTGCTGTAAGCCAAACTCGCTAACTTCAAATACCAGTTTAGAGGCTAAATTGGTTTCTTTTAACAAACGACGCTCTAACCAGATCACAAATTGATCGTTATGAGCGCTCGATGCAGTAACGTTGATCCCAAAGTACTTCTCATTAAAGTTACGCGTTTTGATAAGTTCTAGTGAAGTGTCGATGATCAGCTGATCAATCTCGATGGCCATTTCCAGCTTTTCCGCCATGGCAAGGAAGGACGCCGTTGGTAGCATTTGTCCTTCTTCGGTTTTGAAGCGGGATTGGATCTCTGCATAGGCCTTAGAGTTTTTACCAATTGGCATGATATTTTGCATCATCAAGCTAACACGCTTGCTGTTGATCACATCGCGGATCACGCGACGCCAGTTTTGATTGCCAAATCCAGCACTGACATTATTCACTAAGTCAGACTCACGTTGAATATGCCAAGCATTGGCTTGCTTGCTCTGCGCCATACTCATCGCATTATCGACGACCGAGAGTAGTTCTCCAAGTGGTTTACCGTTCTCGTAAGGCACGATCCCGGTGTTTGCAACCGATGATAGCTCTTGGTTTTGCTGGAACTGAGTAAAGCGCGCTTGCAGTGTTTCACCAAATTCTTCCGCTTCTTTACTTGGCACATTGGGTAAGATCACTGCAAAATCCGAGCTATTTAAACGGAACACCTGGCTGCCAGCATAAGTGCCGGTGACGTGCTTGATGATATCCGATACTGACTTAATGTATTCATCGCCTTTTTGATAGCCGCGGGTTTGGTTAATGACCTGCAATTCAGAGCAACGGATCATCGCCAGTGAGCCAAATGCCTTTTTGGCAGACGACTCGATATATTGCTCGTAGTACTCAACAAACATATTGCGGTTGCCAAGATCAGTAACCACATCTTTATACGCTTCTTGCTTGATAGAATGGGCGGCATTTTTAATGTCTTCTTGCTTTGACTTTAAAAAGCTGGCTAAGCGTTTAAAAGAGGGGATTAAATCTTGGCCGAGTTCCGCAACTTTGCCATCGTTAAAGTCAAATTCAATATTGTCGGTAACTTGATTTTGCGTGATATATGAATCTACAGCATTGGCTACTGTCATACTAACGTTGCGATTCAGCTTTTTATAGACGCCTTGCATAAAGAAAACAGGAATAAAAGCAACTAAAGCTGAAATAATGATAAGTAGCAGTAGGGCTTGTTGTAGTAATTGCGCCTGACTTTGTGCATTGATCAAGAATTCGATTTTGATGTCTTTGCTATCGTTAACAGCAAATTGGGGGCGAATAGCATTGATATTTGATTCTATGAGTTCGGCGATAAAGGGGAGGTTGCTCGGTGTATTGACTTGCAAAACGGTTTGACCGTCAAAGTCTCGTACAATAAAAGTTGAGAAAACATCTCCGCTATTTAAGGCTTGGCGGATATGTTCAGGAGTAACTTCAGTGAGTTTCTTATCCTTTATATACTCTGTCACCATGGTATGGGCACTTTGCTGTGCTTTGTTGATTGCAGAGTCAAAACTTGTTGCGAAAAAAAAGCTACCAATCAAGGAGAATAATAGCCAAGAGGTGACTTGGAGTACGATAAGTTTTTTAAAACCAGCCATAGTACGCTTCTTAAAGAGGGTTATTCCATAGTATCGGGTGCATTGCCAATTTCTTTATCAAATTCATCGGTTTGATTTTTGTCTGGTCGATAAATTACAGAGAAGGTGTTATTCGAGCAAATGCAGTGAGAATATTGCTTGTAGAGTAGTGTAAATGCTGGGAAAAGTCTAATGCTTTCGTGGAATTGGCTCCCCCTCCCCGACTCGAACGGGGGACCTGCGGATTAACAGTCCGTCGCTCTAACCAACTGAGCTAAGGGGGAACAATTTGGAACTTTGGGAATGCTCTTTTTGAGCAATATCTTATTGATTGGCTCCCCCTCCCCGACTCGAACGGGGGACCTGCGGATTAACAGTCCGTCGCTCTAACCAACTGAGCTAAGGGGGAACTACAATAAGATGTTGACTTTCCAGTAAATTAGTGGCTCCCCCTCCCCGACTCGAACGGGGGACCTGCGGATTAACAGTCCGTCGCTCTAACCAACTGAGCTAAGGGGGAATAGTCAAGTGTGAGAATTTGGCTCCCCCTCCCCGACTCGAACGGGGGACCTGCGGATTAACAGTCCGTCGCTCTAACCAACTGAGCTAAGGGGGAAGCGTATCTCTCAACGGGGCGAAATATTAATGACGACATTGCAAGGTGTCAACCACTAAAATCACAGAAACGTAAAAAACTCTACTAAGCGATGAATTAATGCGCTATTTGTTGGCTTTTTAGCTAGTTTAGGATTCTTGATATAGGGGCTGTTGACCTTTGCTGTTTGATTTTTGTTTCCCTGAGTGGGTTTTGGTCGCGGCGCTCGACTTGCCGCCTAGTAATCTAAGCAAAAGTTGAGCAATACGTAATTTTTCCATCGTTCATATGATGACTCTTAGTGAGTTTTGATTTCAATATGCCTAATGCCTATATGATGAAGATCCGCAAAATATGAAAGATAGGGGTGTTGTATAAAATTCCTCAATCATCGTGTAGGGGATGTCGAATAAAATTAACATATACAGTATTTACTGTTTATCTATACAGTGATATATTCTGTTTAATGTATTTTTTGAACGTTTTGTTTGAATTATATCCCTAACTGCTCATTTTATGATGTTTTCTTGAGATCTTTAAATCATTGCAATTATCACGTGAATGAGATCAATGAGCACAAATAGTGTGGTATTGATAATCTCTATTTAAACGCGGCGTGACAAACAGTAAGTAGTTACTATCATTAAAGTGAAAATCAATAATTTAATAAAAAGTTGAATTAAAACAGTTGGATATGTGTTCCTTATTATTTTTAGTCGTTAGATGCTTTTTACTTCCAGAAGCAAGGTTAGCCTAGAGATCTAAATTGATCCAGTTGTTGTTTTAAGAATGATCACACTAAACACGCCATTGATCAAAATTACTCCAAGCTGAAAACCTTTATTCTATTGGCTTGGAGCGACTTATCCACGGAATCTGTGGATAACATTGTTTATTATTATTTGAGAAGTATTGCAAGACTATGAAATTAGGGCGCTGCAGCCGTTTCAAGTAAAATTCGATAAATATTTAATTGTAATAATATCAATGGCTTATATTTGGTTGGTTATTTTTGTTTATTTGTTGTTCAGTGTGAAGCTTTTATGAACTTTTTACCATTTTGGCTGTGCAAAAAACATGCTACTTTGCAAGCTGGATTGTAACTTTTTTGTCAAAACATACTGAATCGTTATTTTCAACACTAAACCTTAATCCTGTAGCGTAATACAAGCTTTTTATAGGTAACTGTTGCTAATTTAGACTTTATAACGACTCTTAACGTTTACCGCATAGCGTCAACATCTTGAATAGCATACAATGAGCCGCTTAAAGTATCAGAAATAGGTTGTTATGACTCAAGCTAAGTCAAATTCCAATGGCAACGATATCCTTTTTGGTGATATTGGGGCGACTTTAAAGCGAATGACGATCCCCATGATATTCGGGATGATCACGCTGATGATGTTTAATCTCGTTGATACTTTCTTTATTAGTATGCTTGGCACCGAGCCGCTCGCGGCAATCAGCTTCACCTTTCCTGTTACCTTTACTGTAATTAGCTTAGCCATCGGGTTAGGTATTGGAACATCCGCCGTTATCGCTAAGGCCTTGGGTAGCAATTTGCTCGATGAAGCCAAATTTGATGCCGCAGTGGCTATTATTATCTCTGCGATATTCGTTTCATTACTTTCTATTCTTGGTTTCATTTTTGTCGATGAGATCTTTATTCTCCTCGGGGCAGGTGAAGCTGTTATGCCATTTATCCACGACTATATGTCGGTGTGGTTCATTGGATCGATTTTATTGATAACGCCGATGATTGGTAATTCAGTGCTGCGTGCCAGTGGTGACACCAAAACGCCAAGTTTAGTCATGGGACTCGGGGGATTAGTAAATGCGGTGTTGGACCCGATATTAATCTTCGGATTTGGGCCTATTGATGCAATGGGTGTAAAAGGGGCTGCAGTGGCCAGTGTGTTGTCTTGGAGTCTTGGGGTAACTATCATTTTATATTTGCTGATAGTTAAAAAGCGTCTTATCTCACTGTCTGCAAAATACACCAGCTTCACAAATGCGGCGAAAAAAATTCTCACCATAGGCTTGCCTGCAGCTGGCGCAAATATGCTGACGCCTTTAGCAATGGCGGTAATGACCGCACTTATTGCTAGTTATGGACCTGAAGCTGTGGCTGCATTTGGTGTTGGAAGTCGTATTGAGTCTATCGCAAGTCTGGTGGTTTTAGCGCTTTCTATGACGTTGCCTCCCTTTGTAAGTCAGAACTTTGGTGCAAAGCACTATCAGCGTGTGTCTGATGCCTATACCCAAACACTTAAATTTGTGCTTGGTTTTCAATTTGCGGTCTACTTATTACTGGTATTAAGCGCTTACTACATCAGTCATACTTTTGGTAATGAGCCAGCTGTCGTTGAAACCATACAGCTATTTATTTATATCATGCCGCTAGGATACGGCCTTCAAGGCGTGATCATATTAACCAATTCGTCATTTAATGCGTTGCATAAACCGATGAATGCGCTCATTCTAAGTGTGATCCGACTGTTCATATTTTATGTACCTATTGCTTATATAGGCTCAAAGTTGGCTGGGTTGCCCGGGCTATTTGCAGGCGCTGCTTTGGGGAACTTATTTACCGCAGCCATTGCCTACAATTGGTTTAAGAAAGTGATTAATGAAATAGCAGCAAGCGAGGTCCAAAAGGAGGCGTAATGGAAGATAAGTTTCAGCTAGTTTCTGAGTTTCAGCCAAACGGAGATCAACCAACAGCGATTGCTCAGCTGTGCGATGGTTTAGAATCAGGCCTTGCACATCAAACCTTGCTGGGGGCTACGGGAACGGGTAAAACCTTTACCATGGCCAACATCATTAATAACCTTAACCGCCCGACAATTATTATGGCGCATAACAAAACGCTGGCGGCGCAATTGTATGGCGAAATGAAAGAGTTCTTTCCTCATAATGCGGTTGAGTATTTCGTCTCTTATTATGACTATTATCAACCCGAAGCCTATGTCGTTGCCAGCGATACATTTATTGAGAAAGACGCGTCTATCAACGATCACATAGAGCAAATGCGTTTATCTGCGACCAAAGCCTTGCTTGAGCGCAGAGACACTATCATCGTCGCCTCAGTTTCAGCGATTTACGGCCTTGGCGATCCCGACTCTTACATGAAAATGATGCTGTTACTGAAAGTCGGTGAAACCATTGATCAGCGTGACATGTTAAGGCGTTTGGCAGAACTACAATACACGCGTAATGATATGGATTTTAGCCGTGGTACCTATCGAGTTCGCGGTGAGGTTATTGATATTTTTCCTGCCGAATCGGAAACCATTGCGGTACGGGTTGAAATGTTCGACGATGAGATTGAACGGATCAGTTTATTTGATCCCTTGACTGGCGCTGTTGAAAAACACCTCGTTCGCGCGACTATTTATCCAAAAACTCACTATGTGACGCCAAGAGAAAAGATCCTTGATGCCATTGAGCGCATTAAGGTGGAACTCAAAGATCGCCGTACTCAATTATTGGATAAAAACCGCTTAGTCGAAGAGCAGCGCATTGCTCAACGTACACAATACGATATTGAAATGATGACAGAGCTTGGCTATTGCTCTGGTATTGAAAATTACAGTCGATATTTATCGGGACGTGCACCAGGCGAGCCACCACCAACTTTGTTAGATTATTTACCGGATGATGCGCTTATGATCATCGACGAGTCTCACGTTACCGTTTCGCAGGTGGGGGCGATGTACAAAGGCGATCGCAGTCGTAAAGAAAACTTAGTTGAATATGGTTTTAGATTACCGTCTGCATTAGATAATAGACCACTAAAGTTTGAAGAGTTCGAAGCGATTTCGCCGCAGACTATTTATGTTTCGGCGACTCCCGGTGATTATGAATTGAATAAATCAGCGGGTGATGTTGCCGAGCAAGTGATCCGCCCAACAGGGCTATTAGACCCAGAAGTAGAAGTGCGTCCAGTTGCAACTCAAGTTGACGATTTGCTCTCTGAGATCTACAAACGGGTGGAAGTGAATGAGCGTGTGCTGGTTACTACGCTAACAAAACGCATGTCAGAAGATCTGACCGATTATCTTAACGATCATAACGTTAAGGTGCGTTACTTACACTCTGACATCGATACCGTTGAGCGTATGGAGATCATTCGAGACCTGCGCAAAGGCGTTTTTGATGTACTAGTCGGCATCAACTTGTTACGAGAGGGCTTGGATATGCCAGAGGTTTCTTTGGTTGCCATACTTGATGCAGATAAAGAAGGCTTTTTACGCTCGACGCGCTCTCTTATTCAGACAATTGGCCGCGCGGCACGTCACTTACATGGTAAAGCAATCTTATATGGTGATAGGGTGACGAACTCAATGCGCCAAGCTATAGATGAAACGCAAAGACGTAGAGAAAAGCAAGAGGCGTATAATGAGGCCAATGGCATTACACCAACGGCGCTCAATAAGAAGATCACGGATGTGATGGATCTCGGTGAGGAAGTGGCTGATGACAAAGTGGTTGATATTGATGCCAAATTTAAACCAGGCATGCCTGCAATGAATGCGAAAGAGATCGCCAAAGAAATAGACCGACTTGAAGCACAAATGATGAAGTTTGCTAAAGAGCTTGAGTTTGAAAAAGCAGCTCAAGCGCGCGATCAAGTTCAGATCTTACAAAAGCGTTTGATTAAAGCTTAGGGCTAAAACGTAGGCTTTAAAGAATAAAAAAGCATGTGTAGACCACATGCTTTTTTATCGGTTGGGTAGGCCGCTTTAGAAGCGGTAGCTGACACCTAGAGATAGGCTAGATGTATCCAAGTCACCCATATCAAGGTACTTGTAGCCAAGGTTAACTGCCATACCGTTATCCCAGTCATATTGCCAACCGGCTTCAGCTACAAAGCCGATACCATCGTCGGTAATTAATTTAGTGCGGCCACGAGTGATTTCGTAATCGTAATAGTTTGCACCTAATTTGCCGTAAAAGTAGCTGTTGTCGGAAATTTGATAGTAGCCTTTTGCCGCAACGACAAAGTTATCAAATTCTAAGTTATTAGCACCAAGGCCAAACAAGGTTTTGTTGTTTTGCGCACAGGTAAACTTGCGATCGTTTTCGTCTTCACACTTCCAATCATCTAAGTCTTCACCGCTGTTGTAACCTAATTCAAGCGCCAAAATTGGCGTAAAGTGATAGTTGTAATACAGATAGGCTTGGCCTACACCATCACCATCTTTACTTGAGCTTTTATAAGAAGCGCCACCGCCAGAGATGTCTAAACCAACGCGATGCGTCTCATTATTTTGTTCTGCAAAAGACGATAAACTTGTTGTGAGTAATGCAAGAGATAAAAGCGCTTTAATTTTCATAATCAATGTCCGTTGTGGTTAACTTGAGGACAGTATAAATAGCGGGGGTGTCAAGGTCTGTTGGGGGGGTGTCATAAAGTGTAAGAAGGCGTCGAATTTGGTTCTAATTATTTCACAAATATAAATAGCTGTATTTGCTAAGTGCTTTTAGCTGTCTTAGGTTTTGCAATGAACGTTTGGTATTTTAGTATGGTCGTCAATGTTAAAATCGCAGCAATAAGCCCACTCCATATGTGATGCATGATCAAATGACTTGCAATGAACATAGGCACGTCTTGCCAGCCATCAATTAACAAAAGTTTACTCACTAGCAGCAAATATCCGAGCAGGTGCGCGAAGAGAACAAACTTAAAGGATTTAATAAATTTGCTTTTTGCATTGACTGGCAGGGCTGGGAGGTTGAGGCGTAACGCGACGATAAAGGCTACCGAGAGCACAATACTGACTACTCCTAACCCGAGTAATGAGGTTTTTATCAATACGATGGAGTAGATAAAAGCAAGTAACATGAGCCAGCCTAACAATTACGGAAAACGCAGTTTATATACGCTTAGGTTTTGAGTCTATTCGAATTATTCTAAGGATTAGGTAGTGATTTTCTGAGTGATCGCTCTATACTAAAAGCCGATTTTATCAATAGTTTGTAAACCGATGTAACATTGCCCTATATTTTCACGGCATGTTTCGCTATAAATGCAATGTTATGTCGTAGTAAATTCGAATAAAACAATAATTATTATAGTAATTAAGACCAAGTTGGGAACTAGGGAAATGAAATTCGCTTTTAAGGATTTTTTGTTTGATAGCAAAGAGCTAAAGCTTTATAAAGACGACAGAAAGCTAAATTTAAAACAAAAACCTGCTCAGATATTGGAGTTATTTTTATCCGCTCCTCAAACTATCCACAGTAAAGAAGATATCTTAGAGAAAGTATGGCCAGATAGAAAGGTCACGGATCAGGTCGTATTTCAAAATATTGGCCATTTACGTGCTTTGTTCGGTGATGATGCCATCAAAACCTTTTCACGAAAAGGGTATCAATGGCAGATCCCTTGTACGGCTTTTGAAGGGACTGCGGAAGCTCAGGCTTCATCGCAGGCTTCACCTCAAACAGCGAATGAGTCGACTAAAGTGGATGTACAACCGGAGGAGGACGAAGCTGTAGTGACTGAATCACCTTCTGAAGTGCTCGAAAAATCAGAACCGATTGGTAGCAAACTGCCAATGTTTGGGCTTGCAGGTGTACTTGTGTTGCTAGCATTGGGTATCTACTTTACGTTATCGTGAGTCAAATTTACATGAGTTGAGGTTGTGTCATGTTGCAAACGTTGTATATCACAGGTGCTGGGGTGAGTGCCGAAAGTGGTATTCCGACTTTTCGGGGAGAGGATGGCTTTTGGACGATAGGTTCGGCTAATTACACTCCTCAAGAAATGGCCACGCGAGCAATGTATAAATCACAACCGTCGGAATTTTTAAAATGGTATTACCATCGTTTTGTGACTTATCGTAACTATGGCCCTAACCAAGTTCATCAATGGCTTAGTAATAAAAATGTGATCACGCAAAATATCGACGGTTTAGATGGTAAAGCAGGCAATAATCACTTTATTGCGATCCATGGACGTGTTGATCAGGTGACACCCTTTCATACACAAGGAGAACCCACAGAGTGTTTTACTGCTCCTTGGGATGAGGTAGATGAAAGTCGATTAGCCGAGTCGTTGTTAGCACTTTTCAAGATTGCTCGACGAGGGCCTGAAAAAGGCGTGTCACTCAAGCCATATGTGTTGCTATTCGATGAGTACTATACCGATCTTTATCGTATTAGCGAAGCACAGTCACGAATGTATGCTGCGGATAGAATCATTTTTATGGGCACCTCCTTTAGTGTCAATATCACTCAAATGGCCTTGGAAATAGCAAGGCACAAAGCAATTCCAATTGAAGTGGTTGACCCAAACCCTGCGCACTTACTCTATGAGCAAGTCACCTATCATCGCATGACAGCAAGTGAATACATCGCTAGTTTGCAAGCCTCTTAACCTAAAGCTTGGAGAAAGTTAGCCTGCTTTGCCTTGATAGTAAGTCGCTAGCAGAAATTGTTTATATTCACTGAGTCGGCGTTGTTGAATGAGGTGTGATTCAATCACTTTTGCGTTGTGGTTTTCCATTGTGCTTATTTGCCGCCTTTCGATTTCCATCAAGCCAAGTAACGCGCTTAATTCTTGAATACTAAGTGGCGCAGTATGGCTATTAAAAGCTAAGTAGCATTCGAGAGGTGTTAACTTTTTTGTATTTCTTTGACTAAGCGCGTTTTGTAGTAGCTCTTTGCTTTCAAAGTGCAATAAGGTTCTAAGGTAGTTGAGGCCGTTATCTTTCGCGGGCATTTGCGATAAAAGAATATGCAGTATGTTATTTCCTTGCGGGTTGAGGTTATTGATTTGCTCAGCTTGGATCAAAGGTGTTGAGAAAAAGGCAAACTTCTCCAAGGAGTTAATTGCAGCTATCATCGCTTCTGGAAAGCATGCTGCTTGTAAGCAAATACTCGCTATATCTTGATAGTGGCCATAGAGTGTAGTGTTACTCTGCGCACTTTGAAAAAGAAACTTGAGGACTTCAATCTGCGTGTCTTTGGGAGCGTGTGCGTACACGGCTTTTATTTTTTCTATATCCGCGCTTTTTAACGCTAACAAAAACTGAGTTAGACTATTATTCGACATACATAGAACCACAATTTATTATTTAATGCTCACGCAATATGATAGCCTATTCGCCTGCTGTTTTGCTCAATTTATAACGATAATAACAAAGAGACGATTACGTGTTGCACTTTAAGATAATACTGCTTACTTGTTGCCTACTATTAAGCCCGCTAGTTTATGCCAATGAGCGTTTATACGATGCTTTTATTAAAGAAATTCAGCAACAAGAAACACGTGATAGCGCACTTCAAAAAGTCGACCAAGTATTAGAGTCGGGCTTAACGCTGGAAGAAATTGCTGACGTTCACCATAAGACCACGGTTATATTAAAAAACGCTTTCCAGCTCGAAGAAGCACATAAATGGGCAGAACGTTTTAAGCAAGTATTACTCACACATCATTTACCCGAATATGAAGCTAAATATTCATTAACGTATGGTGACCTCATGCTTAATGAGGGAAGGTTTAGCGATGCCATTAGTCATTTGCAGATCTCGGTTACCCAATTTTCCGAGCTTAAAATGTATCGCTTGCTTAGCCATGCACACCGTTTTCTAGGCGTTGCATATACTCAAAACGGTGATTATAAAAACGGTGTAAAGAGCTACGAGATGTCGATTGAAATTGCAAGGACTAATGAGCTCCCGGAGTTGCAAATATTGGCTATTACTCAGCTTGCAGACACCTATTCAGAGTTGTCCTTACCTGACAAAGCCCTTGAGCTATTACAACAATCAATTGCGGTACTAAAAAGTCAAAAACAGGAAAACATCGTTTTACTTGGACAAGTTTACTATAACTTGGGTAGCGCCCATCAAGTGATTGGCGACCATGAAAAGTCGTTGGCAGCCTATCAAACCGCTTATGACTATGATATTAAAGCGGGCAGTGCAGTTTACTCAGCCTATACTTTGATCCGCATTGGTCGTGAACAAATGATGCTAACCCAATATAAAAATGCCGAAGGTTCCTTTAAAAAAGCATTTACGATTTTCGAGGAAAATGGCCACACCAGAAACCAGGGCTGGGCGCTGAGTAATTTGGCCGAAGTTAAATTAAAAGCAGATGAAAAAGTTAAGGCCAAAGAGTATGTTGAACAGGCGTTAGAGTTAATTGATCCGGTACAAAGCAAAGTGCTTTATCAAGAGACGATGACCACCTATGCGCATATTGTTTTACCTGAGCGAGCTGATTTTTTTATAAAAAATATGAAGCAAATTATAGCGCAAGATGAAGTCCAGCCTGGCCTTAAAGTAATCGCTTTGCTGGTGTTAAAGGACGCCTACAGCGCGAAAGGTGACTTTGAGTCTGCACTTAATTATCACTTGCAATATGCGGAATCTAAGGTTTCTCAGCTTAAAAAAGAAGCCAGTCAAAAAGCCTTGGCCTATCAGATGGATACCGAGTACCAGAAGAATCAATATGAGCTACAAAGTCTAAAAACACAGCGTGATGTAGAGCTGGCCGAACAGCGCGTAGAACAAATAGTAACGGCAGCAGTGGTGGGAGTTTTGGTCATTCTACTGAGCGCGTTCCTATTACTTGCGAGAAACAAACGTCGCGCACTGGAACTCGAGAAGCAGCTTCTCAACAAAACCTTGGATTTAAAGCAGCAACTACTTGCAGATATTTCTCATGAATTAAGAACACCGCTTACCGTACTTAAGCTACATATTGAATCTCTGGAACATAATTTGGTGGAAAATCCAAAGCAGAGCTACAAAGTGCTTAACCGCCGTCTCGATACTCTTAACACATTAATTAAAGATATCTATGAACTCGCGCAGGCAGATACTGGCAGCCTTAACTTGGCGTTAAAGCGTGTCAATGCCAAACAAGCGTTTATTGGTCTTGTTGAAGATATTGATGACTTTGTGACGGATGAAGGGCTTAAGTTTAATGCCAATATAGAATTACCAGATGAACTGGAAATCGATATTGATGTAACTAGATTTGCTCAGGTATTCAATAACTTGGCTCGTAATAGTGTGAATTATACCGACAAGCCGGGAGAAGTCTCCGTGGATATTAGCTATCAAAGCCAGCAGATCCAATGTGTTATTGAAGATTCAAGCCCAGGTGTGGGCGATGAAGCTTTAGGGAGATTGTTTGAACGTTTATTCCGCTGTGATAAATCACGTAGCCGAGATCTTGGTGGCTCTGGCTTAGGTTTATCTATTTGTCAAAAACTGGTTGAATTGCACGGTGGCAGCATTGCCGTTGCGCACAGCGAATTAGGTGGGTTGAAAGTGAGTGTTATTATACCTTGTGAGTAATAACAAAAACCTGCTTTTACCTGAGGTTATATACTCAGTGCGATTTTACATCGCGATTTAGTAAAAGCTCGCCGCATAAAGCGGCTCCTATCAGAGGTTATATATCGTGTGTCGGAGCGATTTTACATCGCGATTTAGTAAAAGCTCGCCGCATAAAGCGGCTCCTATCAGAGGTTATATATCGTGTGTCGGAGCGATTTTACATCGCGATTTAGTAAAAGCTCGCCGCGTAAAGCAGCTCCTACCAGAGTTATATATCGCGTGTCGGAGCGATTTTACATCGCGATTTAGTAAAAGCTCGCCGCATAAAGCGGCTCCTACCAGAGTTATATATCGCGTGTCGGAGCGATTTTACATCGCGATTTAGTAAAAGCTCGCCGCATAAAGCGGCTCTTACCAGAGCTTATATAATAGGTGTAGGAGCGATTTTACATCGCGATATGGCACAAAAGCTCGCCGCATAAAGCGGCTCCTACCAGAGGTTATATATTACGTGTAGGAGCGATTTTACATCGCGATTTAGTAAAAGCTCGCCGCATAAAGCGGCTCCTACCAGAGGTTATATATTACGTGTCGGAGCGATTTTACATCACGATTTAGTAAAAGCTCGCCGCATAAAGCGGCTCCTACCAGAGGTTATATATCGTGTGTCGGAGCGATTTTACATCGCGATTTAGTAAAAGCTCGCCGCATAAAGCGGCTCCTACCAGAGGTTATATATTACGTGTAGGAGCGATTTTACATCGCGATTTAGTAAAAGCTCGCCGCATAAAGCGGCTCCTACCAGAGGTTATATATTACGTGTAGGAGCGATTTTACATCGCGATTTAGTAAAAGCTCGCCGCATAAAGCGGCTCCTATCAGAGGTTATATATCGCGTGTCGGAGCAATTTTACATCGCGAAAGGTACAACACCGCAACTACAAAAAGTTGCGTTCAAATCGCTTAAGCACTATGGGCTTTACCTTTGCAGCGGTGAGTATCAGCATAATAAAAGTGACAATAAACCAGATGGGGCGATTACCATGCTCTGCATACCAGCTCACTCCACTAATTAGTTTTACATCACTTTTCAGTATATTGGCTTCGAATTGTGGAATGACATGCTGAACTTTGCTAAGCGGATCGTAAACACCAGTGATACCATTATTCGTTACTCGAATTAATGGGCGCTGTAATTCTAAGGCACGCATGCGAGCGATCTGCATATGCTGATGCGGGCCGTGGGAATCTCCAAACCAAGCGTCGTTGCTCACAGTAAAAAGAATATCTGACTCAGAGGTAAAGTTACCTCTGACAAGCTCGCTAAATGCAATTTCGTAACAAATAGCGGGTAACACATGCAAACCGTTCGCAAGTAGGTTTGGTTGTACCGCATCACCTCGAGTAAATGACGACATCGCTAAGTTAAAAAGAGGCGCAATAGGACGCAATAGGTCTTCGAACGGCACAAACTCACCAATAGGCAACAATTGGTGCTTCTGGTAGCGGTTTTTGTGCAGATAGTGATATTGCCCTTCGCTATCTTCTTTTTCTTTTTTACCAAGCGAGATCAGCGTGTTGTACGCGGTTCTGGTATCAAACTGATAATCGGGAATGCCCGTTATCAGCGCCGTGCCATTAAACGCGGCGGCTTTGTCCAGCCCTTCTAAAAATGGGTAGGCGATATCTTCAAATTCAGGAATAGCCGCTTCTGGCCACACCACTAAATCAACGTCTTGCCAGTTAGGTCTAGTCATATCTCGATATTTAGACATGGTAGGCCAAAACTGCTCAGGCTCCCAGCGCAGACTCTGCTTGATATTACCTTGTACAAGCAAGGTGGTAATTTCATCACCGGAGTATTTCAGTGGGCCTTGAATGACTGGCACACTGTATAGACCGGCAATGCCAGCAAAGCTGATAATGGTGAGATAAATCGCACGTTGTTTAAGTAGATAGTAAAGGCTTGTTGTCGCTAAAATAACTAGCAATGTTAAGCCAAATTCACCGATCCAAGGGGCTAAACTGCTCAATGGCGAGTCAGTTAACGTATAACCAAAGCTAAGCCAAGGGAAGCCTGTGAGCATGTGGCCTCGCAGCCACTCGGTAATGGCAAACCCCGCAACAAGTGCCAGCACCCGTTGCCAAGGTGTGCGAGTAAAGTAGCTGGCAAAAGCAAATGCCAATGTCGGGTAGATGGCAAGATAAGCACATAGCAATGCCATCAACAGCACTGAGACAGGTAAGGGTAAACCACCAAATTCAGCGATAGAGACATGCACCCAGCTTATGCCAAGGGCAAACCAGCCAAAGCCAAATAAGAAGCCATACTTAGCCGCGAGCTTTGGATAGGGTTTATCGGTAAGCCAAGTCGCTATAATCAAGCTGACAAACGCGATAGGCCAAAAACCAAAAGGGGAATAAGCAAAAGTAAGCGCACAGCCAGAAATGAGTGCCAGCCATGCAAACTTATCTTTTGCGAGGTTACTCAGGTTAGATACTAGAGTCTTCAACATGTTCAGATTTAGGTACACTTACTTGAATTTGTAAGATCCTCCGGTTATCGGAGTTAGTTACCTTAAACTGAAGGGGATCTATGTCTATAGTTTCACCACGGCTTGGCATATGGCCAAATGCATGAAGAATAATACCGCCAATGGTATCGGCTTCTTGGGTGTCGTAGTTGGTTTTGAAAAATTCGTTGAATTCATCCAATGGCGTGAGTGCTTGCACGGTATAAACATGTTTAGATAGCTGACGAATATCTTGTTGTTCTTCGTCGTCATCATGTTCATCTTCGATTTCACCAACAATGGTTTCGAGAATATCTTCGATAGTAACCAGTCCAGATACACCACCGTATTCATCAATCACAATAGCCATATGGTAACGTTTTTGACGGAATTCGTTGAGCAGGGTATCGACACGCTTACTTTCAGGCACGACCACAGCGGGACGAAGATATTCGCGGATACTTGGCAAATCGCTCTCTTCGCGCAAAATCAAAGGTAAGAGATCTTTGGCAAGTAAGATGCCTTCTACGTGGTCTTTGTCTTCACAAATCACAGGAAAACGCGAGTGTGAAGATTCTACCATCATAGGGAGTTGAGCACTGAGCGGCTCATCTACATCAAGTGTAATCATTTGCGAACGTGGGATCATGATGTCACGTACTTTCAGCTCTGAAACGCTGAGTACACCTTCCATCATATCTTTGGTTTCTGGGTCAATCAGCTGGCGCTCTTGCGCATCAGCGATGACTCCAGCCAGTTCTTCTTTATTTTGGGGTTCCCCTTGCAGCATCTGTGTGATGCGTCCCAGCCAGGTCTTGCTAGAAGAACCCTGACTACTTTGCGAGTTATCGTCGCTCATTAGTTGTGTCTGCTCCGTTAATTTAACAATCGTCTCTGTAAGGATCTGCGATATTCAAAGAAGCGAGAATTTGCTTCTCTATTGTTTCCATTTCTACCGCGTCTTGTTCATTTATATGGTCAAATCCAAGTAAATGCAAGCAACCATGGATAACCATATGGGCGAAGTGGTCATGAAAGGTCTTTTCTTGCTCTATGGATTCTTGGTATACCACTTGGGGACAGATAATTAAATCACCAATAAGTGACAACTCAATCCCCGGTGGCGCATCAAACGGGAAAGACAACACGTTGGTTGGCTTGTCTTTGCCCCTGTACTGGCTATTGAGCTCTTGGCTTTCGTGCTCGTCAGCGATACGAATCGTTAATTCTGCTTCTTCGCGAAATTGCGTTAATGCATGTTCTGCCCATAATTGAAATTGTGCTTCGGATGGCAAGTTTTCAAACTCACAAGCCAATTGCAAATCTAGCATTAAGTCCATGGTTTATTCCTCAGAAGGTTGCTGTTTCGCTTGATGCTTTTCAGCTTTAGCGAGACGCTCTTGTTCTTCTTTCTTCTCGTATGCTTCGACGATACGAGCAACCACAGGGTGTCTAACTACATCGTGAGATTTAAAGAAGTTAAATGAAATTTCTTCTACATCATTGAGCACTTCTATCGCATGACGAAGTCCAGAGCGCGCACCACGAGGTAAATCGATTTGGGTGATATCACCGGTGATCACCGCTTTTGAATTAAAGCCAATCCGCGTTAGAAACATCTTCATTTGTTCAGTAGTGGTATTTTGGCTCTCGTCCAAGATAATAAACGCGTCATTGAGTGTTCGACCACGCATATACGCCAAAGGTGCAACTTCGATGACATTTTTTTCGATTAAGCGCTCAACTTTTTCAAAACCAAGCATCTCGAATAGGGCGTCATAAAGTGGACGAAGGTAAGGGTCGATTTTTTGTGTTAAATCACCTGGTAAGAAGCCCAGCTTTTCACCAGCTTCAACTGCTGGACGAGTGAGGAGGATGCGACGTATTTCTTGACGTTCCAGCGCATCAACCGCTGCTGCAACAGCAAGGTAGGTTTTACCAGTACCCGCAGGACCAACACCAAAGGTAATATCGTGAGTTAAGATATTAGCGACATATTGACTCTGATTTGGGTTACGAGGCTTAACCACACCGCGACGAGTCTTAATATAGACTTCTTTGTCCCACACGGTTGGGGCGTCTTGCTCAAGTACGTTCGCTTCTGTGATGGCCAGATGAACCTGATCTGGTTCGATTTCTGTCATTTTTCCTTTCACAGGCTGAGTATCAACATATAGAGACTTTAGAATATCCACAGCTGCTTTTGCCGTTACCGCTTGTCCGGTCACTTTAAACCAATTGTCACGGTGCGCGATTTCAACTCCAAGGCGACGTTCTATTTGTTTTAGATTTTCGTCGAACGGACCACAAAGTGAAGAAAGGCGGTGGTTATCTGCGGGTTCTAAGTAAATTTCTATATTCTTTATCTGATTACTCAAAATGTCTTCCTATAAAAATGACGCTAGCCGAAGCTAGCGCACAATTTAAAAATGCTAGGGGGTAAAAGTACCAACACCTAATTCGTTAATTTCAGGTTCTTGTGGTGCTTTATTTAAGATATCCGACGGTTTTACGTCACGACGTAAATCCATTTCTGCTTCAGTACGGATAAGCTCACCACGTAACGAGTTCGGTAACGCCTCAGTAATACGTACATCGACGAATTGGCCGATCACTGAGTGTGGACCTTCGAAGTTTACAACGCGGTTATTTTCAGTTCTACCACGCAGTTCCATTGGGTTTTTCTTCGATGGGCCTTCAACCAAAATACGCTGCTCGGTATCGTGCATCTTGCGGCTGATATCCTGCGCCATTTGGTTGATACGGTTCTGTAGAAGATAGAGGCGTTCTTTCTTTTCTGATTCCGCAACATCATCAGGTAAGTCGGCTGCTGGTGTTCCTGGTCGCGCCGAGTAGATGAAACTAAAACTCATATCAAAACCGATATCATTAATCAGGTTCATCGTTGCTTCAAAGTCTGCGTTCGATTCGCCTGGGAAACCAATGATGAAATCTGAAGACATGCTTAGGTTCGGACGGATCTTACGTAGCTTGCGGATCGTTGACTTGTACTCAAGCGCAGTATGACCGCGTTTCATAAGGTTTAGAATACGGTCTGAACCACTTTGTACCGGTAGGTGTAAATGGTCAACAAGCTCTGGCACATCCGCATAGGCTTCAATGATATCTGGTGTAAATTCAACCGGATGAGATGTTGTATAACGAATGCGGTCAATACCGTCAATTGCTGCAACGTAGCGAATTAAGTCAGAGAAGTAACAAATTTCACCATCGTGCATTTCACCGCGATAAGCATTTACATTCTGACCGAGTAAGTTAACTTCACGCACACCTTGCTCCGCAAGCTGAGCAACTTCAAGGATAACGTCATCTAAAGGACGGCTTACTTCTTCGCCACGCGTGTACGGTACAACACAGAAAGTACAGTACTTAGAGCAACCTTCCATAATTGAAACAAATGCACTCGGGCCTTCAGCCTTTGGCTCAGGGAGACGGTCAAATTTTTCAATTTCAGGGAAGGAAATATCAACGACAGCACCTTCTTTGCTTTGCACCTGCTTGATCATCTCTGGTAGGCGGTGCAATGTTTGTGGGCCAAACACGATATCAACAAATGGAGCACGCTGGCGAATGGTGTCGCCTTCTTGTGACGCTACGCAGCCACCAACACCAATAACAAGATCGGGGTTTGTGTCTTTTAGTAGTTTCCAACGACCAAGTTGGTGGAATACTTTTTCCTGTGCCTTCTCACGAATCGAGCAAGTATTGAGTAGGATCACATCAGCTTGCTCAGCTTCTTCTGTAAGCTGATAGCCATTTGTTGAATCCAAAAGATCCGCCATTTTCTGGGAGTCATACTCGTTCATCTGACAACCCCAGGTTTTAATATGCAGTTTTTTACTCATTTAAATATTGCCTCGTTTACAACTCGGTGTTTAGCACTACGCGTTTCTCGTGCAGGCGATGCTGAATTGATATCATTATGCCTAAAGGACGCGTATTTTATATGACCTATCTTGTCTAGCCAAGTATAGATTTTAACTTTCAAAATGTGGATCAATACAGGGTGTTTTAAGCAAACATCTGTTTTTATATGCGTTACAATGCGCAAAGACTCAATTAAGTGGAATATGGCATGAAAAACAAGGCTCTGATAGTCGGTGGTGGCATGGTTGGTGCAGCGTGTGCTGTTAAGCTAGCGAAGCAAGGTGTTGACGTAACCATTATTGAACATTCTCCCATCTTACCTGATGCAACACTCGCAAGTGATAAGGTAGATATTCGCGTATCTGCTATCAATCGCTTTTCCGAGCAGTTATTGGATGAGCTCGGTGCTATGCCTGTGTTAAGAAGCACCAGAGCTGCGGTTTACAAGCAGTTAGAAGCCTATGAGGATAAGCCAGGACAATTGATATTTGATTGTGAAGCACTAAACGCCTCGCACTTAGGCCACTTAATTGAGAATAACCTCATTCAAGCTGCATTGTGGCAACAGTTTGAGGAATTTGATATCAAAGTGGTTTCACCAGAGGGGATCCCAAAGCGCATTGTTCATAATGATGATTCCGTGACGATTGAGTATCAAGCAGCATCCTTTACCGCCGATTTGCTAATTGCAGCTGATGGTGGCCGTTCTATCGTCAGACAAATGAGTGGCATAGGCGTGACGGGTTGGCAATATGAGCAACATTGTATGGGGCTGCTGATTAAACTCGACGCGCCGCAGCAAGAAAAAACATGGCAGCAATTTAAGCCATCAGGTCCCATTGCCTTTTTACCTATGCAGTATCCGTATGCCAATCTGATTTGGTATGACAACGGCAATAAACTCAATTTACTTAAGCAACTAGATAAGCAGGCGCTAAAACAAGAAGTAAAGGCTGCATTTTTTGAGCTACCCGGTGACTTTGAGATTGAAGAAGTGGCGGTTTTTCCTTTAGCAAGGCAACATGCTAACCAATACGTGAGCGAACGAGTGGTATTAGTAGGGGATGCAGCTCATACCATTAATCCGTTAGCAGGGCAGGGAGTAAATCTTGGCTTTAAAGACGTAGCGGCACTTGCTGAAGCGATTGAGGCAAAAGAAGATATTGGTGATAGCAGCGCACTACATCATTACGAGTCAAAGCGTAGGAAAGACAACCTCTTGATGATGAGTATGATGGATGCGTGTTATTTTGGCTTTTCGAATCAAGTAACACCGTTAAAGCATTTGAGAAATCTGGCGCTGAATGTGGCGAATAAAGCTGGGCCGTTAAAAAAAGAAGTGCTAAAGCACGCCATGGGAGGAGTTGGTTTTTAATTACATTTGTAGGAGAGAATTAATTATCCGGATCTCAGGTTACTGGGCTCTCCTACATTTTCTTGCTATAAGCTACCGACTAAACGTGTTCTATCAATGATTTGAATTAATGTTCGTTTGTTAAACTTGCCATCAATCTGTAATAGCCAGTCGCTATTTTCTAACAACAAAAACGCAGTATTTTGACCTGATTTATTTAGTGCAGAAAAAATATAACTACCTTTAACTTTTTCAACAAACAGTTCGGACGTATCAATGTCACCAAATACTGCACTGATTTTATGACCGTGTGGCTTTTGTTCTTGAATTTTGCCATTAAAGAGTTGCTCAAGGAATGTGATCGGGGCTAAGCCATATTTCTTAGGTAGATCGGCAAGTGCAATTGAGCTGGGCAACCAATTTAAAAACAATTCAGACTCCTTGTTGCTTATAACCATTGAATAGGAATTATCGCTAAAGGTATGAAACGAGAGTTTGCTAGTCTGCTCTGGAGCAATGCAGTAATTAAAGTGTTTAAGTGAGATATCAATATTTGGAGGTGTGCAGTGGGTCTTCATAGCTGCTTGAGCACTGACGAGTAGAGGTAACAAAGTCAATATGAGTAATAATAACTTTCTCATTATCATACTCCTAAAGCAGCGATTTGTAGGTGTCTACGGTAACCCCATATAACGGACTTAGCACAGGTAAGGGACTGCTTTTGCTCCAGCTGCGCCAATACACTTTGTGTAAAGTTTTTGGCTATCCATGAAATTGAAGCTTTTCCACCAGTAGGTTCAGGAACCCAATTAAGGGCTTCAGTGCAATCTTTTGTTTTTTTTACCATCTCACCGAATATTTCAGCGACTTTTGGGTTCGCTTCACCGCTAAAGGCTATCTCTAATCCCGCGCCTTTATAAAATGAGTTTATTGCTGCTTTAACTTTATCTTGTTCGGTCATGATAATAATCCTTTATTATTAATTTCTAATAAAGAATCTAACATAAATGTTGATAAAGTAAAATTAACGAGATGATGGTTTTTGGGGGAGGATTTTTTATATAGAATAAATGGTGCGGAAAGAGAGACTTGAACTCTCACATCCGAAGATACTGGAACCTAAATCCAGCGCGTCTACCAATTCCGCCACTTCCGCACAGTAGATATTTTATTTGTAGCTAACATCTCAAAAAGAGATGGCTGGAGTACCAGGATTTGAACCTGGGAATGGCGAGATCAAAACCCGCTGCCTTACCGCTTCCACTTCGTGTCGAGACAATACCCAGCAATAGAGGTAAGTTCAAACCTTATTTAGCCCAGATTTGATTTAGGCTACCTTACCGCTTCCACTTCATGTCGAGACGATACTCAGCAATAGAGATAAGTTCAAGAGTTTGAGTTCTACTTGAAAGAACATGGTGCGGAAAGAGAGACTTGAACTCTCACATCCGAAGATACTGGAACCTAAATCCAGCGCGTCTACCAATTCCGCCACTTCCGCATATCATTTTGCATTAGTTATTAGAACCTAAATCCAGCGTCTATATCAAGACATCGACCAATTCCAAAACTTCCGCATTTGTAAATGGTGGCTATGCCCTGATTTGAACAGGGGACCCCATCATTATGAGTGATGTGCTCTAACCAGCTGAGCTACATAGCCATTGGCTGGAGTACCAGGATTTGAACCTGGGAATGGCGGGATCAAAACCCGCTGCCTTACCGCTTGGCGATACTCCAACGAAATAAAATCTTTTTGAGTTCTGATTTAAAAGAACATGGTGCGGAAAGAGAGACTTGAACTCTCACATCCGAAGATACTGGAACCTAAATCCAGCGCGTCTACCAATTCCGCCACTTCCGCATTTATTATCTAGAGTATATTGGAATCTAAATCCAGCGTCTATTTCAAGACATCTGCCAATTCCAAAACTTTAGAAATGTGGCTGGAGTACCAGGATTTGAACCTGGGAATGGCGGGATCAAAACCCGCTGCCTTACCGCTTGGCGATACTCCAACGAAATAAAATCTCTTTGAGTTCTGATTTAAAAGAACATGGTGCGGAAAGAGAGACTTGAACTCTCACATCCGAAGATACTGGAACCTAAATCCAGCGCGTCTACCAATTCCGCCACTTCCGCACATCTTTTGGCATTAGTTATTGGAACCTAAATCCAGCGTCTATATTAAGACAACTGCCAATTCCGCCACTTCTGCATATATTATCTGGAGTATTTGGAACCTAAATCCAGCGTCTATTTCAAGACATCTGCCAATTCCTCAACTTCAGAAAGTTGGCTGGAGTACCAGGATTTGAACCTGGGAATGGCGGGATCAAAACCCGCTGCCTTACCGCTTGGCGATACTCCAACGAAGTAAAATCTTTTTGAGTTCTGATTTAAAAGAACATGGTGCGGAAAGAGAGACTTGAACTCTCACATCCGAAGATACTGGAACCTAAATCCAGCGCGTCTACCAATTCCGCCACTTCCGCACATCTTTTGGCATTAGTTATGGGAACCTAAATCCAGCGCCTATATTAAGACAACTGCCAATTCCGTCACTTCCGCACATCTTTTTGCATTAGTTATAGGAACCTAAATCCAGCGTCTATATCAAGACATCGGCCAATTCCACTACTTCTGCACATTTTTTGCAACAACAAATCGATGAGTTTTGGTAGTAGTTAAAGCATGGTGGCTATGCCCTGATTTGAACAGGGGACCCCATCATTATGAGTGATGTGCTCTAACCAGCTGAGCTACATAGCCATCTCTTTAACTTCTCATCATCGCTGATGCGGGGCGTATTATGCGTATATGCCCCCAAGCCGTCAACACCTTTTTTGCAAAAAATCTGCTAACACAGTTTGTTTGCAGATAAATTAAGCGAAACGGCTTGTTTTTATATCAAATCATGCGGGGCAATTGCAAATTTTTAACAAAACCTGTGAATTTTTATTCCTTTGGAGTCTATAACTTACTCTGAAGAACAAGGTACTTATTTGATTAAAAAGCAGAGTTGATAAAACTAAAAAGGAGCCGAAGCTCCTTTTATTGAAATAGCGTGTAGTAACTATGGTTACACGTTAAATAAGAAGTTCATCACATCGCCATCTTTTACGATGTATTCTTTACCTTCTTGACGCATTTTACCTGCGTCTTTCGCACCAGATTCACCACGGAACTCGATATAATCATCAAAGCCGATAGTTTGTGCACGAATAAAACCACGTTCAAAGTCTGTGTGGATTTTACCAGCAGCTTGAGGTGCTGTCGCGCCAACAGGGATAGTCCATGCACGTACTTCTTTTACGCCAGCTGTAAAGTAAGTTTGCAGTTTTAACAACTCATAACCACCACGGATCACGCGGTTTAGGCCCGGCTCTTCTAAGCCTAAGTCATCCATAAACTCTTTCTTATCTTCTTCTTCAAGTTCAGAAAGTTCAGCCTCAATTGCTGCACATACTGGGATCACAACCGCGTCTTCTGCAGCTGCAATTTCACGTACTTTGTCTAGGAATGGATTATTTTCAAAGCCATCTTCGTTAACATTGGCGATGTACATAGTTGGCTTGATCGTTAAAAAGTTTAGGTAGCTTATTGCTGCCGCTTCTTCTTTATTTAGCTCAAGTGAGCGAAGCGTTAAGCCTTCGTCCAAGTGCGCTTTCACTTTTTCAAGTACAACTAGTTCAAATTTCGCGTCTTTATCGCCGCCTTTCGCTTTCTTCGCGTTACGTAACACTGCGCGATCAGCAGTATCCATGTCTGCAAGTACCAGCTCAGTGTTGATAACATCAATGTCTTCAGCAGGATCGATTTGACCAGCAACGTGAACGATATTTTCATTTTCAAAACAGCGAACTACGTGACCGATAGCATCCGTTTCACGGATGTTTGCCAAAAATTGGTTACCTAAACCTTCACCTTTCGATGCGCCTTTTACCAAACCGGCAATATCCACAAACTCCATTGAAGTTGGGATAGTGCGCTGAGGGTTTACAATTTCAGCTAGCTGGTCAAGACGAGCATCTGGTACTGGTACTACACCGGTATTCGGTTCGATAGTACAGAAAGGAAAGTTTGCGGCCTCAATGCCCGCTTTAGTCAACGCATTAAATAAAGTAGATTTACCTACGTTAGGTAAACCAACAATGCCACATTTAAAACCCATAGTGTTTATTCCTAAATTTCTACCGTATTATCTCAAGCACGCATCATGGCGAACGAGAAGCTTAGGTATTACTCAATCAATCGCAGCAGTGAACTGTTACGGTTTAAATGAATGTAGTCGATTTTGCGCTTTTAACACACCGTCTTTTGCGAGTATTTCCATACATCGGACTGCTTCATCCACAGCGGCATCAATTTTTTCTTGATCAGCTTGTGGTGCTTTGCCTAAAACCCACCCCGTGACTTTGTCTCTGTGTCCTGGGTGACCAATACCAACGCGCAATCGCATAAATTCTTTGTTATTTGCCATTTTAGCGATAATGTCTTTTAAGCCATTGTGACCGCCGTGACCACCACCTTTTTTTAGTTTGGCGATACCGGGTTCTAAATCCATTTCATCGTGAGCAACAAGAATACTCTCGACGGGGATCTTATAAAAATTGGCAAGACTCGCGACCGCTTTACCACTTAAGTTCATATAAGTCGTAGGGATCAGCAATTTAAACTCTTGATTATTGATGAGCACTTTGCCGGTGAGGCCGTGATGTTTAGCGTCTGGTTTTAGGAGGCAGTTGTATCTTCTGGCTAGTTCTTCGATAAACCAAGCGCCAGCGTTATGACGGGTGTTTGCGTATTCGGGGCCTGGATTAGCCAGGCCCACAAGCATTTGAATATTATTCAAGGTGTTAACACCTGAACAATTACTCAGCTGCGTCTTCAGCAGACTCTTCAGCAGGAGCTGCTTTAGGAGCGTTTACTGAAACAACTGCTTGGTCGTGATCTGCACCTTTAGCAAGTTCAACTGAAACAACGCCAGCTGGAAGCTTGATATCAGATAGGTGTAGAGTTGCGCCAACAGCTAGAGTCGCTACGTCAACTTCGATGAACTCAGGAAGTCTTGCTGGAAGACAAGTGATTTCAATTTCAGTTAGTTGGTGAACGATAGTGTTGCCACCTTTAGTTGCTTTCTCTTCGTTGATGAAGTGAACAGGAACTTTAGTGTGAAGCTTTTGAGAAGCATCAACGCGTTGGAAGTCTAAGTGAGTGATCTTAGGCTTGTACGGGTGACGTTGCATATCTTTAAGAATTGCTTCAACAGACTCACCGCCAATGTTTAGCGTTAGGATGTGAGTGTAGAAACCTTCGTCTTCTTGCGCTTTCAATACTTTGTTGTGATCAAGAGTTAGTGAAACTGCATCTTTACCAGCACCGTATAGGATTGCAGGAACTTTGTCAGCGCGACGTAGGCGGCGGCTCGCACCAGTACCTAGGTCAGAACGTACTTCAGCGTCTAATTTGTATACAGACATGGATGTCTCCAAAATAATTTAAGTTAATGTGTCAGAGAGCTCGCGACCAAGCTCCCTGCCTAAAAAAGGCGCGCCAATATACCACTAACGCACCTGCAATGAAACCTATAAAACAAAAAAAGCACCAGAGGTGCTTTTTGGCTAATCAGTTTTGGTGCCGATTAGTGTTGAAACATCGCAGAGATTGACTCTTCGTTGCTGATACGGCGGATAGTTTCGGCCATCATATCTGCAAGTGTTAGTACTTTGATGTTATCAAGCGCTTTCAATTCATCAGAAAGTGGAATTGAGTCAGTCACGATAACTTCATCGATAACTGAGTTGCGTAGGTTTTCCGCAGCATTGCCCGAAAGTACTGGGTGGGTTGCGTAAGCGAATACGCGTTTTGCACCGTGCTCTTTAAGTGCTGCTGCTGCTTTACATAAAGTACCGCCTGTATCTATCATGTCATCGACAATGATACAGTCACGACCAGCAACATCACCAATGATGTGCATAACTTGAGAAACGTTAGCCTGTGGACGACGCTTATCAATGATCGCTAGGTCTTTATCATCTAACAGTTTTGCAATCGCACGAGCACGAACCACACCACCGATATCAGGTGAAACTACTACTACATCTTCGAACTTACGCTCTTTCATGTCTTCGATTAGCACTGGGCTACCGAATACATTGTCAACAGGTACGTCGAAGAAGCCTTGGATTTGTTCTGCGTGTAGGTCAACGGTAAGAACACGGTCAACACCTACGCTTGAAAGGAAGTCTGCAACAACTTTAGCAGTAATTGGAACACGAGCAGAGCGCACGCGGCGGTCTTGACGTGCGTAACCGAAATAAGGAATAACGGCTGTGATACGACCAGCAGATGCACGACGTAGCGCATCAACCATGACGATTAACTCCATTAAATTATCATTTGTAGGAGCACATGTTGATTGGATGATGAATACATCTGAACCACGAACGTTTTCGTTGATTTGAACGCTAATTTCACCGTCGCTAAAACGGCCAACAACGGCATCACCTAACTCAATAAACAAACGTTTTGCAACTTTTTGAGCTAGCTCAGGTGTTGCGTTACCAGCGAAGAGCTTCATGTCGGGCACGGTAGGGTTCCTCAGGCACTGAATTTTTTGGACTAACATGCAATGACCATGAAATAAAAAAGTCAAAACAAGCTAACTTAAACAATTTACTTCTAGTTTTGCCAAGCGCGCAATTGTCGATGACAAATTGACTCACTTGTATTTTGGGCAATAAAGCCCTGCCAAGATGAAGGTAGAGTTTCGAGCACACGCAGCGCTGCCTCACGATTTTCAAACTCCGCGAAACAACAAGCTCCAGTACCAGTCATTTTGGTTGGTGCATATTTTAGCAACCACGCGAGGGTCTTTTCAACCTCGGGGTAAAGCTTTTTGACAAGAGTTTGACAGTCGTTGCCCGTATCCGAGAGTTTCCAACCGCTTTTTAGCTTAGGCGTATTGCGCGGTAAGTCTGGGTGAGTAAAGACTAATGCTGTGCTGACATGAATGGCTGGTGCGACCACCAAATACCATTTTTGGGCGATATCAATTGGCTCAAGTTGCTCCCCAACGCCGTGGGCTACAGCTGTTTTACCTTCAACAAAAACAGGCACATCGGCGCCTAGCTGGAGACCGAGTTTTGCAAGTTCTGGGATAGTAAGCTGACATTGCCACAGCGTATTGAGTGCCAATAAAGTCGTGGCAGCATCAGACGAACCACCACCAACACCTCCACCCATGGGAAGCTGTTTATTTAAGTGAATGTCGACACCAGCCGCAATTTTTTTATAGGGCTCAAGAATTTTGGCGGCTTTATAAATGAGGTTATCTTCAAGTGGAATACCTGCGGTGTCACCACAAACGACGATTTCTTGCTGGTTACTGGTTAGCGTAAATGCTAATTCATCACCAAAATCTAAGAAAGTAAATAAAGTTTCTAGTTCATGGTAGCCGTCTTCTCGACGGCCATTGATATGCAAAAAAAGATTTAATTTTGCCGGAGCGCTTAGCGTCAATGTCTTCATTTAAACTGCCATGAAGTGATTAATACTTTGACCTCAATATTGGTCGATGAGAGTTTCATGCGGCTAGGCAGCCACATTCCATCTTGCATTTTATATTGTTGATAGGTGATTTGCCACACTCGGCCAGATGGGCTTTGCCACTGTGCATTGCTTATTCTGCCAAGGTCATCAAGTTCGCTGGCTGGTGCTTCAATTAAGCCCGTTAGCCACTGAGGGGCTTGATTTACCGGAAGAGAGAGACCACTTAAACGCTTAACTAGGTCGCTACTGTCCATGCCTTTATGGACATTGTCTTCAAAGGTCAGCTCCGAATGTGTGTCTAATTCTTCTAGCTCGAATATGCGGGTGCCAACAAAGCTGGTTAAAATCAGATTTTGTTTATCTTCTTTTAAATACCAATTAAAGTTAGTTGATTGACGATTGTCTGGGGCAATAAATGCAAGTTTACCTCTCGCTTGCCAATTTTTTTGTTGTTTTAGCCTAGATTGCCAGTCTTGTGCTACGTTTTGCTGAGGTAATTGTTGCGCACAACCGGTTAAAATTAATAAAAATATGAGTAAAATCAAATGAAGTTGTCTCAAAGGCCTTTCCTTACTTTCCATATTCGATTGATTTTTGGTAAAATTGCCCGCTTTAAAGCAGGGCTCGAGCAATACTGGCATCTATGACCATCATCGCACTTGGTATCAATCACAAAACCGCGTCTGTAGAATTACGTGAAAAAGTTGCGTTTTCTCCAGAACAGCTTACAGAAGCATTGCACCAACTCCAACATTCTTCGCAGTTTAAAGAATCTGTGATTGTGTCGACCTGCAATCGAACCGAGATCTATTGTAGCCTTGAGTCTGCTGATCCCCAAGCACTACTCGGTTGGTTGTCAGATTTTCATAACATAGAGCAACGAGACTTAACAGAAAATGTCTATGTGCATATGAATCAGGATGCGGTGAACCATTTAATGCGAGTTGCCTGCGGTCTTGACTCATTGGTTTTAGGTGAGCCACAAATTCTTGGGCAAATTAAACAAGCTTTTAGTACAGCCAAACAACACCATGCAATTCAGCCAACATTTGAGCGCTTATTCCAAAAGACTTTTTCGGTGGCGAAGCAAGTGCGAACTGAAACCGATATTGGTGCAAGTGCTGTCTCAGTTGCATATGCCGCTGTTAACTTGGCAAAGCATATTTATGGTCAATTGGATAAAACTCAGGTCTTGTTAATTGGTGCCGGTGAAACAATTGAGTTAGTTGCTAAACACTTATCGCAGCATAATCCAAAGTCAATCACAGTCGCGAACCGCACAATTGAGCGTGCACAAAACCTAGCAAAAGAAGTTGGCGGCAGTGTTATTTCACTGGCACAGTTGCCAGATGCGCTACCAAGTGCAGACATTGTTATTAGTTCAACTGCGAGCACCTTACCAATTATCGGTAAGGGAGTGGTCGAGCAAGCGCTTAAAAAACGTCGCCATAAACCAATGTTATTTATCGATATCGCGGTGCCTCGCGATATCGAAAGCCAAGTGTCAGAGCTGGATGCCGCTTATCTTTATTCAGTTGATGACCTTCAGGCGATAGTCAATGAAAACTTGGCCAGTCGTGAACAAGCGGCCATTGAAGCGCAGCAGATCATCGATGTACGCACGCAAGAGTTTTCCGAGTGGCAACGTTCGCTGCATTCAGTGGATGTGATTAGGCAGTATCGCCAAAGCGCGCAAGAAATTAAAAATGAGCTCGTGGACAAAGCACTAAATCAGCTACAATCGGGCAAAGAAGCAGATAAAATTATTATTGAATTAGCAAATAAGCTGAGTAATCGACTAACACACGCACCAACACGCGCCATTCAAGAGGCTGCGAAAGAAGGCGATATAGATAAGTTAGCGCAACTCAAGCAAACATTAGGTATTGAGCAGGAATAACGTGTAAATGAAAGAGTCTGTATATCGTAAGTTAGAAACCTTAGTAGAGCGCTATGAAGAAGTTCAAGCGATGCTAAGCTCGCCTGAGGTGATTAGCGATCAGAACCGCTTTCGCGCCTTGTCAAAAGAGTTTTCAGAATTGGAAGACGTAGTTAAAGCGTTTACAGCCTACCAACAGGCTCAGGAAGACGTCGCAACTGCAGAAGAAATGCTAAAAGACTCAGATCCAGACATGCGTGAAATGGCACAGGAAGAGTATAAAGAAGCAAAAGCTGCCATTGCTGCGCTTGAAGATGACCTTCAAGTATTGATGTTACCCAAAGATCCAAAAGACAATAACAACGTATTCTTGGAAGTGCGTGCGGGAACGGGTGGTGATGAAGCCGCGATTTTCGCTGGCGATTTATTCCGTATGTATAGCCGCTATGCAGAAACGCAAAAGTGGCGCGTTGAAATCGTGAGCGCTAACGAAGGCGAGCACGGTGGCTATAAAGAAGTTATCGCTAACATTAGCGGTGACGGTGTTTATGGCAAACTTAAGTTTGAATCTGGCGCTCACCGTGTGCAACGTGTGCCTGAAACCGAATCTCAAGGCCGTGTTCACACCTCTGCGTGTACGGTTGCCGTGATGGCAGAGATCCCAGAGGCAGAAGCAATCGAAATTAATCCATCCGATCTAAAAGTGGATACTTTCCGCGCCTCAGGTGCAGGTGGTCAGCACGTAAACAAAACCGATTCTGCTATTCGTATCACTCACTTGCCGACAGGCGTCGTGGTTGAATGTCAGGACGAACGTTCACAACATAAAAACAGAGCGAAAGCGCTGTCTGTACTAAGTGCGCGTTTACAGCAAGCAGAAGATGAAAAACGTGCAGCGGCAGAAGCTTCTGAACGTCGTAATCTAGTAGGTAGCGGTGACCGCTCTGAGCGTATTCGTACTTACAACTTCCCGCAGGGCCGTATTACCGATCACCGTATCAACTTGACGCTGTATCGCCTTAATGAAGTGATCTCTGGCGAGTTGGGTGCTGTTATCGATCCGCTGGTTATTGAATATCAGGCTGATCTACTAGCAGCAATGAGCGAAAGCGATTAATGCCAACACTTAACATTGCCCAAGCCGTTGCTTGGGCAACTTCTGAGCTGTTACCACACTCCGAGTCAGCAAAGCTCGATAGCGAAGTGTTGTTACTCCATGTTATCGATAAAAACCGCACTTATCTCTTTACTTGGCCCGAAGCTGAGCTTTCGGCACTAGAGCAGCAGCAATTCGAAGAATGTATCGCACGCCGTGTTACGGGAGAGCCTGTCGCACACATCACAGGTCAAAGAGAATTCTGGAGTCTGCCTTTAAAAGTCAACAACAGCACGCTTATTCCAAGGCCTGATACTGAAACACTGGTTGAGCATGTTTTAACACTCAGCATGCCAAAAGACGCTCAGGTGCTAGACTTAGGCACGGGTACTGGCGCGATTGCACTGGCGTTGGCGAGTGAATATCCAGCTTGGCAAATCACCGCAGTAGATGCTTCAGCAGACGCCGTGGCCCTTGCAAAGTCTAATCAATCTCAGTTGGGCTTTAATAACGTGTCGATTTTGCAAAGTGATTGGTTTAGTGCGGTTGCAGAGCAACAGTTTGATTTGATTGTGAGTAATCCACCTTATATTGATGAAGCCGATCACCACTTATCACAAGGTGATGTGAGATTTGAGCCGCTCAGTGCGCTGGTCGCGGATGACCATGGCTATGCGGATATTTTTCATATCATCAGGACGGCTAAGCAACATCTGAACTCGGGGGGATATTTGCTACTTGAACATGGTTTTGAGCAAGCAGATAAGATCCAACAGTTTTTTGCAGAAATGGCGTATATTAATATACTTACAATAAAAGATATGGCAGGGTGTGATAGAGTGACGTTGGCAATGTTGCCGTAAAGTCATGAACTCATACGAAAGTTAGGCGCTTCAATAGGATCCGCAATATGGATGATTTTTTGTTTTCAGACGAACCCGCTGACGTAGTTGAACCTGAAAAAGTAGGCACTTGGAAGGTTATTATTGTCGATGATGAGCCCGAAGTGCATGCAGTGACAAAGTTAGCACTGAGTGACTTTGAGTTTCAAAAAAAGCGTCTGGAATTTATTAGCGCTTATTCGGGTGAAGAAGCAAAGAAAATCGTCGATGCCAATCCCGATGCTGCGGTGGTGTTACTGGATGTTGTCATGGAAACCGACGATGCTGGTTTGCAGGTCGCAAAATACATTCGTGAAACCGCCAAAAACAATCATATCCGTATTATTTTAAGAACTGGTCAGCCGGGTCAAGCGCCTGAGCGCCAAGTTATCGTGAACTACGATATCAACGACTATAAGTCAAAAACAGAACTCACCGCGCAAAAACTCTTTACTGTAGTCATGTCGAGTTTACGTTCATATCGCGACATTCTCGCCATCGATCAATCAAGACAAGGGCTTGAGAAAATCATTAAAGCCTCCCGTGATATTTTTGCTACTCACTCAATTGAGAGTTTTATTGAGGGCGTGTTACAGCAACTCACTTCGCTGATAGGTACGGTCGACCAAGCCATGTATGCAACGTCACTTGCGGCGGGTAAAGAGCCTGGTCAAACGAACGATCAACTGGTTGTATTTGCAGGGCGTGGAGAGTTTGAAAGTAGCGAAGGTAAGCCGATTTCTGAAGTGCTTAGCAGCGATCAAATGGATGCCTGCTTAAAAGCACTACAAGATAAAGACATTGTATATAAAGACAATTACCTATTTGCCTATTGCTCCAGTGACTATAACCACGCCTCAATGCTATTTGTGTCTGGTATTCCTGAGTTCTTAACCGAAACTCAGCGTCATTTAATTGATATTTTTGCTCAGAATATGCAATTGGCGTACGAAAATGTACAGCTACAAGCCGAGATTGAAGATACCCAGCAAGAACTGGTGATCCGTTTAAGTGAAGCGCTTGAGCTTCATTCCACCAATACCGGCAATCATGTTAAGCGCGTAGCATATCTTTGTCATACGCTTGCCAAAGAAATGGGTCTTTCTGATAAAGAAGCTGAGCTGGTGAAAATGGCGTCACCACTGCACGATGTGGGTAAAGTTGGAATTCCTGACGCGATTTTAAATAAGCCTAGCAAGCTGGATGACGAAGAGTGGAAAGTCATGCAAACCCATACAGACAAAGGCTTTGACTTGTTAAAAGATTCTCGCCGTGAGATTGTCAGTGCGGGCGCGTTAATCGCTCGAGACCACCATGAAAAATGGGATGGCAGCGGTTATCCTAAAGGCAAAAAAGGCGATGAAATACACCTTTATGGTCGCATCGTAGCACTAGCTGATGTGTATGATGCTTTACGCCATAAACGTTGCTACAAAGAGGCATGGAGCCAAGAAGAAGCGCAAAAAGAGATTACTGCGCAAAAGGGAAAACACTTTGATCCTAAACTCGTAGATGTATTCAACCGTTGTATTAATGAGTTAGAATTGATCCTACAACGTTTCCCTGATTAGAGAATAATATGGATTACATGGCGTTAAAACATACGCACTTACTATTTGTGGTATTGAGCATAGTGCTATTTTACACTCGCGCGTTTTCGCGTTTGGGCTCTGGTAAATTAGCAGCAAACAAAGGCGTGTTTATTACCAGTCACAGTGTAGACACTTTGTTGTTAGTTACAGCGGTTATTTTGGCGGTAACGGCGGGGCTCAACCCTGCACAACAACCTTGGCTGCTACAAAAAATTGTTTTAGTGTTTGGTTATATTGCGCTGGGTTTTGTTATTGCAAAAGCAAGTGTTAAAAAGACCAAATATTTGGCGCTAGGCGCTGCAACATTGGTACTAATGGCCATCGCGCATCTCGCCGTAAGCAAACAAGGCTTCTTTGCTTAACCATTTCAATTGGCGCTTGGCTTATCACCGAGCGCTTCTATATCTCCATAATAAGTAAACATTTTTACTATTTCAGCGAACGATAGATTGGTATTACTAAATTTCCCCCCTTGGGAATATGACAAAAAGTGGTAAACTAGTCGTTCTAAATGAAAGCAATTCAAGAGAAACCGAATTCTATGAAGAATGATATCTGGTTAGATGAGAATGACTTATCTCTCGATGACAATTCAGATGCATTTTCCTATCCGCCATTGATCCGTTGTATCAAGGCTGAGCAAAGTTGGGATGCACAAGCTGACACCAATGAAACTTTGTGTCAGTTAGCAGAGCTTGAATTTGCCGTGGATGAAATTCGCCATAAGCATGCAAACAATCATAAATGTTTGGATGAAATCTTAGACGCTTTTTATACCTTGTGGCTATTCAGTGGCAGCAGTCAAAAGGTGCCTGAATATAAGCTCAATAGCGTTTGTTACGCACTTTCTATGCGCAGTGGTACCAATACCGCACTGGGTCTTGTCTTAGTGCATTTGCTTGAACGAGCGAAATTAGAGGCCAGTCTTGCTCTAAGTCAAGGGGAGATTGTCGTACACGTCGCTTTTAGCGAAGAAGAAGGTTATGTCATTGAGCCAAGCTCAGGCCACCAGAGCTGGTACATAATTCCAGAAAACGAAAACAACCAAGATAAAGAGCAAGAAAAAGACCAAGAGCCGATGGAGCTTATTTTTAACGAAGAGTCGTTAAAGCTTTATTTGTCTCAGCAAAAGTGGGCGTTTATTGCCGCAGAAAAGTTTGGTCACGCGCTAAGTTGCGTCGAGCAATTGATGGATATCTTAGGCGATGATCCTTATGAACGTCGTGATAGAGGCTATCTACTCAACCAATTAAATTGTCCGAAGATGGCAAAAGACGACTTACAATTTTTTGTTGATGAATGTCCGGACGACCCAACCATTGAAGTGATCCAGCATCAGATCAAAGAGTTGGCCGATCATAATAATATTTTGCATTAAAAATAGTTATATAAAAAATAATAACAGCGAGGATTTATGGAGCAAAGCGCTGCGCTCGTTACCAATAACGCGGTAATTATGGGCCTGTTGGCCGTTATTCTGGGATTTGTTTTTTACACATCGAGTCAAAAAAGCGGAGTTTGGGCAAAGTTTTACAAGTACGTGCCAGCGCTGTTGATGTGTTATTTCTTACCATCTCTGTTAAATACCTTTGGTATCGTTGATGGCAACAATAACGATGTTTACACGGTAGCAAAGTATTATCTGTTACCCGCTTGTTTGGTGTTATTGACACTGAGTATTGACCTAAAATCGATAGCTGCTTTGGGTAAAAAGGCAATTATCATGTTCCTGACTGGAACTGTGGGTGTGGTGATTGGTGGCCCAATTGCGCTTTTAGTTACTGCTACCTTTATGCCTGAGCTACTTGGTGTAACTGGCCCAGAAGCTGTATGGCGTGGTATGGCCGCGCTTGCAGGAAGCTGGATTGGTGGCGGTGCCAATATGGTGGCGATGAAAGAGATTTACGGCGCAGGCGGAGAAATCTTCACCATCATGGTAACGGTTGATATTGTTGTCGCAAACTTGTGGATGGCGTGCTTGCTTTATATGGCGGCGCGCAATAAAGAAATTGATGCGCGAACAGGGGCGGATACTTCTTCAATCAATCGCCTAATTGACAAAGTACAAGCATTTGAAGCCGAGCACGCAAGAAAACCCGAGCTTAAAGATTTGATGATCCTCGTTGGTTTTGCTTTTGGTGCTACGGGGCTTGCGCATTTTGCTGCGGACCTACTGGTGCCATTTTTTAGTAGCAACTACCCAGAGCTGAAGAAGTTCTCTCTTCATAGCAAACTGTTTTGGATCATTGTCCTCGTTACGACCATAGGTCTAGCACTTTCGTTTACCAAAGCACGTCAATATGAAGCGGTTGGCGCGTCAAAAATTGGCTCGAGCTTTTTATATATTTTAGTAGCAACCATTGGTCTACATATGGATATCACCAAAATTGTTGAGGCGCCTAAATACGTCGTTATTGGTGTTATTTGGATGGCCGTGCATGTTGGTTTGTTATTTATCGTTGCTAAATTAATTAAAGCACCTGTGTTTTATGTTGCCGTTGGCAGTAAAGCAAACATTGGTGGTGCGGCATCTGCGCCGGTGGTGGCCTCGGCGTTCCACCCAGCGCTCGCTCCGGTAGGTGTGTTACTGGCGGTGCTTGGTTATGCCCTTGGTACTTATATGGCTTGGTTATGCGGACAATTGCTTCGTGTAATAGGCAGCTAAAGGATAAAAAATGAATACAGATATTATTAACGTTGCGGGACGAGAAGTTGCAAACGATAAGCAGTTTGTACTGTTCGGTGGAATGAATGTGCTTGAGTCTCGTGACTTAGCAATGCAAATCGCAGAGCATTACGTTGAAGTCACAAGTAAGCTTGGGATCCCATACGTATTTAAAGCGTCATTTGATAAAGCCAATCGCTCGTCAATTAACTCTTACCGTGGCCCTGGCATGGAAGAAGGCTTAAAGATTTTTGAAGAAATCAAAAAGACCTTTAATGTACCGGTGATCACCGATGTACATGAGCCATTCCAAGCAAAACCCGTTGCAGAAGTTGCTGATGTGATCCAATTACCTGCGTTTCTTGCCCGTCAAACTGACTTAGTTGTCGCTATGGCAGAAACTGGCGCGGTGATCAACGTGAAAAAACCACAGTTTTTAGCGCCACATGAAATGCGTCATATCATTAAGAAGATCAATGAAGCGGGCAATGACAAAGTTATCCTCTGTGAACGCGGCAGCAGCTTTGGTTATAACAACCTGATCGTAGATATGCTGGGCATGGATGACATGAAGCGTATGGCTCCTGTTATTTTTGATGCGACACATGCGCTACAGCGTCCGGGTGGTCGTAGCGACTCTGCTGATGGCCGTCGTGCTCAGGCTGCTGAGCTTGCCCGTAGCGGTATGGCACTTGGGTTAGCTGGACTCTTTATTGAAGCGCATCCAAACCCAAATGAAGCTAAGTGTGATGGTCCTTGTGCATTACCATTGGCTAAACTTGAAGGCTACCTACAACAGATGAAAGCGGTAGATGAGCTAGTTAAGAGTTTTGCGCCACTGGACACCAGCGCAGCTGATTTATAATCTATACCCAAGCGACCTCATAATTAGATGTTGTTTGGGGATTTTACTTGCCCGCGGTTAGCGGGTTTTTTATAGGCATGAATGAATGTCACGACGAGTTCCACCATTAAATGCATTAAAAGCCTTTGAGGCGGCGGCACGACACCTGAGCTTTACCAAAGCGGCGGAGGAGTTGTACGTCACTCAAGCTGCGGTTAGTCATCAAATTAAAATCTTAGAAGAACATCTAGGTTTAAAACTGTTTTTGCGAAAAAATCGCTCCTTACTGTTAACTGAAGAAGGGCAGGGTTATTACCTCGATATTAAAGATATTTTTTCACAATTAATCGATGCGACTGAAAAGCTCCTAGCGCGAGGCGCAAAAGGGTCGTTAACGGTGAGTTTGACGCCGAGCTTTGCAATTCAATGGTTGGTACCAAGGCTGAGTAACTTTAATGAGTTGCACCCTGAAATCGACGTGCGGATCAAAGCCCAAGATCATGACGATAACTCGTTAACGGATGATGTTGATGTTGCGATTTACTACGGTCGTGGGAACTGGAATGGGGTGCAAACCCATAAGCTACATACCGAGTACTTTGTGCCATTATGTAGCCCATTTTTGTTAACAGGCCCCAAACCGCTTAATCAGCCAAGCGATTTGGCCCAGCATACTTTACTCCATGACACCACGCGTCGCGCTTGGAAGGCATGGATGAAAACCGCTGGGGTCAGAAATGTGGCGGTAAATACCGGGCCTATCTTCAGTCATTCTTCTATGGTGTTACAGGCAGCAATTCACGGCCAAGGCGTGGCGCTGGGTAATAGCGTACTGGCAAGACCGGATATAGATGCAGGGCGACTGGTTATTCCGTTTAGTCACCACCTTGAAAGTAAAAATGCCTATTACTTGGTATTTAGAGAGTCGCAGTCAGAGCTGGGTAAAATAGTTTCATTCAAAGAATGGATGCTCGGTATGGTAGAACACGAACAAGAGTTAAATAGTTTATGAGCGCAGTAAATATTGAATGGCACTATGCTGAAAACCCAGTTGCACAGTTTATTTTTGCCCATGGTGCAGGTGCAGGAAGCGATAGCGATTTTATGCAAGAAATGGCTAAATTGCTTGCCTCTAAGGGAGTTCAAGTTGGGCTCTTTGACTTTGAATATATGCAGCAAGCCAAACAAGAAGGGAAAAAACGCCCACCAGAGCGTGCCCCTAAGCTACTCGCGTATTTTGAGCAAGTATTGGCAGCAGTAGAACCAAGTCTACCGCTCTTTATTGGTGGTAAGTCAATGGGCGGGCGTATGGCATCTATGCTGGCCTGTGAAACCATTGTAAAGGTGGAAGGGATACTTGCGTTTGGCTATCCATTCCATCCGCCTGGTAAGCCGGAAAAACTCAGAGTGGACCATTTCCCTGAGTTGAAATGCCCGCTGCTCATTCTACAAGGCGAACGTGATACCTTTGGCAATCGTACAGAGGTTGATGCCATGTGCTTTCCAGAGCAAGTCATGGTGAAATGGCTCAAAGATGGTGACCATTCACTAAAGCCACGTAAAGTGAGTGGTGTAAGCGAGTCAGAGAGCCGCGCGAATGCTGCTGTGATAGCGGCGAATTTTATCAAGGAGCGCTGTCATGGCTAAGCTCTACTTGATTATTGGCGGCATGTTTTGTTTGTTGTCTGTGGCACTGGGCGCTTTTGCCGCTCACGGTCTCAAAGGACGTTTGAGCGACTATGCCATTGGTATTTTTAATACGGCGGCGCAGTACCAAATGACTCATGGTCTTACCATTATTGCCACCGCGTTTTTAATCAAATGGGGCCTCAAGGTACAAGTGGCCGGTGGTTTCTTTATTGCTGGCGTATTGCTATTTAGTGGTAGTCTGTACTTACTTGCCTTAACAGGTATGAAATGGCTAGGGCCAATCACTCCAATCGGTGGTACCTGTTTTTTAATTGCTTGGATTTTATTGATAGTTCAAGCTGCTAAATCTTCCTTTTAATCTAGAGAATCTAATGTCGAGTATCGTTATCTATTGTCGCGGTGGTTTTGAAAGTGACGCCGCAGCCGAAATTAATCATTATGCTGCAAAGCATGGAATTGCTGGCTACGTAAAAGCTAAGCCAAATACTGCTTTTGTAACATTTGAGTGTTTTTCGCCAAATGATGCTGAGACCTTAGCGAAGAAAATCGATTTTAAGAAACTGGTGTTTGCAAGGCAGTGGTTTGTTGGCACTTTACATACCCATATGCCGATTGAAGACAGAGTGAGCGTGATAAAAGCGGCAGTGGAAGGCTTTCCTTTGTGTGGTGAGCTGCGCGTTGAAACGCCAGATACTAACGAAGGAAAAGAGCTCTCTAAATTCTGTAAAAAGTTTTCAACGCCTTTGTCTAAGGCGCTTGAGAAGCAAAATAAGCTGACTCGTGAGGTAAAACCTACCAAGCCTGTATTACATGTACTGTTCCTTGCCAATAACACCGCTTATGTGGGTTATTCGTTTAGTGATAACAATTCGCCATTTTTTATGGGGATCCCGCGTCTGCGAATGCCATCGGACGCACCAAGTCGCTCGACGCTAAAATTAGACGAGGCATTTCACGTCTTTGTGCCTAAAGATCAGCAAGAGACTCGTGTACGCGCGGGGATGCGAGCCGTTGATTTAGGTGCTTGTCCGGGCGGTTGGACATACCAACTTGTGCGCCGTGGCATGTTCGTAGCCTCAATCGATAATGGTCCGATGAATGATGACCTGATGGAAACAGGACAAGTGAAGCACTATCGTGAAGATGGATTCAAATATCGCCCAGAAAAACGCAATATTGATTGGCTGGTGTGTGATATGGTCGAAAAGCCAACGCGTGTTGCTGATCTGATGGTGGACTGGGTGGTGAATGCGTTTGCTCGAGAGCTGATCTTTAACTTAAAGCTACCGATGAAAAAACGCTTCGACAGCGTGTATGAATGTCTTACGCTTATCCATGAAGAGCTGCAAAAGTACAATGTGGATTATGAGATCCAAGCAAAGCACCTATATCATGACCGTGAGGAAGTCACGGTACATATTAATGTGCTTAAAGTACCGCAAAATTTGTATAGCTGATTTGTAGGAGCGATTTCACATCGCGATATTTTTTCTCAAGCTCGCCGCGTAAAGCGCCTCCTACACGGATGTTAGCTTATTTGTAGGAGCGATTTTACATCGCGATATTTTTTCTCAAGCTCGCCGCGTAAAGCGGCTCCCACACAGGCGCTATCTTATTTGTAGGAGCGATTTCACATCGCGATATTTTTCATCAAGCTCGCCGCGTAAAGCGGCTCCCACACAGGCGCTATCTTATTTGTAGGAGCGATTTTACATCGCGATCTTTTTCATAAACCTCGCCGCATAAAGCGGCTCCCACACGGATGTTACCTTAGTTGTAGGAGCGATTTTACATCGCGATATTTTTCATCAAGCTTGCCGCATAAAGCGGCTCCCACACGGATGTTACCTTATTTGTAGGAGCGATTTTACATCGCGATCTTTTTCATCAAACTCGCCGCATAAAGCGATTCCACACGGGTGTTAGCTTATTTGTAGGAGCGATTTTACATCGCGATCTTTTTCATCAAGCTCGCCGCATAAAGCGGCTCCCACACAGGCGCTATCTTATTTGTAGGAGCGATTTTACATCGCGATATTTTTTATCAAGCTCGCCGCGTAAAGCGGCTCCTACACGGATGGTAGCTTTTTGTGGGAGCGATTTTACATCGCGATATTTTTTCTCAAGCTCGCCGCGTAAAGCGGCTCCTACACGGATGGTACCTTATTTGTAGGAGCGATTTTACATCGCGATATTTTTTATCAAGCTCGCCGCATAAAGCGGCTCCTACACGGGTGTTAGCTTATTTGTAGGAGCGATTTTACATCGCGATATTTTTTCTCAAGCTCGCCGCGTAAAGCGGCTCCCACACAGGCGCTATCTTATTTGTAGGAGCGATTTCACATCGCGATATTTTTGTCTTAATCAATCAGCCTTAATAACTTGTCACTCGGTTGATTTCTGTAAGCGATGTCACCCCTGCGGCGGCTTTTTTCAGGCCAGACTTACGTAGGTTATCAAAACCCAACTGCTCTGCTTTTTCGGCAATCTCGAGAGAATTACCGCCCTCCATGATCAGGTGCGAGAGCTCTGGCGTGATTTTTACCACTTCATAAATACCCACACGGCCTTTGTAACCATCGGTGCAGTGTTCACAGCCTTTTGGTGCAAAAAGGGTAATCTCTTTAATTTGCTCGGCAGTAAAGCCTTGCCCTAGCAAGGCTTCTTCTGGCAGCGTTTCAGGTGTTTTACACTTAGGGCAAAGGCGTCTTGCGAGACGCTGGGCAATAATCAAACTCACCGAGCTTGCTACGTTGTACGCCGGCACGCCCATGTTTAATAGGCGAGTGAGCGTTTCAGGCGCAGAATTGGTGTGCAGCGTACTCAATACTAAGTGACCGGTTTGGGCGGCTTTTATTGAGATCTCAGCGGTTTCAAGGTCACGGATCTCACCAACCATTACGACATCCGGATCCTGACGCAAGAATGCTCTCAAGGCATTGGCGAAAGTCATATCCGCTTTGGTATTGATTTGTACTTGGTTAATACCCTCAAGGTTTATTTCTACAGGGTCTTCCGCCGTGCTGATATTTCGCTCTGGCTGATTAAGAATATTCAAGCCAGTGTAGAGTGAAACGGTTTTACCAGAACCCGTAGGCCCGGTTACCAAAATCATGCCCTGAGGCTGCTCTAGTGCTTCGAGGTAGAGCTTTTTCTGCTCTGGTTCATAACCTAAAACATCGATGCCGAGCATGGCGCTGGATGAGTCTAGAATACGCATTACGATTTTCTCGCCCCACATGGTAGGCAGTGTACTCACACGAAAATCGATACTTTTGCGCTCGGAGATCTTTAATTTAATGCGGCCATCTTGCGGTTTTCGTTTTTCTGCAATGTCCAAGTGCGCCATCACTTTGATACGGGCGGCGAGTCGAGTAGCTAATGTGTTAGGCGGGCTTGCCATTTCATGCAGCAGACCATCTACACGAAAGCGCACACGGTATTTTTCTCGTACGGTTCAAAGTGTAGATCCGACGCGCCTTTTTTAATTGCATCCATCAAGATTTTATTGATATAAACGATGATTGGTGCATCGTCTTTATCTTCATTGCTGCTTTGCTGTTTAGGCTCGTTATCAACTTCTAAGTCGGCAAATTCTTTAAATTCTTCTTCAGAAATTGAGAGGCCGCCCGTTGCATCAAACAGCTGATCAATCTTTGCTTCGAGCTTTTTGTAGTCGACAACCAGTACTTCACACTGCAATCCAGTGCTAAACTCAAAGTTTTCAAATGCGCCAAAATCAGTAGGGTCAGAGGCCGCCACATAGAGTTTTCTACCTTTTTGTACCAACGGTAAAATATGGTGCTTGCGGATCAGCTTTTCTTTGACTAGCGCTGGTGGAATTTCACTGACGTTAAAGTGATCAAGATTAAAAAAGGGCACCTTGAATAAGTCTAGGCATTCTTCTGCTAGCTCTTTGGAGCTCATTCCTGAACTTAGGCAAATCAACTCGGCGGTGGTGTTTGCTTCTGACTGGCGAGACTTTATTTGCTCAGCAGTGACTCGCCCTAAGGTAATAAATTTACGCAGTAGCGGGGAATGATGTTCCATAGTACCTCTTTGCCTTCACATTGAATGCATATTCAATATTTATCATTAAGTTGGAAAAATGCCAAGTTATCACTGTGAGTGTAGATTAAGTTTTACAGCCAAGTCTAGCCTAATTATTTAGTCTTACTTTCTCTTGCGCCAGTGTAAGAAACGCATTGTGTAATCTATCTGTCTCATGCAGGCTTTCAAGTAGCGGTCGGTCGTTGTCTAGTATGTAGTCCGCCTTTGCTTGTTTATCTGAGCGCGGTAACTGCGACTCGATAATACGTTTTACTTGCGCTGCATCTACCGAATCTCGGCTGGTTGTTCTCGCGATTTGCGTATCAACCGCAACATCAACAAGTAAAGTGGCATCGCAGTAGCGCTCTAAGCCATTTTCGAACAGCAGAGGCGCCGCTAAAACCACATAATCGCTTTGCGCTGCGTTTAACTGCGTGAGTATTTCATTACGGATAAGCGGGTGAAGTAGCTCATTAAGCCACTGTTTTTTGTCGCCATTGGCAAAAATAATGGCTCTTAACTTGGCCCTGTCTAAGTTGCCGTCAGGCTGTAAAATGGCACTACCAAACTCATCAGCAATCGCTTGTAGCCCAGTGCTGCCTAGCGCGACTACTTCTCGCGCGACGACATCAGCGTCAACAACTACTATCCCTTTTTGCTGCAAGTGTTTAGTGATGGCCGTTTTACCCGAACCAATACCGCCCGTCACCCCTAAAATCCAGTTATTCGTTTTTAGCATTGTTTTACTTTACGTTATTAAGTTTACATACCACAGCTGCAGCTGCTCGCCGTACATTAGGGTGATCCAGCCTGCGATGGCTAAGTAAGGACCAAATGGGATAGGCGTGGCTTTATCTCGGCCTTGAACACTTAATTGGATGCTACCAATGATTGCGCCGACTAGGCTTGAAAGTAACACTATAGTTAAGATTGCTTGCCAGCCCATCAATGCACCAAAGATGGCTAGCAGTTTAAAGTCGCCATAGCCCATGCCTTCTTTACCTGTGAGTAATTTAAAGAGCCAATACACACTCCATAAACTCAAATAACCTATGGCCGCACCGATAATGGCATCATTGGGCTCGATGCCAACACCAAAACAACTGGCAACCAGTACTAACCATAAGGTTGGTAGTGTTAACTGATCGGGCAACAACATTTCGTCGATATCGATAACCGTAAGTGCGACTAACACCCAAGTAATCAAAATATACAGAGTGGCTTCTAAAGTGGCACCAAAATGCCACGCAACCCATGTGGAGAGTAGGGCGGTTGTTAGCTCTACCAAAGGATAGCGGACAGAGATTGACGCGTCGCAGTGGTTGCATTTGCCTTTTAATAATAGCCAGCTGATCAGTGGAATGTTTTGCCACGCCTTAATCGGCGTTTTGCAGCTGGGGCAATGAGAGTTTGGTTTAATTAAATTAAACACGGGTGCTTCAGTGGTTTGTTTTGGTAGCTCATCAGCGAGCAACACGCGACACTCTGATTGCCAGTTCTGCTTCATCATTTTAGGTAAGCGAAGAATAACCACATTGAGAAAGCTGCCGATGCAAAGACTAACGAGTCCGACGGTGAGTAACCAATACCATAACTGGGTTTGCATCAAGTTGATAATATCCTGCATAAGTTGTGCGCTTGCTTATATTTTTTGTTTAAATTTTCGAGGCATGCTCGGTATGGATTTTTGCAGTTTACCACACAGCACTATTGAGAGGCACAGCACTGTACCTCTAAATAGTGTAACTTTGTGAACAAAATTAAATAACTGAGCCTAGTTGGAATATCGGTAAATACATGGCAATAATCAGGCCACCGATCAGTACGCCGAGCACCACCATAATGAGTGGTTCTAATAGGCTAGAAAGGCCATCTACCGCATCATCGACTTCTTGCTCATAAATGTTAGCGACCTTTGCCAGCATACCATCTAGAGAACCCGATTCTTCACCAATAGACACCATTTGCACTACCATATCTGGGAAGACTTTGGTGTTATGCATCGCCCAATGCATTTGGTTACCCGAGTTAACCTCAGCTTTAATCTCGGTAATTGCATTTTTATAAATAATATTGCCCGATGCACCAGCAGCAGAATCGAGCGCATCACCAAGCGGAACACCTGCTGCAAAGGTGGTTGAAAGCGTGCGAGCATAACGCGCCACAGCAGCCTTTTTAAGGATCTCGCCAATCACTGGAATACGTAAAACCATACGGTCATTAAAATGCTTTACCGCAGCGCTGCGAATAAGCATTTCTTTATAGGTATAACCAAAAAGGCCAATACCAAGCACAAATACCCACCAATATTCCTGCATAAATTCGGAAATCGCGATAACCATTAGCGTGAAAGCGGGAAGCTCTGCGCCAAAACCGGCAAAGATATCTTGAAATTGAGGCACAACGAAAATAAGCAAAATGCCAGTAACTATGAGTGCTACAGCCACTACGGCAATAGGGTAGAAGAGAGCCTTTTTAATCTTAGACTTAAGTGCTTCAGTCTTTTCCTTATAAAGCGCGATGCGGTCAAATATAGTATCAAGTGCACCAGACTGTTCCCCGGAATGGACAAGGTCACAGTAGAGTTCATCAAAATATCTAGGGTAAGCTCTGAGAGATTTAGCAAGAGGTTGGCCTGCTTTTACTTCATCCGCGATATGGGCAATCAGCTTGGATAAGCTCTTGTTTTTTATGCCACGAGCAAGCATATCTAATGTTTGTACTAAAGAAACACCAGCCATTAGCATAGTTGCTATTTGGCGAGTTGTAGTGGCTATATCAACGGGTTTAATTTTTTGCGTTCCAGAAAAGCCAAAGAGGGGTTTTGGTTTTCTCTTAACTTTTGAAGGTGTTATACCTTGTTTTCTTAGCTGGGCTTTGACTAGGGCCACACTTTGTCCTGTCATCTCACCATTAAGTTTTTTGCCTCGAGTATTTACTCCAAACCAAATAAATACGTCTAGCTGCTCAGTTTTTGTGGTTGAATTTTTGCTCATATCACTATTACAACGCAGAAGCTAGCTAACCGTAGCTTCTGCGCACTTTTGCACTTTAAATTAGCCACCAGGTGTTGGGGCTGCCGCAGCTTCACAACTACTAGGTAACCATGAGGTTTTTGCTGCTCCAGTTACAGAGCCTTCACACTTCCACCCATAAAGAGCAAAACCAGCACCAGAGAAATCAGCTTTTGCGGCTGCAGTATTTGCCGCTTTTTGAGGGGTCAGAGTAATTGTTAAACCTGCCAACTCACTTTGACCAGAAACCGAAATTAAGCCCGCATCACTTACAGTAAACGCTGAAGCAAATTGAGTCGCTTTAGCATTTGCATCACAGCCATCTGGATCACTACCGATCTGCGCTTTTTCGGTAACACAAGTTTTTCCAGAGCTTGCTGCAAGTAACATTTCTGAGGCGCGAGCACGTTGAGTGTAATCTTGATAAGCAGGCAGAGCTACTGCAGCTAGAATACCGATGATTGCGATAACAATCATTAGTTCGATTAGGGTAAAACCACCCTGTTGTTTTTGAGTCATGATGTGTCTCCTAAATTTTAAGTGACTTAACCATAATAGGTTTAAGTTAAGCGTTTATTAAAACCTTTGCAATAATTACCAATCCATCGAATCAACAAACTGGTGCGCTCAAATTTACTTAACGGTGACCAGAGGATGAAACAAGTACATGGTTTCAAGTCCCTAAAAGCTCTAGACCCGTTAAATTTGTGACCGGTCCCTAATCACCTAAGAGTGTAGCACCGATTTAGTTTCAGCGATCACAATTAACATTTACTTTAATAGTAAACACTGATGCCTACAATCAAATTTTAATAACAAATTATTGATTCTCTTGCGATAGCTCAAGCTTTCCTAATGTCGGTTCAAAAAACGAACGGAACCAATCGTTACCGAACATTAAGATCTTGTTACACTCTAGTTCTTTTGTCGTATTTAACGGGTTTTAAGTAGGTTTGTCAACGAAATAGAAAACTTTCTCTATTACGGAGGGTTATAGAGTGAGTGCAACACTATTTGCTGGTACGAAGTAGTATTCTTTTTAAAAATGAAAAATCCGATATCTTAAGGAGCGGACAAATCAGCTAAAGTGAGTGATTTATTGGCTACTAAGTAGCACTACAAAGAAAAGGGCCCGGCAATGAGCCCTCTCAGAACGTTTTTTAAATTTAGCGCTGGACGTTATTCAAAGCGCATCGACAGGTCGATGCTTTGTACATGCTTGGTCAGTGCGCCGCTTGAAATAAAATCAACACCGGCTTGTGCGTAAGTCGTCAAAATTTCAATGGTCATATTACCAGAGACTTCCAGCTTGGCTTTACCTTGTGTGATTTCAACCGCTTGTTGAATTTCACTCACGCTGAAGTTGTCCAGCATAATAATATCGCTGCCAGCATCTAAGGCTTGTTGCAATTCGCCTAGATTTTCTACTTCAACTTCTACCGGCTTGTCTGGGTGGTTATTACGCGCAGTCGCAACGGCTTTGGCGATACTGCCACAGGCGGCAATGTGGTTTTCTTTAATAAGATACGCGTCGAATAGACCAATTCTATGATTTTTACCACCGCCACATTTAACGGCGTATTTTTGTAGCGCTCTTAATCCCGGGATGGTTTTACGTGTATCTAGTAGTTTGGTTTGCGTACCGCTCAGCACTTCAACATATTTTGCTGTGGTGGTGGCCGTACCCGATAGCGTTTGTACGAAATTAAGCGCCGTGCGTTCAGCGGTTAGAATGGCTCTGGCTGAGCCGCTTGCGGTAAACAAGCGAGTGTTGGCGGCAACAAAATCGCCGTCGTTCACAAGTACGTTGACGCTAACACTTGGGTCGACCTGCTGAAAAACCTCCTCAATTAACGCCTTGCCAACGAACACACAATCTTCCCTTGTGATCACATAGGCATTTGCTTGCTGCGTTTCTGGGATAAGGGCCGCGGTAATATCACCTTCGTTTGGTGTTTGATAATTAAGGTCTTCGTCTAGCGCCTGCTTTACCAATTGGCTGATTAGGTTTTGGTCAATCATAGGTTGTCTTTTCATTTTTTCTGCAATGGCCGAATTTTACGCGCGTTTGCCTAGGAGTACAATTGATGTAGAAGAATTCACGGAATTTGACGGTGTGTTTGATTTAAAGTGCAAAGCTTTGTTTGTAGAGAAAGAGTTGGCGGTTAAACGGAGGTCGCGGGGTAAACCCGCTGCTACGGTTATGTGTTGCTTGCTGTGACTTTATGCCGAACCCTTGTGTGTTTTCGTAGCAGCGACTTTATGTCGCGACAGTGTGTTTGATTTAAAGTGCGAAGCTTTGCTTTTAGAGAATGAGTTGATGGTCAAAACGGAGGTCGCAGGGTAAACCCGCTGCTACGGTTATGTGTTGCTTGCTATGATTTGATGTTGAACCCTTGTGTGTTTTGTAGCAGCGACTTTATGTCGCGACAGTGTGTTTGATTTAAAGTGCGAAGCTTTGCTTTTAGAGAATGAGTTGATGGTCAAAACGGAGGTCGCGGGGTAAACCCGCTGCTACGGTTATGTATTGCTTGCTGTGACTTTATGTCGAAACCAATGTGTATTTTTGTAGCAGCGACTTTATGTCGCGACAGTGTGTTTGAAATACAAAGCCTTGTTTGTAGAGAATGAGTTGATGGTCAAAACGGAGGTCGCGGGGTAAACCCGCTGCTACGGTTATGTGTTGCTTGCTGTGACTTTATGCCGAACCCTTGTGTGTTTTCGTAGCAGCGACTTTATGTCGCGACAGTGTGTTTGATTTAAAGTGCGAAGCTTTGCTTTTAGAGAATGAGTTGATGGTCAAAACGGAGGTCGCGGGGTAAACCCGCTGCTACGGTTATGTGTTGCTTGCTATGATTTGATGCCGAACCCTTGCGTGTTTTGTAGCAGCGACTTTATGTCGCGACAGTGTGTTTGAAATACAAAGCCTTGTTTGTAGAGAATGAGTTGATGGTCAAAACGGAGGTCGCGGGGTAAACCCGCTGCTACGGTTATGTGTTGCTTGCTATGATTTGATGCCGAACCCTTGCGTGTTTTGTAGCAGCGACTTTATGTCGCGACAGTGTGTTTGATTTAAAGTGCGAAGCTTTGCTTTTAGAGAATGAGTTGACGGCTAAAACGGAGGTCGCGGGGTAAACCCGCTGCTACGGTTATGTGTTGTTTGCTGTGATTTGATGTTGAACCCTTGTGTGTTTTGTAGCAGCGACTTTATGTCGCGGGGTAAACCCGCTGCTACGGTTATGTGTTGTTTGCTGTGATTTGATGTTGAACCCTTGTGTGTTTTGTAGCAGCGACTTTATGTCGCGACGGTGTGTTTGAAATGCAAAGGCTTGTTTGTAGAGAATGAGTTGACGGCCAAAACGGAGATCGCGGGGTAAACCCGCTGCTACGTGTATGTGTTTTGCTGTGCGAACAATTATGTCTTTTATGTCCCGGTACTATCGTTACATTACACATAAACCCATCCCTACCTTTTGTCTTATTTTGTCTTTATAATCGAATACAAACCAAGGCTTGGAACTAATACTTTGAATTGGCTACCTTTTGCTAAACACAAGCAATCCCCCCATTACGATGAAAGGCCACAAGCGTGCGAGATAGATTTACTGGTGATCCACAATATCTCGCTGCCAGCGGGGTGCTTTGGCACGCCTTATGTGGAGGAGTTATTTATGGGCACGCTGGACTGCGGCGCACATCCAACTTTTTCTGACTTAGAGGGAGTCAGGGTGTCGGCGCACTGCGTTATACGTCGCGACGGTAGCATCACCCAATACGTTCCCTTTATTGAACGGGCTTGGCATGCAGGAGTATCGCAGTGGCAAGGTCGAACACGCTGTAATGACTTTGCAATAGGTATTGAAATGGAGGGTACAGACACCACGCCATATACCGAAGCGCAATATGCGAGTTTAGTAAAAACAACGCGTTGGCTGCAGCAGCACTATCCAAAGCTGACGAATGATCGTATTGTAGGGCACAATGATATTGCTCCAGGAAGAAAGACAGATCCCGGGGCTGCATTTGATTGGCAGCATTACTTTACCTTGTTAAATAACCAAGAGAGCTAGGCAAGCATGATCTTAATTTCTATCATCATCGCGCTTATTATTGAACGACTTGGCGCGCGGGCGAACTACTGGCAAGTCGACTATTACCTGCAAAGTTACTACGCGAAAACCAAATCTTGGACTCAGCCAAGTGCAATGTTGGGCTCGCATTTCGGTGTGATGCTTTGGTTAGTTATTCCTGCATTGATCGTTGCTTTTATTTACAGCCTAAGTGACTTTGTGTTTTGGCAGTTTGCAATCAATATCTGTGTGCTCTTAGTCTGTTTTGGTTGTGCAAAATATCGCAAGCTTTATAAAGGCTATTTGAATGCGCTGACCAGAGGTGATAACGAAGCGGCTACGCTTTATGCGTTGCAAATGGGGCAGGACAAATTAGAAGATGAGCCGGGCGGCGAGACTTTTGGTCAGACGCTTTCTTGGATCAACTTTCAACATTACTGCGGAGTTATTTTTTGGTTTGTGGCGTTGGGCGCGCCGGGCGCTGTACTGTATGCGATGGTAAGACAAATTGTGCATTGGCATCATGAGCAAGAAAATCCGCCGCTACAACATGTATTTGAGCAGTTTTGCCGGTTATTTTATTGGTTAAATTGGCTTCCGGCACGGATCGCAAGCTTTGGTTTTTTGATCATTGGTAACTTTAGTAAAGGCACGTCAAGTTGGTTGAAGTATGTGCTAGATTTTAAAACTACGAATCGTCAAATCGTCACAAGCACTGCGCTTGCGGCTGAGCAAATTGAACAGCAGTTTTTAGGTTGTACTTTTGAAGCAAGCTGTATGATGCGTTTAGTAAAGCGTAATATCTTGTTTTATCTCGTGATTATTGCAGTATTAACCCTTTTTGGTTGGGTGGAGTAAACCTTAGCTGCAAATTACACACACCTTTATAACAATGCTCCATATACAGTAAGCGCATATGGAGCAGTTGAAATCAGTGTTTAAAATTGGCTTCTAACCAGCGCTTTTTCTGCTCTTCCATTTTAGTAACAAGCGGCGCATCAAAGCCCATGTTTCGAACCACATATTCCGTAACATCTATCAAATCACACACCCCAGTTACTGACCAAAGCGCTTCTTCTAGGTCTTTTGCTTTGTGGATTGCATAGTGGCTTACATAGCGCAGCTCATTAGCAAGATAGTCCATATCTGGCCGCCCAGTTTTTGATACATAGAGTTGATAGACAAAGAGTAGGTCATTGCGTAGTGCTTTTTTAGCATACAAATACAGGCTATCAATGGCTTCTTCATGGGCAATAACTTGCGCACCTACCGCTTCGTGTTGACTGCTTTGGTTTGGATCAAACTTAATAAACACCAAGTATTTGAGTGGTTTATCTTGTCGCGATTTTGTTTTTAGAATTTCGGTTAGCTTTTCTTCGACGAAGCGCTCGGGGAAAATCGCTTTGGCGTCCAACGTGTTATCGTCATTATCGCTAAACGAATGCAGTAAGTGGTGAAGGGATGTCGGGTAAAGCCCTTGTCCAATCGCTCCCACAGCATTATGTGAAGTTTCTTTGTGTAAATAAAGTGGAAACTGACAAACGGATTTAGTAACCATATTACGCAGTGCAAGAGACAGTCCCGGCACTTTTGGTGCCTCATCGCAGGCAACTAGCTTGTCTTTGTTATTTTCGATCAGTGCTTTGAAAAAGCCCATTGCAGAATGGTCCAGCTGACCTATTTTTTGCACTTTTAGGTTAATAATAGTTTTAGTTTTATTTACCATCATCACTTCATAGCGCAAATTCGTTAAATTGTGCTGTTTCGTCAGTCTCTGCAAATCAACTAAGTCCAAGTGTATTGAGTCACCTTTACTCAACGGCATTTCTTGGCCGCATTCTATTTGTAAACCCATGACTGAAAAGTCACGAGTAACGCAGTTGAAAGTGCCTTGACCATCAATATGAACGACGACATTGGTTTTATAAAGGTAGCGTCTGTGCGCACGCAAGTTAACGTATTCTAACGAAACCACCTCAAGTGGAGGAGGAGTGGCTGATTTGCCGTGACCGAACTTCTTTAACTGATTAACTAAGCTTTGTTCATAACTCAGACGTTGGAATCGCTCAGTGATAGATGGGTTATCGATATCTGTCAGTAACATGAGATATTTCACGTCTTGGATAAAGCCTTGCACCCTTGGTGTGGGGCGTTTATTTAGCTTTTCGACATTTTTACCTGCACTTGCAGGAAGCGAAAGCGGGATAAAGGCATCCTCATGATGGCTTGGCATTAGCTGTACTTTAAACGTGCGCCAGCTCTCTTTTTGACTGCCAAAGGCAAAGAACAGATCGTTTAGTTGCTGCATTTCTTCCAGCTCAAAGTCAAAGGCTGAATAAAAGTACATTCTGCCTTGACTTGAGTGAGTAAACACGTGACATATCGCTTCTTTTACCGCGCCTGAAAGCGCAAGCAGTCGTTGCATTCGTTTTTGGTTGAAGACGGAATAAAGCCCTGATTGCTTTCTTTCATCCTCAAAGTAGTAATTGATATGGGCATTATTTTCGTTGGTAAGCACCATGCTTGGATAAAGCTGTTTTTGTTTCTCACTGATGAAAACAAACAAGGAGCAGACGCGTGGCAGATAATATTGTTCGTAGCCTTTACAAACCACGGCATCCAAAGTGTTGTCGAGATTTATCTTATAACGGCGTTTGTTACCGTGTATAAAGCTATTTAAGAAGTCATCAAACCCTTGGTTTTTCTCGATAAATGTGCGTTTTAAGCGAACTTGGTTATATTCAATCGTGCCGGGTTCTACGGCGACGACTTCGTACTGAATACCTTCTTTCAAGCCAAGTTCAAAGTCTTGCTCCAGACCCACTAAGCGAATTGAAATTATTTGTCCGGGGTCTACTTGCTGATTGGTCGGTAGCTTTATCTTAGCGCCGCTGAGGGAAATATCGGAGGTGGAAGCGGAAATCTTAGGGCGATTTTTTGCCAGTTCCACGGTGATCTTAATGGAGTAATTCATGCGCTCTTCAGAGCGACTTTCGTATGATGCGAAACGAACGAGTTTAGTGTAGTTATGATTTACTGCGTCCTTTTCTACTTCTTCTTCGCGTGCTTTGGCCTGCTTTTGCATGACCTTATAATTATTGTCGGTACTCATTACGGATTCGTAAACTGCAAGGGTATAACCCCCATGTTTAGCGACTTCCCGCTCGAAAACTTCGATTGCTAAGTCATCCATAAAGTGCTGTTTGCCTTCATATTCATAAGGCTTAACTTGACCTGCGACTTGTCCTCTGAGGTCAATAAATCGTGCCACGGGCTGAGATAGCCGCGACATTTCCATTTTTAATAGAAATTGGTCCGGCTTGGATAGGTCCGCAGTACGTTGCTTAAATATGCGATCAAAAGCCGGATCGCCAAGATCCAGTTTTAAATCTTCAATTAAGCTTTGATATTTTTGTAATCTATCTTCAGGCATAAACAGTTTTACACGCGCTCATTTTATGTGACCAGTTGGGTCACCGCCAATATTATGTCAACATTGGCGCTTTATTAGTTTATTCTTAACCTATTATTATGTTTAAGCAAGATATATACCTGTAATTTATGGCAAAAAAGAAAACAGCATTTGTATGTAGCGATTGTGGTGCCGAATTCGCGCGTTGGCAGGGCCAGTGCTCAGAGTGTAAGGCGTGGAATACCGTAACGGAATTTCGTGTTCCTTCAGCAAAGTCAGTCCCTCAAGGAGGGGCAACATCAGGTTATGCCGGTCTTGTTGAAGCTAAAGTACAAACCTTAGATGAAGTTAACCTAGAACAACTACCCAGATTTTCAACAGGCTTTAAAGAGTTTGATCGTGTCCTTGGTGGTGGAGTTGTACCGGGAAGTGCAATATTAATCGGTGGTAGTCCCGGCGCTGGTAAGAGTACGGTGCTGCTGCAAACCATGTGTCGCCTTGCCGAAACCATGAACACTTTGTATGTCACCGGTGAAGAGTCGCTGCAACAAGTTGCCATGCGTGCGACACGGTTAGGGCTACCGACAAATAAGTTAAAAACACTCGCAGAAACCAACGTTGAGACGATTTGCCAGCTCGCACTTCGTGAAAAACCAAGCATTATGGTCATCGACTCGATTCAAGTAATGCACATGAGTGATATCCAGTCTGCACCTGGGTCGGTTTCTCAAGTGCGTGAAAGCGCTGCCTATTTGACGCGTTTCGCCAAAACCAATCAGGTCGCCATTATCATGGTGGGACACGTAACTAAAGATGGCACACTTGCCGGCCCTAAGGTGCTGGAGCATTGTATTGATTGCTCTATTTTACTCGAAGGTAGTGCCGATAGCCGCTTTAGAACCTTGCGTGGCAATAAAAACCGTTTTGGTGCTGTAAATGAGTTGGGTGTGTTTGCTATGACAAGCCAAGGCTTAAAGGAAGTAAACAATCCTTCGGCTATTTTCTTAAATCGTGGTGAAGCGCAAACACCAGGCTCATTGGTCATGGTTATTTGGGAAGGTACGCGACCATTACTTGTGGAAGTCCAAGCGCTAGTCGATTACTCACAACTCGCCAACCCGCGTCGCGTCACCGTTGGTTTGGAGCAAAATCGTTTGGCCATGCTACTTGCGGTATTGCATCGTCACGGTGGTTTGCAGGTGTCGGATCAAGATGTGTTTGTAAACGTTGTAGGCGGTGTCAAAGTGACCGAAACCAGTGCTGATTTAGCCTTAATAGCCGCACTGGTTTCAAGCTTTAAAAACCAAACGTTAGACAGGCAGCTGGTGGTATTTGGTGAGGTGGGCCTTGGTGGTGAGATCCGCCCAGTGCCAAGTGGGCAAGAGCGGTTGCGTGAAGCATCTAAGCATGGATTTACAAGAGCAATTGTACCAAAAGCAAATAAACCAAAAGAAAATATTGAAGGGATGGAAATTGTTGCCGTCTCTAGCCTTAGCGAAGCGCTCGAGGCACTTTTTTAAATAATGGAGTGAAATATGAATAAGTCCACATTAGCAATTGCCGTTGTGGTACTAGCGGGCGCAGGGTATGTTGGCGCCAACTATTATGTAAATGAGCAAGTGAAGCAAGAGATCACCAAGCAGATAGAAAGCTTCGAACAAGACAGTGGCCTTACGGTGAGTTTTGCAAACAGCTCAGTTGATTTATTTACACGCGGTGTAGAAATTACCGACTTAACGATTTCACAAGCCGATGATAATATTCCTATGTTCACCATTGAAAAACTCAATCTTGTGGGTTACGAACAAGACAAAATTAGCCCTTATACTGAGCTTGACCTAGCTGGTTTAAAAATAGCAAAAGCAGCAACTGAGTTTACCCAAGGGATGTCGCCGGAGCTGGTGAATGCAACATACCATTTAAAAACAAGTCTCGCCTATGACGATGCATCTGGTGCGAGCGAGGTTAAATTCGCAACGTCGGCAGAAGGCATTGTAAACACCTCTTTTAATGCTGCGTTTGGAAATAGCAAGGCTTTTATGGATGCCTCATTGGCGGCTTCAAAAATTCAAGGAGATACATCAAACCTTGAACAAGAGCTTCAAGTGCAGTCGCAAATGATGGCGGCGATGCAGTCCCTTGAGTTAAAGTCCCTTAGCATTAATATTGATAATGCAGGCGGCTTACCTCAGTTACTTGAGTCTGAAATTGCTCAGCAGGGCATGAGCAAGGCTGACTTTCAGGCGATTGTTGCCCAGCAACTACAAATGATGATGTTACCTGCTGAAATTCAAACGGCTGTGAATGACTTTGCCAATGGAATGGAGTCACTTGCTATATCTGTTTCGGTACCACAAAGTCAAAGTATGATGGCGCTTGGGCAGCAGTTATCCATGTCTATGGCGCAAAATCCAGAAACGCTGCCTGAACTTATCGAGATCAACGCGAGCGGTAAATAAAGCTAATCCAGCTTGTTTAGCGGGATTGTGGACTTGCTCCTCAATCCCTTCATCTCTCATAAACCTATTCATTCACCTTATCTATTTCACCAAATTGATGAAATCTAAAGCAGCCTTGAGGCTGATCATACAATTCGTTGGAGTTGCAAAGGCTGCGGTGGTAGCATTGGAGTATCAATTGCTTGGGAATGTATTTATGAGCGAATTCAAAGACTACCAGCAAGCTCAATTGCTATTAGAAAAACACGAATTATTTATTGCCCCGGCCGAAGTTCACGGCACCATTTCTGGGTTATTGGCCTGTGGTCTGAATATCGAAGATTCAGAGTATTTAGGGCTATTGAGTGACGTATTCAATGACGGTCAAAAATTTTCAGCGCCAATTAGAGAATTTTGCATCGATTTATATAAGCAAGTTGCCGAGCACTTCAACGACGGCGAGTTCCAGTTTGAACTGTATTTGCCGCCAGAAGATGAGTCATTACATGACCAAGCTAACGCACTGATTGCTTGGGTATCAGGCTTTTTACTTGGCTTTGGTTTAAAGCAAAAAGATTACGGTAAGTTATCTGCAGATGTTAAAGAAGTAATTAACGACTTTAGCGAAATAACTAAGCTTGATACTGGTTTTGAAGACAGCAACGACGATAAAGAAGCACTGCTCGAAGTGGTAGAATATGTGCGTGTTTCTACACTGTTATGTTTTGCCGAAATGGGTAAAGAGCCCCAGTCCGTTAGCACATCAAAGACGATACATTAATTATGATAAAAAACAGTGAGTTTGTAGCACGCCGTGCGCGTCTTATTGCGGCATTAGATAACAACGCCGTAGCGATTATTCCTGCGGCCGTAGAGTTAACCCGAAGCCGCGACACCGAATTTCCGTTTCGCCAAGATAGCGACTTTTTTTACCTGACGGGCTTTAAAGAGCCGGATGCGGTTTTGGTGCTCACGAAAGACAGAGACGGCAATGCGCAGTCTACGCTGTTTTGTCGTAATAAAGATAAGGTAGCCGAGATTTGGCATGGTCGCCGTATGGGCTATGAGCAAGCTAAATCGCAACTTGAACTCGACCAGACCTTCGCATTGAGTGACTTAGACGACGAGCTATTAAATCTCGTGAATGGTCGCAAGGTATTATTCTACGGGCAAGGCACATATAACTCCTTTGATGATAAGGTTTGGCAGTTACTGAGTACATTGCGTGGCGCACCGAAAAAGGGCTATCGTGCCCCTGAGATCATCAAAGATATTCGTCCACTCGTCCATGAAATGCGCTTATTTAAGTCGGATGCTGAAATCGCTATCATGCGCGAAGCGGGCAGAATTAGTGCCGAGGCGCACAAACGCGCCATGCAGTTTGCAAAGCCGGGTGCGACGGAATACCAGCTTGAAGCTGAAATTCATCATCACTACGCAATGAACGGTGCGCGTCACCCAGCCTATGGCACCATTGTTGGTAGTGGCATTAATGCGACGATTTTACACTACACCGATAACTGTGATGCGCTACAAGACGGCGACTTAGTACTGATTGACTCGGGTTGTGAGCTTGAAGGCTATGCGGCTGATATTACTCGTACCTTCCCAGTAAATGGCCAGTTTACTGATGCGCAGCGCAAGATTTATGACTTGGTATTGGCGGCGCAAGATGCAGCCTTTGATGAAGTAAAACCGGGTGGTACGTTAGTTAAAGCGAATCGGGTTGTGATGACCGTATTAACTCAGGGGTTAGTGGATTTAGGGATTCTTGCGGGTGATGTGAATGAGCTCGTCGAAGCACAGGCGTGCAAAGCATTTTACATGCATGGTTTAGGTCATTGGCTAGGTCTTGATGTTCACGATGTCGGTGAATACAAGTTAGATGAAGCGGATCGTCCATTTGAACCTGGCATGGTACTTACCATTGAGCCAGGCCTGTATTTTGACGAAGATGCGCAAGTTCCTGATGAGTATAAAGGAATTGGCATTCGTATCGAAGATGATTTGTTGGTCACCGAGTCAGGTTATGAAAATTTAACCGTACTGGTGCCAAAAACCATCGCAGAAATAGAAGCATTAATGAATAACTAGTGGACACTTTGCGTGCAACAGTTTGATGTCGTCGTGGTTGGTGGTGGTATGGCAGGAGCCAGCGCCGCCATCGCCATAAAAAAAGTCTCTCCGCAGGCAAAGATTGCGGTTATTGAAGCTTTTGCGCCGAAAGGTAAGCAGCATCCAAGTTTTGACGACCGTAGTATTGCGCTTGCTGCGCAGTCGGTCGCATTTTTGGGCGAGCTAAATCTATTTAATCCCGAGTGGCAATACGTTGAGCCAATCACACAAGTGAATGTTTCTGACAGAGGTCATTTCGGTAAAGCGTGGATCAATCCAGAAGACTACAACCAAAAAGCGTTAGGCTATGTGGTTGAAGTCAATCCCTATGGCTGCTTTTTACACGAGCAGTTGAGCAATCTTGATATTGCACTGTTTTGCCCAAACCAAGTAGCGCATTTACATCAACAACCAGAACAGGTTGAATTGACCCTCGATAATGGTGAGCAATTACAAAGTCGATTATTGGTTGTTGCGGATGGCGCGCAATCTCCCACGCGGGCTAAGCTTAATATTGGCTTTGATAGCATAAGCTACGAGCAAGGCGCATTGATTGCCAATGTGCAAATCGACACGGCACATCATGGTCAGGCGTTCGAGCGTTTTACCGAACATGGCCCGATGGCACTGCTGCCAATGAGTGATAATCGTTATTCACTGGTGTGGTGTATGCCAAATGAGCACCTTAGCGAGTTTGAAGCGATGGCAGCATACGAGTTTTTAGCTGCATTGCAGCAAGCCTTTGGTTATCGCGCTGGGCGCTTTGTGCAAGTGGGTATGAGAGCAAGCTATCCGCTGGTGCTTGGGCGAGTAGAGCAACTCACTCATCATCGCGTGGTGGTGATTGGCAATGCGGCGCATGCCATTCATCCCATTGCAGGACAGGGCTTTAATTTAGGTCTACGAGATATTCAAGTACTAACCTCACAATGTCAGGCGAACGTGCTTGATGAGTGGGGAAGTTTTCAATTTACGCGTGCTTATCAACTGGCGCGAGCGCAAGATATTAATACGGTGATGACATTAACCGATGCGCTCGTTCGACTATTTTCAAACTCATCAAGAACCTTAGCCTTAGGCCGTAGTTTAGGTCTACTTACCATGGCGCTGTCCAAAACAGCGAGAGCGCCGCTGGCCAAGCAATTGATGGGATATAAAGGATAAAGGAGTTGGCATGCAACAAGTTCAAGTTTGTATTGTTGGTGGTGGATGTGTTGGTTTAACGCTGGCGCTAGGGCTTGCGCAACAAAATATCTCGGTATTAGTGCTAGACAGTGGTGAAAAACCAACACCATTGGCACAAGAATACAGCGCACGCGTGAGCGCGATAAGCGCTGCAAGTCAGGCTTTATTTGAGCGCTTGGGCGTTTGGCCTGATATTAAAGCGCAGCGCGCCGCGGCATATACTCGTATGGATGTACGCGATAAAGACAGCTTTGGTAAAATCGCCTTTGATAATGTCTCGCTAGACTTACCTGAGCTTGGTCACATCATTGAAAACGACGCCATTCGCTATGCGTTGTTAACGGCACTCGAAGCACAGCAATCTGCCAAACTGATGTGGAACACAAAATACCAAAGCTTGCATCAAACAGACACCGATGTGTTGCTAACCTTAGCTACTGGTGAACCTGTGATGGCGAAGCTAGTGGTGGCGGCTGATGGCGCACGTTCGGCTATTCGCCAGCAGTTTAATATGCCAATCACGTATTGGGATTATGACCACCATGCGCTGGTAGCAACGATAAAAACCGCAGCGCCACATGATGCAACGGCAAGACAAGTGTTCCTCCCTGATGGACCGCTGGCCTTTTTGCCGCTTGATGATCCACATACTCATTCAATTGTATGGTCTACCGCACCGGATAAAGCAAAGCAGCTACAAGCCATGCCGGTAGAGGCGTTTAATAAAGCGTTGAGCGCTGCAATTGATATGCAGTGCGGCGTGTGTGAGCTGGTGAGCGAAAGACATGTTTTTCCATTGACCATGCGTTATGCAAAACAATGGGTGCAAGGGCGCATCGTTTTAATGGGCGACGCGGCACATACCATTCACCCGCTTGCAGGCCTTGGCATGAATTTAGGGCTAAAAGACGCTGCCTATTTGATCACCTTGTTATCAGCACCGCAAGAGCAATTTGCCAGCACACGGATACTGCGCCAATATGAGCGCAGCAGAAAAGCAGATGCTCAAAAGCATATTGCCATGATGCAAGGGCTTAAAGAGCTGTTTGAAGGCAACCACCCGTTGAAAAAGTTAGTGCGCGGTGTGGGTCTGAGCTTGGTCGACAACCTCGGCCCAATCAAGCACCTGTTCGCCAAAGAAGCGATAGGCGGTAAATAAAAAGATCGCCGCGTAAAGCGGCTCCCACAGAGATTTTATGTTGCTGGTAGGAGCGGGTTCACCCCGCGAGCATTTCAACAATCTCGCCGCGTAAAGCGGCTCCCACAGAGGTTTTATGTTGCTGGTGGGAGCGGGTTCACCCCGCGATCATTTCAACAATCTCGCCGCATAAAGCGGCTCCCACAGAGGTTTTATGTTGCTGGTGGGAGCGGGTTCACCCCGCGAGCATTTCAACAATCTCGCCGCGTAAAGCGGCTCCCACAGAGGTTTTATGTTGTTGGTAGGAGCGGGTTCACCCCGCGATCTTTTAACCTAGTCTTAATGCAATAAACTCAGCGAGTTTATCAACCGCGTGGGCGGATTCTTGGGTGTTTTTGACAAGGCTGATACCGATTTGGCCGAGTTCGGGTAATACCTGAGTTTGGGTCTGATAAGGCAGCTCTGCTGGCACGGTGCTCTTGGCAAGCACGGTGATCCCGAGCCCCTCTTTTAGTGCGGCGGTAAGGCCGGTTAAGTCGGCATTGCTATATACAATCCGGTATTGTAATCCAGCTTGTTGTAGCGCCTCGATAGCGCGGCGGCGATAAATACAGCCCTCCGGCGCGGTGACTAAAGTGACAACCGAATGCTGCGCAAGCGATAAATCGCCAACCCAGACCAACTGGTCTTGCATAAACACCGGGTACTTGGACGAGCTAAGCTCTTCATTAAGCGCTAGTACCAAATCAAACTGGTCTTGTCTTACCACAGAAAGTAAGTGTTTACTCAGTCTTGATTTAACTTCCAACGCAACATCAGGATATAAAGAAACGAAATCGCCAATAATCGAGGGTAAGATCCGTGCTGCAAATTCGCTGGGAATGCCTAAACGCACTCGGCCTGTCACGCTCTCAGAGGTAAATTGCTGAATAATGGCATCGTTTTGCTGCAGCATTTGTTTGGCGAGGGGTAAAAGTAACTCACCATATTGATTCAACACCTGCCTTTGCCCCTGCTTTTTAAACAGCTTGCAACCTAGCATGTCTTCTAAACGTTTGATTTGCAAGCTAACAGCAGGCTGGGATAAGCCAAGCAACTCACCGGCCTTGGCAAAACCACCGACATCAACCACAGTGACCAGCGTTCTTAATCCATCAATTGATAAGTTTTTCATATAAGGAAATGCAATTTATAAAACCCAAGTACATTAATATTATTTATCAATTGATAAGTAAATACAATTTGTTGTTGAGTTTGCGCATCCTTATACTTTTGCTCATCGAAATTTCACTAAGGTAGTGCCATGAGCGTCACGCCAATTATCTTTGCAAAGCACCGTCAGGGCAGTGTTCCGGCGCAAAACCATTACATGCCAACTGATGCTGTTGTTGTACTAGATTTCAGCGGCTTTGAGACCACGCCTTTCTTAAGCCAAATTCTTGCACTTAACTTGAATAAGTTAATGGCACCAGGCTTAGGTTTTCAAGGGAAACTAGACAGTGGCGAAAATTTCGCCGTGTACTATTTTAGTGAAACGGCTTACCGTTTTGTTGTAAGTGAAAGCGCAGCCGCTGAGCTGGCAACACTGATTGATAGCCATGCCGACGAGTTCGATATTGAACTGGTACGCCGTCATGATTTAGTTGCCGCCACCATAAGCGGTGAGCTTGCGTTTGAGCGTTTAGTCAGTGACTTTACGTTAACGCCAGGCCTTAAGATCTCAGATAAAAATGCCTGCTATGGCAAGCAAAGCGGTGAAGTATTTATTACGACCTTGCTGGTGGACGAACAGCAACAGTATCAGTTGATTGCGCAAGCTGCTGTATTAGAAAAGTGGCAAACGACGCTCACTGACGCTGGTTTTAAACTCGTTTCATAAATTCCGTGCAGTTATCGTAAGCGCGATAACAATAACCCCCTCAGCACCAACCGATGGCGGCTGAGTAAAAAAGTGAAGGATAAGTATGACTTCTAAAACAGTACTACACGCTAAGCACCTAGAAGCTGGCGCGAAAATGGTAGACTTCCACGGTTGGGAAATGCCAATCAATTATGGTTCACAAATTGAAGAGCACCACGCGGTGCGTCAAGATGCGGGCATGTTTGACGTTTCACACATGACGATTGTTGATATCGAAGGTGTAGACGCAAAGGCATTTTTACAAAAGCTAGTTGCAAACGATGTAGCTAAGCTTACTGTGGCTGGTAAGGCGCTATACACAGGCATGCTAAACGAGCAGGGCGGTGTAATTGACGACCTTATCATTTACTTCTTCACTGAAACGCAATATCGCCTAGTAGTTAACTCTGCAACACGCGAAAAAGACCTTGCACATATCGGCGCGGTAGCGGCAGATTTTGATGTGGCAGTCACTGAGCGTCCTGAGTACGCGATGATTGCGGTACAAGGTCCAAACGCAAAAGCAAAAACAGCAACTATCCTAGACGAACAACAACAAGCGGCTGTTGAAGGCATGAAGCCATTCTTTGGTGTGCAAGCTGGTGACCTATTTATCGCAACAACGGGTTACACTGGTGAAGAGGGTTATGAGATCGTAGTACACAACGATGGTGCGGCGGACTTGTGGCAAAAATTATTAGACGCAGGTGTGCGTCCAGCTGGCCTAGGTGCACGTGATACGCTACGTTTAGAAGCGGGCATGAACCTTTACGGCTCAGACATGGACGAGACTGTGTCTCCACTTGCAGCGAACATGGCATGGACAATTGCATGGGAGCCAGAGGAGCGTGACTTTATCGGCCGTGCAGCTATCACTAAACAGCGTGCAGAGCAAAGCACTGATAAGCTGGTAGGTTTAGTCCTAGAAAGCAAAGGCGTATTACGTGGTGGTTCTAAAGTTATCGTAGAAGGTGGCGAAGGTGTTATCACTTCTGGTACATTCTCACCAACTTTAGGCTTCAGTGTAGCGCTTGCGCGTGTACCTCGTTCAATTGGCGAGACTGCACAGGTTGAAATGCGTAAGAAGCTAGTTGATGTTAAAGTAGTTAAGCCAAGCTTCGTTCGTAATGGCAAGTCAATTATCTAGTTTTTATAGATAATAAATAGAATAACATTGATGTCGCTCACGGGGTGACATCGCAACCGACCAAAGGAACAAAAAAATGAGCAACATTCCTAGCGAGTTAAAGTACGCTACTTCACACGAGTGGGTTCGCGCTGAAGGTGACGGCATATACACTGTTGGTATCACTGAGCACGCACAAGAACTTCTAGGCGACATGGTATTCGTTGAATTACCAGACGTAGATGATGAAGTTGACGCGGGTGAAGACTGCGCGGTAGCTGAGTCTGTAAAAGCAGCGTCAGACATCTATGCACCAATCGGCGGCACTATCGTTGCAATCAACGAAGACCTAGAAGATGCGCCTGAGACTGTAAACAACGATGCTTACGGTGACGGTTGGTTGTTCAAAATTAAAGCGTCTGATGAGTCTGAGCTAGATAACCTACTAGACGCTGAAGGCTACGCAAATTCAATCGACGAAGACTAATTTGTTGATAGTAATAAAAGCCCCTTTTTAGGGGCTTTTATTGTTGCTTTTTGGGCAAGGGTGCTTGCTCAAGGTATGACGAGATCATACCAACGTTTTTAGAATACTGCCGTTACCAAGGTATCTCATTTAGATAAAAACAGTATTCACCTTTTTCATTTGGATCATAGGAACCTGGACTAATGTCAAACGCCAAATCTCTTGAACAGTTAGAGCAAAAGCAAGATTTTATCCGCCGCCATATCGGGCCAAGCCCAGCACAGGTGAGCGAGATGCTAAGCGCTCTTGGAGTATCTAGTGTTGAAGAGCTGATCGGTCAAACTGTACCTGCTTCAATTCGTTTAGAAGAGGGCTTACAGATCGGTGAAAGCCGCACAGAAGTGGAAACCCTAAGCTACCTTAAGTCAGTAGCAAGCAAAAACAAGGTTTTCAAATCTTATATCGGTCAAGGCTACCACCCAACTCACGTACCTCACGTTATCCTACGTAACGTACTTGAGAATCCGGGTTGGTATACTGCTTACACCCCTTATCAGCCAGAGATTGCGCAAGGTCGCTTGGAATCACTACTTAACTTCCAAACGCTGACTATGGACATTACCGGCCTAGACTTAGCAAGTGCATCACTACTTGACGAATCCACAGCAGCGGCAGAAGCAATGGCGCTTGCAAAACGTGTATCTAAAGCGAAAAAAGCAAACATCTTCTTTATTGCCGACGACGTACACGTACAAACTATCGACGTAGTATCTACGCGTGCTGAGCAGTTTGGTTTTGAAGTAGTAGTAGGTCCTGCAAGCGACGCTGCTAACCACGAGATTTTTGGTGCGCTATTCCAATATCCAACAACATCAGGTGAAGTGGTTGACGTTACTGACCTAATCGCACAAGTACAAGACAAAAAAGCGATTGCCTGTGTTGCCGCAGACATCATGAGCTTAATGCTACTTAAAGCACCAGGTAAACTAGGTGCAGACGTAGTACTTGGTTCTGCACAGCGTTTTGGTGTACCTATGGGTTACGGCGGTCCACATGCAGCATTCTTTGCTACGCGTGATGCTTACAAGCGTTCATTACCAGGCCGTATTATTGGTGTGTCTAAAGACCGTTTAGGTAACGACGCGCTACGTATGGCGATGCAAACACGTGAACAGCACATCCGCCGTGAAAAAGCCAACTCAAACATCTGTACTGCACAGGTGCTACTTGCAAACATGGCTGCGTTTTACGCGGTTTACCATGGTCCTCAAGGTCTTAAGATCATCGCTGAGCGCATTAACCGCCTTGCAAGCATTCTTGCAACGGGTCTTAAAGCAAAAGGCGTGGCACTTAAGCACGATACGTGGTTTGACACCATTACCGTTAAAGCAGACGACGCTGACAAGCAAGCGGTTGTGGCGCGTGCAGTAGCAAAAGGCGTAAACTTTGCCCTTAACCACAACGGCGAATACTCAATTGCAGTAAACGAAACCACTACGCGTGCAGACGTAGCTGAGCTATTCGACATCATTTTAGGCGACGACCACGGCCTAAATGTCGATGCGTTAGACGCACAAGTATCAGGCGAGAACATTACAGGTATTCCTGCAAGCCTAGTGCGCGATGACGAAATTTTAACGCACGCGAACTTTAACAGCTATCACAGCGAAACCGAGATGCTGCGTTATATCAAGCGTCTTGAAAACAAAGATTTAGCTTTAAACCACTCAATGATCTCATTGGGTTCATGTACCATGAAGCTAAATGCAACTGCTGAAATGATCCCAGTGACTTGGCCTGAGTTTGCAGAGCTACACCCGTTCTGCCCAATCGACCAAGCACAAGGTTACAAGATCATGATGACTGAGCTGCACGACTGGCTTGTGAACATCACAGGTTACGATGCAGTATCACTACAGCCAAACTCAGGTGCACAAGGTGAGTACGCAGGTCTTATCGCGATCCGTAAGTACCATGAGTCTCGCGGTGAAGGTCACCGTAACATCTGTTTGATCCCAAGTTCAGCGCACGGTACAAACCCAGCGTCTGCACAAATGGCAAGCATGAAAGTGGTTGTGGTTGACTGTGATAAAAACGGTAACATCGATATGGAAGACCTACGCGCGAAAGCCGCAGATGTAGCTGAAAACCTATCGTGCATCATGGTCACTTACCCGTCTACACACGGTGTATACGAAGAGTCTATCCGTGAAGTATGCGACATCGTGCACCAGCACGGCGGCCAAGTATACATGGACGGCGCAAACATGAACGCGCAGGTTGGGGTAACTAGCCCAGGTTCAATCGGCTCTGACGTATCGCACTTAAACCTACACAAAACATTCTGTATTCCACACGGTGGCGGTGGCCCAGGTGTTGGTCCTATCGGTGTTAAATCGCACCTAGCGCCATTTATGCCTAACCACAGCGTGATCAACGTAGAAGGCACAAACGTAGGTAACGGCGCGGTTTCTGCGGCACCTTACGGCTCAGCAGCTATTCTACCTATCTCGTGGGCATACATCGCGATGATGGGCAGCGAAGGCCTAAAACAAGCAACAGAAATGGCAATCGTGAACGCTAACTACCTAACGGCTAAGTTGAGCGAGCACTACCCAATTCTATACCGTGGCCGTAACGACCGCGTTGCCCACGAATGTATTGTTGACCTTCGTCCACTGAAAGAAGCCACAGGCATTACCGAAATGGACGTTGCTAAGCGTCTACAAGATTACGGCTTCCACTCACCAACGATGTCGTTCCCAGTAGCGGGCACACTTATGGTTGAGCCAACGGAATCTGAGTCTAAGGTAGAAATCGACCGCTTTATCGAAGCCATGGTTTCTATCAAAGGTGAAATCGACAAGATTGCATCAGGCGAGTGGTCTATCGAAGACAACCCATTAGTATTCGCACCACACACGCAAGCTGACGTACTAAGCAACGATTGGAACCGTGCATACGACCGTTTCTACGCTGCATTCCCAGTACCAAGCGTAGCAAAAGACAAATTCTGGCCAACGGTAACCCGTATCGACGACGTATACGGCGACCGTAACCTAATCTGTTCTTGCCCAGCGGTTGATACTTACCGCGACGCGTAAGGGTTTTGATAACTGGTAATGAAGATTGTGACAGTTTTAATGAAGTCTGTGACAGGTAATTAAGATTGTGACAATCTAGCTAGTAGATCACTAAAAAGGCGAACCAAATGGTTCGCCTTTTTGTTAACTCGTTATTGCCCCATTATCAGTTACGCAATTACCTATAGGTCCGCTTTGAGTGAGAAGCGAAAGTTCGGTAACTTAGCAGCAGGCCTTTATGGCTCTGCTTTCTAATTTGATTCTTGTATTCAGTAAAAGGCACCAATAGAGCAAGTACAGAAAATCCTTTTTTGGTGTTTATTGTTCATATTCAAAAGATGAACTCTAGCTCTTAACCTCTATCGCATGAATAAAAAGTCATTATAAAACGATCACCTAACCTTTCCGACATTTCCCTTTTTACCAAGTCAAGCAAATATAAATTCACTTTAAGTAGTAAATAAGCACATGACTTTTTGTTTAAGGTGTTACATACAGTGAAATTTTTCGTAAAAGAAGAGTTATCGTGGATATAACAATAAATATTAAAAATAAATGAATCATAGAAGGTGAGTTATGTTGCGGAATAAGATATTACGCCCAGCTAAGTTAACGTTAGCTATAAGCAGTACACTAGCATTTACTACCCCTACTTTTGCTGAAGAAGCTACATCAGCAGACAATGCAAAAATAGAGAAAATTGTTGTGAGTTCAAGGGGGCGCATTGAGTCTTTGCAACAAATCCCTGATTCAGTGACAGTGATTAATGAAGCAGAAATCCAACAAGCCAGAATAACTACTATTAAAGATTTCTCTGCGCTTACTCCTAACTTAGATGTTTCTACTAACTTCCGCTCAGGATTAAATTTTGTCACTGTACGCGGCCTTATCACACCTCAAGTTGGTGAAGCGCCAATTGCTTATGTGGTTGACGGCGTAACCGTGCCAAACCTTGAATTTATCAACCAAGGTCTACACAACATAGAGCGTATAGAAGTATTACGCGGCCCACAAGGCGCCCTTTACGGTAAAAATGCCATTGGTGGCGCAATTAATATAGTTACTAAAGCGCCAAGCGATGAAACCGAAGGTTCAATCCAAGTATCGTTTGCTGAAGGTAATGACGTTAAACTAAATGCAGCTATTAGTGGTGCAATTAGCGAGGATAAGCTTTACTACCGTTTTTCTGCTAATTACCACGACCGTGATGGTCAAATTGCTAACACCTACTTAAATGAAGAAGTTGACTTTGTTGACGGTGCTTATGGTTTCCAAGGTATGTTGGAATACTATATTGATTATGAAACTAGCTTAACCATACAGGGTAATTACTCTGACACTCGTCAAGGTAGTAACTATATGGCGTATATCACTGCTGAAGAATTAGAAGATTTCGATATTCAGCCAGACGCCAACACTGTTGGTGAAGATATCTCAGAAATGTATTTTGTATCAGCTAAGCTTGAGCGTGAATTTAATACAGGTGAATTAACGGTTGTCGCTTCTGCTAATAGCGCCGATATCGAGTTTTTCTCAGATGGTGACTTTACCCATTTAGATGCCGGTGAAGAGAACTTCTATTTCCCAATTACTCAAATCAACCCGATTAAAGAAGATGGCAAGAGCATTGAAGCACGCTTTACCTCATCAATTGATAATGCTTTTCGTTGGACAGTTGGTGGATTTGCTGAAACTAAAGACAGAAGTGTATCTTACGACCAAGTGTGGGATGTTACGCCAACTGAGCGTGTTACTTATGACGATGTCAAAGAGTTAGTTAAAAGTGACCCTACATTAGTATTTACCGGTGAAAAAACCGAACAAGAAAGTGATGCTTATGCATTATTTGGTCAAGGTAACTACGATATCTCAGAAGACTTAGAATTAACTTTTGCTCTTCGTTATGACTCAGAAACCCGTGAAGCTTATGATAAGCGTGATGTTGCTGCATCAAGAGCCAAAGCAACCTTTAGTGAATTACAACCTAAAGCGTCATTAGCATGGCAGTACACGCCAGATGTTTTATTTTACTCAACCTATTCAAAAGGTTTTAGATCTGGCGGCTTTAACGAGTACGCACCAACAGTGAACCGCCAGTACAGCGAAGAGGTGTCAGACACTGTTGAAATCGGCTCAAAAACCACTTGGTTAGATAATCGTGTTTGGTTAAATGTAGCCGCATTTCATATTTTACAAGAGCAGGCGCAATTCACTCGCTTAAACCCAACAACCTTTACGCTAGAGAACTTAAACATTGATGAAGTCACTATCAATGGTTTAGAGCTCGAATTATCAGCCAACGTGACTGACGATTTAAAAATCGCTATTGGCGCTGGATTAATTGATAACGAAATTATTAAAAACCAAGGTGTAGATATTTTATCAGGCCGCGATCTTCAAGAAACAGAAGGCGGCACTATGCCTTATGTTTCTGAGTTCAACTTTAATGGCTCCGTTACTCACTTCACTGAGCTTTCAGGCGATTGGTTATTAAGCTCTCGCGTTGCATTCAACACGGTTGGTCCAAGAAGCTTTGACATATTTAACGAAGATACCGGCAAGTCTGATACTCACACTTACCTAAATGCCAATTTCACTTTTGAAAATGAAAACTGGTCTGTGTCGTTATTTGCCAACAATTTAACTGACGAAGAATCACCAGAAACAGTGTTCTTATTTAACCCATTAATTCGCATGCCAAATGCACCAAGACAAATTGGTATGCAGGCGAAGTTTAATTTTTAGTCGGTAAATTTCGGTGCGGTAGCCACAAATAAGTGGCTACCAATTTTCCCCAATCTTCTTTTTTTAGAGGTCTCTATGACTGTACGAGTTGCAACTGATGTTGGTGGCACCTTTACCGATCTTGTTTACATAGATGAAGGTAAAGTTAAAGCGGTAAAAAGCGATACCACACCACCTAATTTTGAACAGGGCGTTGTTAACGCTGTTGATAAAGCGAGTATTTGCCTTGATGATGTTGATTTCTTTGCCCATGGCTCAACGGTAGTAATTAACGCAATCACTGAACGTAAAGGTGTTAAAACGGGCCTTATCACCACTCAGGGTTTTCGCGATATTTTAGAAATTGCTCGCGGCAATACGCCAGATATTTTCAATAACTGCTACCAAAAACCTAGTCCATTTGTTGAGCGCCACCTACGCCTTGAGTTACCCGAACGATTAGATCACCAAGGTAATGTTGTAACTAAGCTTGATTTAACTAGTTTGCCTGAAATCATCAGCTATTTTAAGTCACAAGATATTGAAGCGATTGGTGTTTGTTTCCTACATGCCTATTTAAACCCTATTCATGAGCAAGAAACCGTTGCTGCAATAAAACAAGGGTGGCCAGAAGTGGATGTAATTTCCTCACATGAAATCTCAGCCGAATGGCGTGAATATGAGCGCACTAATACCACTGTGCTCTCGGCTTATGTTCTGCCACCTACACAGCAATACTTAAATAAATTGAAAACTAAGCTAGCAGAGAAAGGCTTAAAGAATGATCCATTCATCATGCAATCTAACGGTGGTATCGCCACTTTAAATGCGGCAAGTAAAAACCCGATCACTTTAGTGGAGTCTGGACCTGTTGGAGGTATTTTAGGTGCGGCGGCTTACGGTAAAGTTATTGGCGATGGCAATATCATGGCACTTGATATTGGCGGTACAACCGCGAAATGTTCACTAATTCATAATGGTGAAACCCGCATAACCACTGAATATATGTTAGAAAAAACTGCAAAATCAGCAGGTTATCCAGTAAAAACACCAGTTATTGATATTGTTGAGATTGGCAATGGCGGTGGCTCTGTTGCTTGGATTGACGCGGCAGGTAGCTTACATGTTGGTCCACAAAGTGCGGGCTCTACGCCAGGACCTGTGGCCTATGGCCGCGGCGGCAATGAGCCAACTACCACTGACGCTAACCTTTATACTGGTCGTATTAACCCAGAAAACTTTGCTGGTGGTGATATCAAGCCTGATGTAAAAGCAGTACACAATGCCTTTGCTAAATTAGGAGGTGAGCTCGGTGTACAAGCGATGGATGTTGCCCATGGAGTGCTAAAAATTGCCAATTCAAATATGGTAAATGCACTAAAGCTTATCTCGGTAAACCGTGGATATGATCCTCGTGATTTCTCGTTAATGGCCTTTGGTGGCGGTGGTGCCTTACATGCAACGGCGCTAGCTAAAGAACTTAATGCGAAAAAAGTCATTATCCCACCATTTGCTGGAGTGTTCTCAGCTTGGGGAATGTTAATGATAGATCTGCGTCGCGACTACATTCAAACCCATAAAATTGCCATTAGTAGACACAGCAAAGCTGAAATTGATCATGCTTTTGATGGCGTAATCAACAAAGCTTTAGCTGATTATCAAGAAGATGGTTTTAGTGATGATCGCGTAATGCACGAGCTCTATCTTGATGCGCGTTATGATGGCCAAGAGCACACAGTAAAAATTGCTGTGCCTGACTTAAAAATGGCACAAGAGGACTTTATCAACGAATTAATTACTCGTTTCCACAAAGCCCATGAACAGGAATATACCTTTAGTTTAGAAGGTTCAGCCATTGAAGTGGTTAATCTTCATTTAGTAGCCTATGGCTTACTTGATAAAGCAGAAATTGCTTCAGTAGCGAAAAGTGAATCAATAGATGCCAGCTCTGCAAAAGTTGGTGAGCGTGACGTTGATTTTGACGATTTAGGGGTTCACAACACCTGTATTTATCAACGTGAGTTATTACATCATGGTATGGAATTTACTGGCCCTGCAATTATTGAAGAGCCAACCACAACTACAGTTGTTCTTCCTGATAGTAAAGTGGAAGTGGATGCCTTTGGCGGTATTCATATTCACTTAAACCAATAACCAACACAGAGGATTTAACTAATGACTGCGATTAAAGAGAACACGTCAAATACCACTAGTGTTGATATCTTCACCATTGAGATCATAAAAAATGCCTTGATAGCCATTGGTGAAGAGATGTTTATTGCACTACAGCGTAGTAGTAAAAGCCCAATCATCTATGAGTCACTCGATTATGGTATTGGCGTTACAGATGCCAAAGGGCGATTAATTTCTCAAGGTAATGGTATTCCTGGTTTTATCGGTACACTTGATGCTGGCGTAAAAAACATCATTAAAAAATATGATAGCGATCAGATTTTCCCTGATGATGTCTTTATCTTAAATGACCCTTACTCGGGCGGTGGAACCCATTTATCTGATGTTTGTATGATTCGCCCAGTGTTTTACCGGAATACTTTAGTGGCTTGGACAGCCAATAAGGCTCACTGGACAGAAATTGGAGGTAAAGATCCTGGCAGTTATAGTGCAGACGCTACGTCTATCTATCAAGAAGGTTTGCAATTCCCTGGCATTAAAGTATTTGAAAAAGGCGTCGCTAACCAAGCACTACTTGATTTAATTGAAGCAAACGTGCGTTTACCAGATATGACCTTAGGTGATTTACAAGCATGTGCCGCCTCGTTAAAAGTTGGTGAACAACGCTTTTTATCAGTCATGGAAAAATACGGTCGAGATACTACGTTAACGGCAATTGATAAGTTACTTGATCATGGGGATGCTATGGTCATGGAGAAATTTAAAACCTTACCTAAAGGTGATTTCTATGCCGAAGATGTTATTGATGAAGATGGTATGGGCAACGGGCCATTTACTGTAAAAGTAAAAGTGACGATCACTGATGAAGTTTTTATTTGTGATTTTACTGGCTCGTCAGAGCAAGCACCGGGGCCAATTAACTGTACGATGGGCGTACTAGAGTCAGCCGCCCGTGAAGTATTTATGGGTGTTGTTGAACCAGATGCACCATCAACAGATGGCTGTTTTAGACGTTTACATGTACGTTGCCCAGAAGGTACGGTTTTAACTGCAAAACGCCCCGCGCCAGTCTCTTCTTATTTTGAAGCTATGGTGTGTGCTGCTGATGTTATTCGAAAAGCATTATCTCCTGCTATTCCTGAAGTTTTAACGGCAGGACAATTTGGTAGTGTTTGTACGATGAACTTATCAGGTATAAATCCATCAACTAAAGAGCCATTTTTATTAGTTGAGCCACTGGTTGGCGGTTGGGGCGCAAACAACGCTAAAGATGGGGAAAAAGGTCAGTTTTGTGTTGGTAATGGTGAAACCAGTAATATTCCAGTAGAAATTACCGAAGAACGCTATGGTGTACGTATTGAACGTTATGAATTTAACACTTCAAGTGCCGGCGCAGGCCAGTACCGTGGCGGTAATGGCGTCATTTTAGAATATCGCATTCTAGAAGATGGTGCCGATATCTCAAGCTTTTTTGGTCGAGGTATTACGCCGCCTTGGGGCGTTGATGGCGGTCAAAGTGGCTCTTGCAACTATGCAGAAGTGGTTGGCGCTGATGGCAAAGTTAAAGCTAAATTTAGCCGCACGAGCCGATATCCATTGCAAAAAGGCGATATTTTACGCCTTGTTACCGGTAATGGTGGCGGCTGGGGCGAGCCGAAGTTAAGAGATAAAAAGGCTATCGCCAAAGATATCCTGAATGGCTTTATTACTGTGCAAGACGCTAAAAGCATTTACCAGTATAATCAGTAACCATAATGAGCCTAGCGAGTAGCTAGGCTCTATTATTTTCGGAGGGTATATGTCAGCTGTTGCCTCACACCAAATAAGCAAAAATAATGATCTCGCCTTTGGCCTTTCTGGATTACTCACGGCGCCAATTGGCTACTTGGTATTGCTATTTTTACCAGTGTATTTAGAAGTTGTCGCCAAGACAATGGCACTCACTGATCAACAAATAGGTCATCTAGCGTCAACCGACTCCGTCGGCATTGTTATCGCCACCTTACTATTTTCTTTTTTTATCCAAAAGCTTCAATTTCGACAAGTAACATTGGTCGGTGTTGCCATCACTGTTTTGGCTAATTTAGCTTCGGCTCTTACTGACAGTTTTACGCTACTATGCTTCATCCGTATCATTGCAGGTTTTGGTGAAGGCTTACTAGTAGCAGTTGGGATAACAGCCATAGGTATGACATCAAACCCTAATCGTTGGTTTGGCTTTTATACCGCGGTGGTGGTTGGCGTACAAGCTTTGGGTTTAGTAACGGTTGCACCTATTTATCAAGCAGGTGGCCTAATAGCAGTATTTGTTGCTATGGCCGCGCTTTACCTATTGCCCTTACTGGTCGTTAAACAATTACCGCAAAATACTACAAGCTATTTGACTAGTGAAGAAGCCAACCCATGCAACCACTATATTGCGCCTAAGTACTTTTTAATCGCCCTTGCTGGCTTACTATGTTTTTACATTGGCATTGGCAGTACATGGACTTACATTTCATTTGCAGGTACAGACGCTGGGTTATCGTTAGACTACGTATCACAAGCTTTAGCGCTGGCAATGATTGCTGGCTTACTAGGTGCTCTATTTTTTGCATGGCTAAATGACAAAGGAAAAAATGCGTGGCTGTTATCACTCTCTGTGGTCATTATGGGCGTCTCATTAATCGCTGTGCTATTTGACGTTAGCGAATTTAAGTATTTAATGCTTTTAAGTGTTTTTAGCTTTTTCTGGAGCATTGTTGGCGCACGTACTTTTGCCATTATTTCAGATGCTGATCACAGTGGTAAATATATTAGTGCTGCACAAACACTCGTTGGCGTTGGGTATATAATAGGTCCAATGATGGCGGCACAAATAATTGTTGGTTATAGCTACCTCGGAGTTAATACCATGGGTGCTATCGCTTTTATGCTGTGCTTCGCTTTGATGATGCCATTAGCAAGGAAATCGCGATAAATTTATAGCTCACAAAGCCAAACGTTATGAATTACTTTATATCGCTTGGCTTTTCAACAAGGAAGATTAATTAGAGTAAAGTAATCGAATGAATGATGATTTCATTTTCCAAATACTCTTGTTTTTCCCCTTTCTCGTAAATCGCTATCAAAACGTCATCGCCTTCAGTAATACGACCAAAAGCGGCAAAGCCTAAGCCATCTTCATAGCGCTTACCGCCGTGATTAAGCTCTAATTGATCACCAATGCAAAAGAAAAAGCTGCCATCTGCACTTCCAGGGGCAAAACGTGCCATTGAGATGGTGCCATGAGTATGGGAAATACCGGTAATGTTCGTTGCTTCGTGAGCAATAGGTGCTAACAAGCTAGGATGCTCAGGAGGTAACCCCGCTTGAACCACTTGAATTTGGGTATTGGTGTCTTCTGGTTGATTAGCGTTGTCTTTGGTAACAATACGAAAAACACTACTCTCGTCAAAAAGCTTTTTTTGTACGTAGGTTAAAAAGTTACTAACCGTTACAGGGGCTTTATCAGCAAAAAGTGATACGGTAATATTGCCGAATTGAGTTTTAATTAAGACATTGGGATTATCTGACATTTAGAGCTCCAATAATGTGTTTTGACACTATTTTACGTAATGTCTTAAAAATAATGTCGCTTAACTAGGCTAAAAATTAACAAAATATATTGAAATGAGACGTTGAAACTACAATTAGTTTTGTCTCTATCACGTGGTGGTAACTATGGTGAAGAAGCAGGTTAAACTCGATAAAATTAATCGTAATATTTTAATCGAACTCCAAAATAATTCTCGCATTAGCAATAACGAGCTATCTGAGCGGGTTGGCTTATCGCCGAGTGCCTGTTTACAGCGTGTCAAAGCGATGGAGGAAGCAGGATATATCCTACAGTATGTGATGGCGCTCGATGTAAATAAACTTTGTATTAACGTAAAAGCCTATGCCAACATTAAGCTGAAAAGTAATACTTATCAAAACTGTAGTGTTTTTGAAAAAGCTATTAAGAAATATCCTCAAATGGTCGATTGTTTACGAGTAAATGGTGGCATCGATTACATAGCCTTTGTTATTTGTACTTCTGTAGAAGAGTTTAACGAGTTTTGTGATGAGTTATTGCAAGAAGAATTAGGTATAGAAAGTATCACCAGCCACTTTGTAATGGACGAGCCAAAATGGTTTGGCGGCTACCCCTTAGATAAATTACAATGGAAAGAGTAGCTTAACCTATATTCATAAACGCTAATTTAAAAAATTAATAACTAGCACATTATTTGTGCCTTGCGATAATAGATTTTTGAGCGTCTGCTTCCGATCGTATAGAGTCGGGAATAGTTCAATGTAAAGGTATCTTATTGATACAGAGCCACCCGTTGGCACTAACATTTTTGTCTAAAAGTGAGCTTGATTCTCTATGACCACTCATTTTAACATCAGAATCAGGCAAAAAATCTTTTTTATGGGAGTCTAGTCTTCCCCATTCAACATGCTTTTATCGATTAATAACTATCAAATTGGAGAATTATTAAAAGTTTTTTGTTATTGATTTTGTGGTTTTTATAACCAAAAACATTCTCCAATTCCGCCATTTTTTATTAATACTGAAATAGTAAATAACCCCGAAAATACCAGTATCTTGTTTTCATTATGATTTTAAAAATGTCAAAAATTGCCATTCTTTAAATTGGCAGGTCTTTTTATTATCGATATATTATATTCTCAATTATATCATATAGTTATGTTGTTTTGTAGACTGCCGGATTAAACTTTTCTCTGCTAAATTGTTTTTTATTTGTGCAGAGTTGTCTATGTCTAAACTTGTTGTAACCAACAAGGAAACAATCAGAAAGTTAAATAAATGGAAAAAGTTGATTCATAACTTAGATGATTATGAATCATATTTAACTGTTCGCGATGTGAATCAAATCGGTCGCCGTCACTGGATTTATTGTCCAATCCAAAAGCTTCACGTCCACTTATTGTCAGATGGTGAGCTAAGGGCATATAAAAAACTTCTACTTCAAAAGAATATAGTGCGAATCTTTTCTCAATATGCTCTGGATTTGGACGAGACACTCGATATTTCAGTGAGTTTGAATTTGATTCATCCTCGAAATTGGCAAACGAATGTAGCTCATGTAATGACTACAGATCTGCTTGCAACATATAGAAATAAAGAAGGGAAAGAATATCGTATTGCTTACACTTTCAAATATTGGGATCAAATTTATAAATTAAACACTAAAGACGAAGTTGAAAGAATTAACAAAAGAACTTGGCAAAAGTTTGAGATTGAACGTCAATACTGGAAGCGTAGAGATGTTGAGTATCGAATACTGACTGAACGTGATGCAACAAAAGAAGAAGCATGGAACTTTGATTATTTTCAATTAGCTTATGATTTTGAAACTAACATAGATGAATTAAAACAGTTCTGCGTTGCATTTATTCAAGCTTGGATAGTGAGCCCAAGAGCTGAGCTGCAAGTCCTTCTCAAAAGCCTGTCCGTAGCACAAAACCACTCATTTCAGAGAGCTCAGAGCCTGTTCCAATTCTCTGGTTTACATAACCTTCTGCCCGTAAATATCAATAAGTTTATTCGCTTGTTTAGACCCGTGGAGTTGCTGCTATGATTTTCGTGGGTCAATGCATTGTCTTTAAAAGTAAGGCTTCTACAAGTCAGAATAGTAAAGAAACGCTTATAAGATGGCGAGTTTGTCACGTTAACTTCCATCTCAAAAAGGCTGCTGTCTCTGATATGTGCATATCAGAAGTCGCTGACAACATTTCGAAACCAAAAGTTTTTTCATTTAATGAACTGTATAAGCGCATTAAATTAGCTTCAGAGGTGAGCAGCTATGATCTACCTGCTGAGATGTCGTATTCAGATAAAGAACTAGTGAGAATTGGTCGTCAAACATGGATAGATAAAAGAGACTATAAGTATCAAAAATTAGCGCCTTTAACGACCGAAAGTGTAATTAATCAATACCTTTATGGAAAAACAAGTATCAGCAAAGAAATTGATGAGCTAATTTTGTCTGAAAAAATGGCTAAGGATAAAGATAAGGATAAGGATAAGGATAAGGATAAGGATAAGGATAAGGATAAGGATAAGGATAAGGATAAGGATAAGGATAAGGATAAGGATAAGGATAAGGATAAGGATAAGGATAAGGATAAGGATAAGGGAAAGCGCTGGTTAACACGGGGTGTTTATTACAACGCTTTAAATCGTTACATTGTGTTCGGTTGTTCAATCAATGCGTTATTACCCACTAAATTAAAAAATACCGGATCAAACTATTTTTTACCAGCCGCTCCAGGTGAAGACAATGTAAAGCGCGGTCGCGGACGTGCTGATAATAGCAAAAGCCTCTCAAAATCAATTGGGGTTACACAGCAGCATAAAGAACAATTTAAGCAGGTTTTAGCTTTCTTGAACTCAAAGGAAGGCAAAAAGAAATTTGCATCGTTTAGCTATAAAAAGGCTGTTGAGCTTTATCAATATAACTTTGAAACATCTGTAGTTGTGCGTGAAATTGATGGCATTGAAGTTGAAACTCGTATTCCGTTCGAAGAGCAATATTGTTTATCAGAAGAGCAAATAACATATCATTTGAAAAAGCTAATAGATAAAAAGCTTTATGTCGAAATTCGCTATGGAAACATTGTTTACGAAAAAGATTATGCCGCACGGCAAGGTGCTGCGCATGACGGCGTGATTGGTGCAACTCATCGATATGAAATAGATGCGACAGTGATAGATAGCTATGTTCGTTACCCTTTTGATGTGTCTGGTCAATATTCTATGGGGCGACCGGTTTTGTACATCGTTATTGATGTTTACTCAACGATGATTATGGGGTTTTACATTGGGTTTGATGGGCCTAACTGGCAAGGGGCATGTCAGGCTCTGATTAACGCATGCAGTTGTAAAGTTAAATATGCAGAAAGTATCGGCTTGACAATAAGAGAAGAAGATTTTCCCTCACATCATATGCCGTATCAAATCACCGTTGATAATGGCAATGAGCATCCTGATCGCGTCATAACCTCGGTACTTCAGTCTGAAGTAGGAGTTTTGGGATATAACTTTACAGCTGTGTTTCGCGGAGATGCAAAAGGCACAGTAGAGAGTAAGTTTAACACCTTAAATGACACGACTATTCACTTCACACCTGGAGCAATTACTAAAGATCTTGGTCGAGGAGAGCAACATCCGTCCAATCAAGCACTATTAGATTATGACTCACTAAGAATTGAAATTTTCCAAACCATTATGCTGGTCAATAATACAGCTGATCGGTTACATCGACATGATATTAATGCAATAAGAAACAACATTGATATCACCCCTAAAGCGTTATTTGTTCACAGCTTAAAGCAAGAGATGAACGGCGGACGAGATGCGAAGCTTATTGAGCGAGGGAAAATCTACTGGGCTTTTTTACCTGAAGAAACTGCGACTGTTCGCGCCGATGGAATCTACTTTAAAGGGTTAGTCTATTACTCTGATTACGCAAAAAAAGCTAATTGGTTTTCAAAAGCTAAACATGACAAAGCTTTTAAGATACCAGTCAAACGCTATAAAGCGTGGACAAATACTATCTATCACAAAACTCAGGATGGTCAGTACATTCGCTTTGATTTAAAAAATGTTAATGATGAATCTCCGTTTATTAACCAGCACTGGGAACCGGTACTGCATCTCTTAGAGCAATTTAAAGATAAACGTCATAAGAATCGATTGAATGCTAAAAAGCTTCGAATATTCAAGGAAAATTTATCTCAACAACTTCTAAAGCTCAATGAGCAGCAGATTTCTGATGCGCCAGAAAACACTCGCACAAGCATGCAACCGGGTGTCAAAGAGCGACAACTTCAATTTAAAGCGATTCATCAATTAATGCATCAGATAGAGCTTTATGAAAACCTCTCTGGCAGCAATCAAGCTGAGTCAGAAACTTATATAAATCACAATCAATATGATGATTTAGACGAAGAAATGAATTAACGGAGCACCAGGTCATGATTAAAGCAGAATATCATCCTCATTTAGATCCAAATTTAAATGACAATCCGCTTTCTGAAACAATTCAAGTTGAATTGTTTGAAGAGTCATTTCTTAAAAAGTTGACTGTTATCACTAACATAGTTCCTAATTTTTGGGAGTTACCTGAGATATATCAATTAACTCAACTTCGACAACTAACAGACGTATATATACCGGATCCTCAGGCTTGGAGAATACATAATAAAATAATGAGCTTATTGCTATTTTGTTATGTTCATCGAAATCCATTTTCAAAAACAATGCAAATTTTAATGAGAAAAATATCGCACTCATTAAAACACCAAGAAATGTTTGATGGTCAAGTAGCAGGGATGTCAACAGCCCCAGCATGTTTAGTGTACGGTGAGTCTGGAACAGGTAAAACAACAACCATTAGGAAGGTTCTTGGCACAATTCCGCAAGCAATTGAGCATACAAGTTACAAAGGCGAGCATTTCAAAAAACTACAGCTGGTCTGGGTCTCATTTGACTTGCCAGCTAATGGCTCACCGAAAGCGATGTGCGCTAATTTTTTTAGAGCGGTCGATAAGGCATTGGGCACTAGCTATCACGACATATGGATAGGGCAAAATGATAAGAAGTACTCAGTTGATAGCTTGATGGCAGCAATGCAGAGTATTGCTGCTAATCATTATCTTGGGGTTGTGCATGTTGATGAACTTCAATTTATGCTCGGGTACGGAAAGATTAAAGGGAGCCCGAATTTACAGACTTTAGAAACACTGTTTAATAAAATAGGCGTACCAATCATACAGAGTTCAACTCAAATTGGAGTTGAGTTATTCGATACACTAAAAGAGTCAGATCATCGACTTGGGCATGATATGTCAACAGTTAGACGTATGCTTAATGATCGTCAGTTTAAATTTGTTTTGCACCCAAAGAGCTCAGTTCATTTTAATAACTTGTTCGATGCGTTATTCCCTCACGAGCTACTATTAAATAACGACGAATCAAATCGAGAACAGTTTAAAGGTAAGTTTCACGAGCTGTCAGTGAGTCTACCAGCGATCATGGTTCGCTTAGCTTTGTTGCATCATGAAACGTTGAAGGCTCTTATCAACAAACCTGGTCAGAGCGAAAAATATCGCTCAACGTTCGATATCATCTTGCTAGAACGCGTATATCAAAATCAATTTCATTTAATTGATTCTGCTCTTTCAGCCTTACGAAAAGGAAATCGTAAATTATTCGAGCAAAAAATCCGAGCTAACAACAGTAAGAAAGCTGTTTACTCTAACGAAGAAGCCAAGGAGGCTAAGAAAGCCGATAAAACCAGTGAAGCGAAATTACCTCAAGTTAAGAAATCCGATGATACCCCGCATTCAGACGTAAAGCTGGTGGATTTTAATTTGCTTGCGCAAGAGATTTGCACTGGAGTGGGTGGCGATGAATAACATTTCAATGCCTTTCCTGTTTCCAGGAGAGCACCTTCTTAGCAGTTTAGCGCGATGGTTTGATATACAAGGACGTAATGATTTTTTGATGACTTGCAAGCCTTACTTCCCAAACATCAATCAACTTAACCCTTCAGTAATCTGGCGACCTATTTATGCAGAGCTGCTTTCACATTACATTGATACTTATGGTGTTGATAAGATCATCAATGAGCATACTTTACTGCCGTTTTACAGGTACTTCTTATCTGAGCAAGATGCGGCGAATTTAAATGAGCAGGGTTATTTGTTATCAGGGGGGAAAGTTCAAGTAGGAATGCAGACTCATGTAAAATCAGCTTATCATTGGCGATGGTGTAATGAATGTGTTCAGGCTGATTGTGACCAATATGGGACAACGTATTGGCATGCATGTCATCAAATACCGAGCATTCAACGCTGTTATAAACATCAAACGCCATTAATAAGTGGGTGCAAACATTGTGGATTTGAATACAAGCATTTTCAACGACACAGCTTACCTCCTGAAAATGATCGCTGTCTTGAGTGTGAACATCAACTACTTCCAAGTAGCTTAGCTCTTTATCCCGACTCTCACTGGCTTGATGCAATAAGTTTAGCTCTTTATCAAAACCCTTTGCAGTTGAGTATCGAAGATTTAAGAGGGCTAATGAGAGACAAACTTGGTTACAAGGAACTTCCTAGAAATCTCAGTGTAGCGCAACGCCTTGATGTTTCAACGATGCAAACTAATTTTGAGCAAAGCTTAAATGACGCTGTTTTTGATATTTATTTCAAACGCTCTAGGGGCGATATTTTCTCTGTCGGTCAAAAGGTATTGAATATTGTTACTTTTGCGTATCGTGATGCAAGGATCCCACCGATCAGCATTCTTTTGATGCTCAAATCGTTAAAACTTGATGATATTTTCAAGTTAGTGATGGACTCTCGTGATGAAAGCTGAGTATTTCTGTCCGCCTATCTATATGGGGGAGAGCGTTTATAGTTGGTTATCTCGTTGGATTATTGGAATGCCTTTTCCTTGTATTACACAAGGTCAAAACCTTTTGTTAGGCAGTCGAAACAAGCAAATGAATGCGCAATTTCCTGGATACCTACCTCAACTTGCAGCGCAATCAGGGTTGACTCTTTCTCAGTTGATTAATGATCACACGTTAATTCCTTACTTTAAACATTTTTGCCAAGCTAACGATTATGCATCTTTGTTAAAAGACGTAAAAAATGGTGATACATGTGCAACGTTTTCAAAGATGTCATTAACTGCGAGCCGAATTCATCCAAAGCATGCTAACAATTATTGCCCTATGTGTGTTCAGGAGGATATTGAGCGCTATGGGGTGACATTTTGGCATGTTAGCCATTTTTTGCCTGGTGTGACTTCGTGCGTTAAGCACGGAATAGATTTAATTAGTGTGGATATACCTCGTAGAGCACTCTCAACGCCACCTGAGAGCGATTTAAAGACAGAGTTTAAAGCATCTCCCCCTAAGGCTTGTCTTTTGGCTAATTTGAGCTTCTCGTTGCTTACAGAGGTGAATTCTTTGGGGGATGGCATTAAAGCCGCTGAAACTTATCGTACTAAGCTCGTTGAACTTGGATTTGCAGCCAATGTGAATTCAATACACCAACGTGAATTAAGGGAAAGCTTAGAGGGGTTTTGGGAGCCTATTTTAGATAGCTATGAAGTGGCGCTTATCTTTAATCTGGGGCAAGGGATCACTTTCCCTTCTTGTCTTTTTTATCAAGCTGACTCTCATCACCACCCGTTATTACACCTTTTAATGATTGGAATGTTGTTTGGCTCAATTGAGGGGTTTAAGGATTATGGGCAATGCAGTGGAAATCAAACTCTTGAAGTGCAGACACCAAGTTTAGAGAAAGAGCGATTTATACAAAAAGAAAATCAAGCGTTAGAGGCTTTGAAAGCGGGGGAAAGTTTAAGGAAAGCTAGTTCATATAGCGGCCTGAGTGTGATTAAGGTTAAACAGCTAGCGATTCAGAACAATATCTTCATAGATAGGCGTGAACAATTCATCTTCGCCTATGAACGAAAAGTTATTGTAGAGCAATTGCGCCAAGGGATACCCACAAAGGTCATAGCGCAAGCATTTGGTTGCTCCATTGGTGCTGTTGAGCAGTTATTGTCACAGCATCCTGACGTTGTAGAGCTAAGAAAATATAGGCGGTATCAGATAAAGCGTGGCAAACACCGCGCTAGATTACTCGCGTTTTTAAAGCAAGAGCCCAATAGTACGCGAGGGAATATCCAAAATGCTATAAGAGCAGCATACACTTGGTTGTTTAAGAGGGATAAAGCTTGGCTGTATTCACATTTACCGAAGCGCGTTCGTTATAGATACTGGCCAAGAAAGTGAATATTAAGTTTCCGTATGTAAGCGCCAAAACATGATTTGAACATGCTTTGGCATTCTACAAGGTCTCTCAGTTACTAAAATGGAAGGTTCAGTAGGTTCTGGCTAGTGAGGTCTCTAAGAAGGCATTTTTAAAATTGGTAGACAGTTATTTATTGTTATCAATTAATCTTGTTATTCCGCAACTGCGTTGCGAAGAAAGCCAGTTAAGTAAGACACAAGCAACTCAAACAGCTAATAAATAGATTTTTAATGCGTATCTCTCAGCAAAAGACATGTTTTGTTGTCTCCAAATAAGAGACTAATGATTTCAAAAAAATTTGCAAGCATGAATTTGCTAAGTCATTGATTTAGGATGTTCGTTTGCACATTCTGTAACCAAAATGCCAAAGAAAGTGCTTGACAGGAAAACTGTGAAATTTGGTAATTGGTTTATAAATCAATGTGTTATATGAAACCTGTTGCATATGCTTAGTGTTTGGTGGGTATTTAGCTCTTCGTTTTTAAGAACAACATTGGAGGTACGGTGAAACAGTTGAAAATCAGCGGTTCGTTAATAATTTTGGCTCAACCCATCAAAATTGGGTGATAACGCCGTATCCGCATGCAAAAGTCTATTTTACAGAGTCGAACTATTTGGACTTGCGATTGCTGCGTTTTGAGGGCTGTAAAGCTTCACTGTTTTTTCGGAACCAGTTAAAGCATCTTTTTTAACGAAATTTAAGTGACACTTCCGAGATTTAAGTGACACTTCCGAGATTTTTCACCAATTCTGGCTCATTCTTAAAGGATAGGTTTTTATCGTTTTTGGAGTTCTTTTATGTATGCGGCAGCACTTGAACAGCATCTTCGGGACTACTCACCAAACGTATTTTTCTACACCCCTTTGGAGGTGGATGACGTTTTTGTGTTTGTTTTACATCGTTTGTTCCGAACGTTATCCGAAATGGTTGGAGATGGGATTGTAGAAGTATTGCATGTAGCGGTTTGCCCTAAGACACACATCCCAACTATTCAACTGATGCTACCGCCCCAGCTTAATGAGAAAGACTTTGGCGCATTATTTGAAGATACACAGAGACTATTACATCAAGCAGCTCAAGAGTGGAAGCCGCAGCCAACTGAAGAGAAGTTGAAATGAATATCTTATTTTTATGCACCTCGAATTTAAATCGCAGCAAAACAGCTGAAGATCACTTCGCAGCAAAAGATCCACTGCGCGTCTACCGGTCAGCAGGTTTGAGCGAGAAGGAGTGTAAGCGAAACAACACAACATTATGCAGTGAAGAGTTATTAACTTGGGCTGATGTCGTATTTGTCATGGAGAAGGAACATGTTCGCCGTATCGAAAAGTACACTGATCAACGCTTCTTAGAGAAAATCATCAACCTCAATATTCCAGACGTATATCAACGTGGTGAGCTAGCTTTGATCGAGCAACTTGAAAAACGCCGAGATGCGATGCAATTTAAAGAGCTGTTTGCTCGTATTGAATCGCCATCTTCAGCTCGCGCTGCACTTCGTTTATTTGAGGCTAGTGCTACTGAGCTTGCTGAAACTTATCAACCTGGGAATACAGAAGAAAAATTTTAACATTGGGTTCAAATTTGGGATTGTGTTTGTGGAACTGTATTTCGAATCAAATCAATTGTACAAAATCAGTTGTAATGACTCATACACGATCCGACAATCGTAAAGTAGGCTTTGATTACGTAATAATGATTTTTTGCAATATTATTGTCAATATTTAGACACAATAATGGAAATTAGCACTATTATAGAGCTCGATAGAAAAAGTAATATATAAGACCTGAATATGTTGGTATTCTAAATTTTATCTTTTACAATCAAGATTCTAACAATAACTACAGTCTTCTTCTATATGGACAACACTACTTGTAGTGATTTGGGATAACATGGCTAAAGATACTATTTACCGCGGAGCTTCAGATAAAACCAAAGGCTTTCGACTTCAAAAGATCCGTGCAATCAAGCTGATGATTGAAGAAATCATTAAGAACGATAGGCAATTATTTTACACTGCGATTGAAATTACAGAAGATGTTGACCATACCATAGTCAATGAGTCGCATATTGAATCTAGAGTTGAAGAACTAAAAGCATATGACAATAGTGCCTTTACCCTCCAAAGTGAAGCTGTTAAGAATACTTTAGTTAGCTTTTTCGATATATATTTTAAGAACTGGCAGTCTAGTGATAACGTAAAACTAGGGTTCTATACGACAGCAACAATAGGTAAAGAAAAAAAGAAGGTCTTGTTCAACGGTACTACCTTAGAACCTCCGGCTCAACCAATTTTGAAAATTTTGAGTGACGGAGGCACGCTAGACCAATCAGCATTCGAATACTTTAAAGCTACCATTCTCGAAGAATATCGTAGTCAATACTTCAAAACTCCTAATCCAAAATCGAAAAACTACGCTCAAGAGCTAGCTAAACAACAAAATAAATTAGATAACTCTTATTTCTCTACACTCGAAAATTTAACTCTAGAAGAGGCAAATAATTTTCTCGACAAAATATATTGGCATTTCGATGATGAAGATAATGACGCTCTCAAGGCTAGTGTACTGCAACTAATCAAAACCTGTCCCTTATCAAATCTTAGTAATGAGGGTAAAGAAGAAACTATTTTTTGCGAACTTATGGAGCTACTAGATGAGAGGCAGAATGATAATGTGTTTTCTAATAAGTTTATCACTGGTTCTGACGTAAAAATGGTATTCAAAAACGCAGAGAGCAGCATTTCAGTTGAACTATTAGACCCTTCATGGGAGAGGTATCATGAAGAATCTCAAAGAATCACAGATAAAAGAAACCTGGGAGATAAGCTCATGTCAGTCTGCCCTGATTTCTCTAAGCAACTTCACGGGATTTACTCGCGAGAGGCATGCACAGTAAAAATTGATAAAAATAGTGGAAAATCATTCTTAGCTCTAAAGTATAGAGTTTTCTTAGCTTGTGCAGAGTATCTAGCACTCAATGCACAGAGCACCTATACGCAAGATGAAATTATTACAGCCATAGGAAAGATGCTTGAGAAGTCAACAGCTACAATCGAGACACTAAAAAATGACTTTACTTATAAGGTGTCAAATGAGGTCATTATTAAAAGTATAATCTACGATCTGTTTGATGAGTGTTTTATTGCTCTGAACGAGGTATAACGATGTGTGATATAAAAAAAAGGCTTATGTTCAGTTCTAGTGATGATCCCTACTATATGTGCTTTTGGATATTGATAACACTAGATCGATTAGGAAAAAGAAATGGCACCTATTTCAATGATAGTCGGAAGCTATTGTTCATAATCTTGCTATTAAGTGACACTAAAACATTTGACTCAATGATAAAATCAACAGAGTTTAGTGCTTCTAAACAAGAAAAAGAAATACTATATGAATCATATAAAGATGGGGTCACTCAAATAACTAGGTTTAATTCCCTTTTGATTACACTAGAAAAAAGGGGCTTAATCACGTTAAGGAAAAGTAAAAGCCTAGACACTTTAGATCTTACTTTAAACAAGGGTGAAATTCCTAAAGAGTTTTTTAGTAAAAAAGAGTTTGCCAATGAATATGAAAAGATAAAAAAGTTAAAATCATCTGTTGAGCGAATAACAGCCCTTTCCTTAGATACATTTATTGAAAGAGTTTATAAAAATAATGGTGTTAAAACATGGCATGTTTGAGAATAAATAAAATAAACTACTATGGAGATAAATATTATTTCGAGTCAGAAGAATTCGATACTAATATAGTACTCATAGAGGCTGACAATGGGACAGGAAAAACAACACTAAATAGCCTTATTTATTACTGTTTGGGAGGGAAAGTAACTCACTTTGATAGTAAATCAGATGAACCACACGAACAAATAGCATATGATAAAAACAATTATGCTGAATTATTTATCTCTATAAATAGTAAAAATTACTTACTACGTCGTCAAATCCAAAAAAATGAGATACTCGTAGCTGAGTATTTAGATAACGATGATGTATCTTTTTTTAGCCCTGAAGTGGTTGCTGACACAACCCAAATATACAGTATTTTTAGAGCTCCCAATAGTAACGATAACATTTTCTCTGATTGGATACTTGATGAGCTGGGCATCGACGTTGTTAGCTTAAGCCAAGGTAATAGTACTTTTAAATTCAATTTTTCTGATTTACTAAGGTTGATTTATCACAATCAGCTACCTGACCCAAGCGGTATCTATAAGCCTTTAGACAACAAAACGAACTTCTTAACTGATTCTGAATTGATCAGAAAGGCTATTTTTGAGCTTTTACTTGGTAATCAGTTCTCAGAGCTTTATACAGGAATAACAAAAGAGAGAGAGGCTGATAAAAAATATCAAGTTGCTAAGAATGTATCTGAAGAGTATAGAAAACTCGTAGATAATTTAAATGAGCTATCTGGAAATAATGATATTTTAAATGTCGATGCCATTAGAGGTGAACTGAATGAAAATGAGTCTCGTTTAAGTAAGCTACTCTCAAGAAGAGAGCAGATAACGAAACAATCGTTACCTGAACCTTTACAGACTACTCAAATCGACATATTAAAAAATGACATCTCGTTATTAGAGCAAGATATTATTGAAATGAAACGCTCAGAATATATTTTTTTAAAAGAGATCGTTGATTTAAAAGAACTAATAAAACAAAGAGATCAAGATATAAAGAATATTGAGAAAATAATCCACACACATAATAACCTCTCTCTATTTAACTCCAAGACTTGTCCTTATTGTTTAAAAGAAGTTGAAGTAGATGAAAATCACTGCATTTGTGGGAGTCCCGTTGATGAAATGAGGTTTGAGAGATTCACATATACATCAAATGAATATATAGATATTCTCAAATCTCGCGTTAAATCTAGAGAAACTATTGTCGTGGCTTACGAGGCATGTATTTCCGATCTGAACGAACTAAAACATAAAGTCAGGGATTCTGAAGAAAAAGCACATGAAATGAAAACCCTCCTTAATGACAAAATCGAATCTTCAGGACAGATTTCACCCTCATCAAATCTAGAAGAAATAGATTCTTTCATTTTCGAGTTGAAAGACGATATTTCTAAATTAAACCACAGGCTTACTATGGAGGAAAAACTTCTAGAACTGATCAAAAAATCTGATGAACTTAAGGAAAAATTTGATAGTGCTGCGTCTAATAGAAAGCTCCATGAATCAAAAGCTGAGCTTGATATGCAAGAGAAACTAAAACAATTTAACAGTGTATACAACGAGCTAATGACTGAATCTTTGGACGAGTGTAGAACAGCAAAAATTAGCTCTGAGAACTATATGCCAATCATTAATGGAGGGTCTTACAAAGAGGCCAGCTCCAAAGTTTCTGTTAGATTAATGTACTACTTAACGTTGTTAAAAATGTCATTGAGTGACTCCTCGATAACATTTCCTAGATTCTTACTCGTTGATACACCGGAAACAGCCGGAATTGAAGAGGATAATCTTTTGGCATGTTTAGAACAATTTAAAGGATTAAAGGGTTCATATCAGATAATTCTATCAACAGGTCTAGGAAAATATCCGAAAGAGTTTATTAAATATAGAAAGCTCTACCTACCTGATAAGAAAACAAAACTGTTAAAACTACGTGGGTAGTTTCAATCAAGATTTTACTAATGAAAGTAATAAAGCTGGAAGACGATAATAAAAATCCTTAGAAATTCGTGCGTTACTCACAGTAGAAATACGTCTACGGCTAAATCGTCTTATGTACATTGTTAATTTAGCAAGTTAGCTAAAATGAAATTATTTAGAAAAACGCTAGATAAAAGCTGAGTTCCTTTAAAACTCTTTAAGCTACCACGCTTGGTTGAGTGATATTGAAAGCGGTCGAGGTGACTTTATTAAGTTTTATGAAGAGTAAGGCTATTTAATTGTCACAAACTTTATTGAAGAGATAATGGTATCATTGTTGAGAATTGATCACAGCAGTCACAACCTTTATTAACTTTAACATGAGCAGAGCTAAAGAAAAGTCTGAAGCTATTGTCACAAATTTCATTACCAGTCATCAGGTTTTGATAACTACAATTGAAGTTGGAAACTAGTTGAGTAGTTCATAAAAAGCGAGTGTTGCGAAAGTGACACTCGCTTTTTTTATTTCCTAAATAAATTCGCTAATTCAGTTAGCAATTGAGCTTATGTGTTTCATGTAAAGGTTCATGCGGCATATACGTAGGGTTGGTTGTTATGAAGATGGAAGTTCATGCTTGCCTGCATGAGATTCGCATCTAACCTTTACCATTTTATCTCTGCTGCAACTTGAAAAGTGTTGAAGTATCTGGTTTATTCTTGTTGTAGTGGCAGAGTGGCTTCGGAAAGATCGGCACTGCGAATCAGTTACATCTGGTTTATATTTGCTTTTGTGTGTAATTTAATATTGGAAAGTGTGTTGGCATGCTCTTATTAAGAGCAGCTTGAAAATGGAATGTGAAGAAAAGTTATGGACCAGCGATTAGTACCTCAATTAAAAAATTCTGATGAAATAAAAAATGTTTTGAGGCAGGTAGAAGTTAGTTTTCAACTCAGTGATGGTAGGAAGGTAGAAACCCTCCTAATATACCTACTACCCGATGCAGAAGGTAATTCCCTTAATGATTTTTTCACAGTAATTAAAAACGGCATAATGGCAAATTTCGTATTTTCATGTACGGAAGTCGAGAAGAAGTTAGGTATCAATATCCCCGATGCTGCTTCTAAATTGTTTGAAAAGGCCATACGAAAAATTAGCCAACACACCGCTCATGGTGAACTTGGTGAACTGATATTATTCACATTGCTCGATGTATATTTAGAAGCTCCAAAACTTCTAAGTAAAATTTCCACAAAAACCAGTAGACGTATGCCTGTGTTCGGTGCCGATGCAGTTCATGGTCAGTTCTATGATGGTAAATTTCGATTGATGTTGGGGGAGTCAAAGTTACATCAGGATTTTAACTCGGCCGCAACAAAAGCTACAGAGTCAATAAAGTCTGCCAAAGATACATATCAATCAGAGTTTGATTTGCTAGATAGCAATATGGATTTTCCAAATATGGACTCAGATTTGGAAAATTATTTACTCGAAATCCTCGACCCGTTTTCCAATATTGATTTAGACGAAGTGCTTCACTCGCCATGTTTTATTGGATTTTCAAATCCAGATTTGCTCAAGATTAATGGGGATGATTTTGAGAAAAGTTACGTTGAGATCGCTTGCCAGCATGTTGGTAATTATTTTGGAAAAATCGAAAAGCAAGGAATCACTATCGATAAGACGATGCTGATTCTTTTACCTTTTGATTCGGTTCCTGATTTGGTTACTAATTTCATTAAATATATGGATATTAAAAAATGAGTGATTTTGTAAAAAAACTCTCGTTGAAAGCCATAGCCAGTAAGGGCTATCGAACTGCAAGTGACAAACTATTTAGTTCATATATATACAAACTCGTTGGACAAGATTCAGATTTGGACAGAAGTCTGCTAAAGCAATTGGTAAGCGTTGCACAGTTTTTATATAAAGTAGATGATCCGAAGTTTCGCAAGGAAGGGGCGGCAATTTTATCAATGCTCATTGAAGTATGTGGTGATTCCTATCCCGAAATAATCGGTATCGCCAATAAAGTTTTTTCAAGCGTTGGTGACTTCCCGAACCTAAAGCTGATTGAGAAGAAATATCCTGAGTTAACTTTCAACTATCACTTCTATTCAGAAGCAGAAATGGACTTCAGGAAAGAGCTCAATACTGTACCAGAACTTGATTTTCCTTTGACTGATTTTCAACGTGTAGTGGCATAGTTAATTTGGCCACCCATTAAGAAAGAAATGTTATGCTATTTGCATACAAATTTGGGTGAAAAAATGACGAAATTAAAACGCGCAACGTATTCTGCTGCAATCAAATTAGAAACAGCTCAGCTTGTAGTTGATCAAGGCTACACGCAAGAAGATGCAGCCAAAGCTATGGGGGTTGGTAAATCAACTGTAAGTAAGTGGGTAACTCAATTAAAGCAAGAACGGAATGGCCAGTCCCCATTAGCTTCACCAATGACACCCGAACAAATTGAAATCCGCGAACTTAAAAAGCAAATCCAACGTATTGAATTAGAAAAGGATATATTAAAAAAGGCTACCGCTCTCTTGATGTCAGACTCCCTGAACAATTCTCGTTAATTGAGAAATTAAATCAACGAGAGCGTTACCCAATTAGCGTGTTGTGTAGCGTATTCAATGTGCATCGCAGCAGCTATAAATATTGGGCCATACGGGATACAACGCCAACACCAGAGCAAATAAGGCTAGAAGCTGAAGTTAAAGCCATACATGCAATGAGCGGCGGTTCAGCTGGGGCACGGACAATCGCAGCAATCGCAACGAATAACGATTTTGAATTAAGCCGTTATCGCGCCGCTAAGCTAATGGTTAAACTAAAACTAGAGAGCTGCCAAGTACCACAACATCAATATAAAAGGGGTGGTAATGAGCATCTTGAAATCCCAAATTTGCTAGATAGGCAGTTTGATGTTGTTGAGCCGAATACGGTGTGGTGCGGTGATGTGACGTATATTTGGACAGGCAATCGCTGGGCCTATTTAGCGGTCGTTGTTGATTTATTTGCACGTAAAGTCGTTGGTTGGGCAATGTCGTTGTCGCCAGATACTAACTTAACGCTAAAAGCGCTTGAACTCGCGTATGAAAGCAGAGGTAAACCAAGTGGATTGATGTTTCACTCAGACCAAGGAAGCCATTATACAAGCTTGAAGTACCGCCAACGTTTATGGCGCTATAAAATTACACAAAGTATGAGCAGGCGCGGAAATTGTTGGGATAATGCGCCAATGGAGCGATTTTTTAGAAGCTTTAAAACGGAGTGGATGCCAAAGGTTGGATACGAAAACTTTAAAGATGCTAAATATGGTGTGAGTGATTATATCAACGGATATTATAACAACGTTAGGCCTCATCATTATAATGCTGGTTTAGCGCCAAATGAATCTGAGGTTAGATACCAAGATTCTAAAACTGTGGCCAAAATTAGTTGACCACTACAACGAATGCTGTGGGCTGATCTAATGTCTGAAGAAGACATTATTACCGTCGCACCCACCTCCGCTGGTAAAACTCATATTATTCTCAGTTATCTTGTAAGGCGATTGAAAGATTCCGAAGGTGCATTTGCTGCAATCATTGTCCCTACAAGAGCGCTTATTTCCGAAGTGGCAACAAAACTATATGAAATTGCAACAGAACAGAAGTTTGAAAAAGAAATAGAGATTTGTACGGTTCCTCATGACAAAGGATATGGTGACAAGACATTCTTTGTTATGACACAGGAACGTCTTTTTGATGTACTTCAAAGCGGCGACATATCGTTTAACTTTTTGTTTATCGATGAAGCACACAACATTACTGATGAAAGCCGAGGTGTTTTATTACATTTGACAATCGAGAAGCTTCTTGAGGATAGCCTACCACAAGTAATTGTCAGTATGCCTTCTCCTAGTTATCAAGATTCCTTTTCTACAATATTCGAGGATATCCAGTTTAAAAAGGAAATTACTGCATTCTCTCCTGTTGCCAAAATCGTAATAGACGTAAAACCCGAAGGCAGAAATCTTAGGATTAAGCGACAGAATTCTGAGAATGAATTAACCATAAGCAAAGGATTTACTGGCAGCCATTTCGCAGACATTGTATTTAAGCTTGGTCAAGGAAACAGTAATATTATTTATCGGAACCAGACTCATCTTTGTGAAAATTTTGCTAAAGCGATCGCTGAAAAAATTGTCGATTTTGATGTAAGTGGTGAGCTTGAAGAAGCTGCTGACTACGTTGAAGAGTTTATACATAAGGAATTCACGCTCGCAGAAAACTTACGTAAGGGGGTTGCCTTTCACTATGGACCTTTGCCCAGTTCATTACGAGTGATGATAGAGAATCTGGTTAAAGAAGATCGGATTAAGTTTGTTGCGTGTACAAGCACATTAGCAGAAGGTGTTAATTTACCAGCCAAGAATTTATTCTTAAAAAATCCGCTTAGAATCATTAGAGGCAAGCCGTCAGAACGGCTAGAAGATGTAAAAATTAATAACATTACGGGTAGAGCTGGGAGAATGTTAGAACACTTCGCTGGTAATATTTTTGTCGTTGAGCCTGATACTTGGAAAGTAGATGATTACTTTGACGAAGAACCAGATCAAGAAGAAAAAATCCCCACCTACTTTAAATCCCTAAACGAGGAACTTGGTTCCGTAATTTTGGCTTTGAATGGTAACTATCCGCATGATGGTGAGGATCATTACAAATTCTATTCAATTGCAAATAAGTTAATTAAGGAAATTTATTCTGGGAAATTATCCAGAACGATAGATGCGCCTGAACTGAACTTAAGTCAGGTTAGCAAACAGTTTTTAATAGATAATGTAAGCCGAGCCTATAACAGTTTGCAGGTTGCACCGTTTACGCTCGAAGCTAACCCTACAATCGGTTATATCCAGCAAGATAAACTATTCAAATTTTTAAATGAAAATGGTGATTTAAAGGAGTGGACACTGCCACATCCTAAGTCGACTAATTTGTATGAAATATTACTAAGGGTTTGCGAAAAGCTCACGTTGTTTGGCGTGTATACCCCCACTGGCGATTATCAACTGACTTATATTTGTTTAATCACCAAAAAGTGGATTCAAGGGGATAGCCTTAAAAGCATTATTACAGAACAAATCAATTGGTTAAGAGATAATGCTGAGGATAATGAAGTTAATCCAAATAAAGCGGTAAGGGACGTAATAAAAGTTATAAATAATGACATTAGGTTCAGACTTGCGAATGCCTTGAGATGTTATCAGGTGCTGTTAAGCAATGTCTTAGCGCTTAAGAATCTCGAAATTTCTAATACCAAACTTCACTCTTATATTGAAATTGGTGCTTGTGACGACAGAATGATTTCTCTAATAAATATGGGGTTGTCTAGAGAAGCTTCAAAGGAGGTGAATGATAAATTGCCGTTTAATATTAGAGCAGGATCTCTCAATGAATTGCTTGAAATACTTGAAAGAGGCCTGTTGGATAGGATACATCCTATAACCAGAAAGGAACTGAGATCAATGGCGAAGTAAAAGAGGCTTGCATTGCAAGCCTCAGGTCATAGGACTTAAGAAGTTACTAGAGTTCTTAATTCATTTTATGATGTGCTTTTTGGTGCTGGAATTTGAACTGTAATTCATTAAAGCATCATCCAAAACATTATGTGCAATTACTTCATCTATATACTTGTGGCGAGTAGAAATTTCTGTTTTGAAATTAAAAAAAGCATTTCCGAAGTCTAAATGAACACTAGAACCATCAGAATTTTTACCTTTTACTTTCAAGACTGTACAGTCGTCGTGATTGGACAAATAATTCACTATTTCAATGACGTTTTCTTTTGAAATACCACTTTTCTCATGTTCATCAAGTGACAAATCTAGGGCTAACTGCATGTTGCCTTCTAGATAAGGGGCGCTGCTTAGATCTTTTATCAGCTGAGGAGCATCGTCAGAAACGTCAGACAGTGATGAGGAACCAATTTTGAAATGAAGGCTACTGTAATCAGTTATCTCAATTAATTTTGAAAACTCTTTTTCTTTTGGAATTAATTCAAGTTTGATTTTTTTCGAGCGATTGTTACTAAACAGTTCAAGTAGGGAAGTACCAACGCTTTTCAAACTTACACTTGGTCCAGATGTGAACCCAATTACTATTTTCAATTTGGGAACAATAGAAAAAAAGTAAGGGTCGCCAATAATGCCTTGGTTGATTTCAATAGATGATATTTTTCCATCACTGGTAGCTTTTGTTTGCCAAGTGTTTCTTTCTCGCACTACAGTCAACGGATAGACTTGTTCATCGGAGCATATTTTGGATGGGGAAGCTTTTATTAGATGCTTCTTATTTCTGATGCTAATGATCCGAGTGTTATTATCGTTCGCTAAATTGGCTAGATAATTGGATGTAAGCTCATTAAAAAAGGAGTCTTCTACATCAATAGAGAAGAATCTCACTGTAATACTTTTTTTAAGCTTATTCATATCCGTCCATAACTAATAGTATTGATAATTCCATTTTAAGATTTTGCCTCTAACTATGCCATATGGCAACAGATACGTCAATAAAGTATATGTATATAAAAACAGTGTTTTGGTGTTCTGTTTCTAGTCCGTTCCTACTTGCTCTAGCGCTATATATGGGAGCTGACATGGATTCAAGGCTTTGATGTTGTGGACGCACCACCTTTTTAGCGTAGCTGTATCAAATTATAAGGTACGGTCAGAGTGGGAGTAATGAACGTGTCTATCAAATTAGTTGGTATTGATTTAGCAAAAATTATTTTTAAGTATCTTATTGAGTACCTCTGGAACGATTTTATCCAATCGGAAAGTAAACCAAGGTTCTCTTCTTGATACCATCCGTCAACTTCCTGAAAAGACCAGTTGAATTTTTATATGACGCATGAGGATTGAAAGTTGGTTTGGCTTTACACGATAATTTTTTGTTAAATTGCAGCATTAATATACTCTTTCTAAATACCTTATTCTTTCTGGTTATATATATACTATATTTAAATATAAGCGGCTGTTAATAATTGTTTTTCAAGTCTTTGATTTTACAAAAGCTCAAAAATTGACCACTTTAAATTATTAGTGCCTACTAATAAAATCCTTTAATTATCAGTATATTATGTTTGTTGATGTAATTTGAACGTTCGACTATCTTCCTCTTTTTTTACTATTCAAAGAGGAAATCTAGATGAAAAAAGTTACTCAACCTATCATCACAGATAAAGAGCGAAGTCGCATTGCTCGATATTATGCAAAAGTCAAAAAAGAGGGATATCGCCCCTGGATCACTGTTCGACAATCTCACACGATCGGGCAAGGGCAGATCATATACAGTCACAAAACCAAACGCGCTCATCACTTTCTGAGCCGTGGAGAACTTCAGGCATTTTTTCACTTTGAAGCAAACAAACGAGTGATGCAGTATTATTTTCTGACGAAAGTGAGTTGGTGTATAAAACTCAAGGTATGGCAGCTTTTCATGCTCAAGAAGATGAAAAACAAGATATTCCCATGCAAGATGGGCCGTACGCCAATTTGTTAAGAAAATTGTCAAAACTGCAAGACAGACTTCCGATAAGAGTTGAGTATTCGCCTATTCGGATCGCTATTGTTACTGCCAGAAATAGCCCATCCGAAATGCGCGTAATCAAAACGCTGCGGGAGTGGGGTGTTTATGTTGATGAAGCGTTCTTTTTAGGTGGGGTAAGTAAAGATAAAGTATTAAAAGCCTTTAACCCTCACATATTTTTTGATGATCAAGACGTGCATTTGGAGGCGGCTGCTAATATAGTGCCTTCAGGTAAGGTTCCTTACCTCAGTAGTTCAGAAATGGCGGTAAAACAGCCTAAAGCGGAAAAGAAGGTCTGATGAAGTTACTATTCTCTGCCAGTAATGCATTAAATAAATGGCTTAAAACCGATCTGCCGAGATTACCAACGCGTGAAGGTAAACAAGCGGGCGTTAATACATTGAAATCAGATAGCACAGCTATGTGCTGGCAAGCTCATGTGATTGATAATCGATACAAGTCATATGAAAAGACCATTATTGTTTGTGAAGCCAATAGTCGCTTTGTCTTCTTTATACCAGTTATTGTACGACTAACTGTTGATGAGTTAACTAAGTTACTCACTATGGAGTGGCAGGCAATGTTGGCGGAAACATTGGAAAGCTATCAAAGCGCTGATGGAAGAATGCCTAGAAGTGAAATAGCCTTGTTGTTGAGTGAGTTATCAGACATAACATTTAACGTTGAGTGGGTTAAAAATACTGATTTAAGTATAAATGGGCATATTTGCGATGCAGGGATTTGGGTTGAACAAATTTTAAGAGAGCAAGGTGCATCCCAGTTATCAGCCCGGCAAGCGACTGAATTAGCTATTTACCTAAACACGTCCGTAAAACGAATAACAAACAAAGAAACTAAGCGTAAAGAGAAGGTTATTCCGATAAATAAGCTACTGGCCTATTGCCAAGCTTTGGTTAAAAGTGAGTGCCTTGGGGATGTGAACGAAGTTGCGTCACATGATGCTTGTGACTTATCCAACGTAGTGTATTTAAAGCATTATAGAAAGTAGAGTTGCTTATCAAAAGGTAAAATTGCAGGTTGGATTTGAACAACATATCGCGACATAAAGTCGCTGCTACGAACTGTTTGTGCCGCTGGTAACCATCAAAAGATCGCGGCGTGAAGCCGCTCCTACTCGATCAACTTCAGCTCGGTGTAGAATAGATTAGTCCGTTGTTTGTCGTCGGCAAGGCGATATAAAGGTAAAATTGAAGGCCGGATTCAAAAAACAAGTCGCGACATAAAGTCGTAGCTACAAATTGTTCGTAGCCGCTGGCAAGCATCTGAAGATCGCGGCGTGAAGCCGCTCCTACTCGATTTGTTTGTCGTTATAAAGGAGGGGAATTATTTCAAGTGATTCTGGGGGAGCTGAGATTGACTCAGAACAGCTACTATCAGAATAAAACCATCTTCTTTGGTAAAGTAGGCCGTGTGCTTAGCAACAGGGAAATAGAAGCCATTTGGGTATAACTCATCACAGCTTTTACCAACTGCTGGATTGTCAGCAAGCATTTGAAAAGCAGTGAGTAGGTTGTCTCTGTAGCTATTCCATTGTGATTCGGAAAAGTGTGTGACGGTGTAGCTTTTAATTTTGCGCAAATGGCTTTGTGCCAATTTGCCAAGCTTATATTTGTTCGATTGCATATTTTAGGTTACAGACTTTTCAAGAATGTTTCGCCATCAACTGCATCACCTTGTGCTAAGTCCTCTTTTGCAGCTTCAAAGCAATGTTTAATGTATTCAGCCTTCATTGCTTCAAGTTCTTCGTAGTCTTTAATAGACATAACGACGACAGCATCTTTACTGTTTTTGCTAATTTTAATAGGCTCGCGTTGAGCATTTAGAAGTAGTTCGCCAAAATTACGTTTGGCATCATTCGCTGTTAATGTATGCATGTTAGAGCTCCAAGCTTGGGTTGTTGGTAAGAGTATAGCTTTTTGTGCTAAATGTTCAATTTAATTAAATCGTGCGATTTGTGTTTAATTTAAGCGCTCTTATTTATCGTCGGCAAGATGATATAAAGGTAAAGTTGAAGGCTGGGTTCACAAAACAAGTCGCGACATAAAGTCGCTGCTACAAACAGTTCGTAGCCGCTGGCAAGCATCTAAAGATCGCGGCGTGAAGCCGCTCCTACTCGGTTTAGTTAAAATAGAAGAGCCAAGGGTTTGTAGGTCGCGCTTTAGCGCGACTTAGCAAATATTGAAAAGCCGCCCTTTGTAAAAAGGGCGGCTTTTTTGTGGGTGTGGATTTGGTGAAGACACGTATTTGGCTCTTTTCTTGGCTTGTGGGAGCGGCTTCACGCCGCGATCTCTTATAACGACGAATAACTACGACTTCACACAAAATCTCTGCGTAGGTCGCCATTTATGGCGACAAATAATGTGCCTATTTGGTTTTTCCTTGCCGGCGAAGCGACATGAGGTAAAGTTGAAGGCTGGACTCAAAAAACAAATCGCGACATAAAGTCGCTGCTACAAACAGTTCGTAGCCGCTGGCAAGCATCTAAAGATCGCGGCGTGAAGCCGCTCCTACTCGGTTTAGTTAAAATAGAAGAGCCAAGGGTTTGTAGGTCGCGCTTTAGCGCGACTTAGCAAATATTGAAAAGCCGCCCTTTGCAAAAAGGGCGGCTTTTTTGTGGGTGTGGATTTGGTGAAGACACGTATTTGGCTCTTTTCTTGGCTTGTGGGAGCGGCTTCACGCCGCGATCTCTTATAACGACGAATAACTACGACTTCACACAAAATCTCTGCGTAGGTCGCCATTTATGGCGACAAATAATGTGCCTATTTGGTTTTTCCTTGCCGGCGAAGCGACATGAGGTAAAGTTGAAGGCTGGACTCAAAAACAAGTCGCGACATAAAGTCGCTGCTACAAACAGTTCGTAGCCGCTGGCAAGCATCTAAAGATCGCGGCGTGAAGCCGCTCCTACTCGTGCATTTACCGCCTTAATGGACGGTAATAGGGAGATCGTTTACCACTAACGATTGGCCATTTTGCTGAGCTCGAAGAAAACTGGATACCAAAACATCGTTGGATAGGGTGCTGATGTCGTTAACGGTTTCGACCATGCAAAACGTAATGGACTCCCAACCTAGATCTTTAATAAAGGCCTCAAGTTTATTGATGTTATCTTCATAGTTTTCGTCTGTGGTTAGCAGGCCGATGGAGTGTTTATTGCCGAGTTTGTATTTCCCTTGCTGAGTGATGGCGCATTTGGCGTAACCGCTCAACACATAAACTGTATTTGTGCTTTTGTTCATATTAGTGACATGCTTAAGTTTAATTCTGATTTTGGTTTCAGATGCATTTTTTAAACCAAGCTTGTAAATATTGCTCCGCTGTTTGGTTATGTATTGAAAGTATTGAGAAAATTCATTGTGTATTTATCTTGGTTGTTGATCCCATAAAAGGCGTCAATTTTTTGTGAGATTGAATGACAGGGATAGCGCTTGAATTGTGTTTGTATCTAACGTTGCGCTAGTTTCGCTGAAATCAAAGGAAGTGGGTGTATTATTTGTCGCCATAAATGGCGACCTACGCGGGGTGGCGTAAGGTTGCACTGCGAAATACTGGATTTGCTTTCCTTATCCTTGCAAGTTGTCTTTAAACTATCTCGTTAACCTTGTTGCTGGTACGATGAGTTGTTACTCTCGAGTTCAATAAACAAAATTAAAGGTAACATCATGCAGGAATTTTTAGAAAAGTTTGCAATCACCACCAAAGTGAATGTGGTATGGGGAGAAATGGATGCGTTGGGGCATGTGAATAACGTGTCGTACTTTCGCTATTTTGAAACCGCGCGAATCGATTTTTTAACTCAAACGGGTTTACTTTCTGTATTATCAGAACCCACCCATAGTCCGGTTTTGCGTGATACTTACGCGCAATATAAAAGACCCGTTACTTTTCCCGATACCTTGTATATTGGCTCATATATTACCGATATCAAAGAAGACCGCTTTACCATGCGCTATGAGGCGTTTAGTGAATCACAACAAGCAGTATGCACAACGGGGTATGCGAATGTGGTGATGTTTAATATGAAAACAGGGAAAAAATCGCCAATACCAGAGAGTATGCTGGCTATATTGAAGCAATATGAGATGGACGATAACCAATAGAAGCGCGAAGTTTGGGTGTTTCGTTGTGTTGCTGTTTTAAAAACTGTCGCGGCATAAAGCCGCTGCTACGACAATGTGAGATGGACGATAATCAATAGAAGCGCGAAGTTTGGGTGTTTCGTTGTGTTGCTGTTTTAAAAACTGTCGCGGCATAAAGCCGCTGCTACGACAATATGAGATGAACAATCATCAATAGAAGCTCGGGGTTTGGGTGTTTCGTTGTGTCGCTGTTTTAAAAACTGTCGCGGCATAAAGCCGCTGCTACGGCAATGCGAGATGAACAATCATCAATAGAAGCGCGAAGTTTGGGTGTTTCGTTGTGTCGCTGTTTTAAAAACTGTCGCGGCATAAAGCCGCTGCTACGGTAATACAAGATTACGCTATGATTTTGATATCAAAAAGTGAGTAAAGGGACCAATGTCAATATTAACTGCGAGGCAGAATATAAAAGCGATAGTGACTGCGATCCAAGCTGAAGAGCAGTCGCTTAGAGCGCGTTATCCTATTTTAAATCAGCAAAATAGTATTGCTATGGTGATTTTGCTGTTGTCGTTAAGTGCGCTAATTGGCGTTGCGTCGCTTTACTATTTTGCCGTTATTCCTGTATGGCTGTGTATTATCTTGGCGGCTTTTATTACCTCTATTTCTCATGAACTTGAGCACGACTTGATCCACAAGCAGTATTTTAGTGACCGCCCGTTTGTACATCATTTTATGATGTTGACGGTGTGGCTAATGCGACCTAATACGGTAAATCCTTGGTATCGCAGACAAATTCATTTACATCACCATAAAGTGTCTGGCACTGAACAAGACTTAGAAGAACGCTTAGTGGGTAACGGCATTCAATCCCCTTGGTTGCGAGCAGTGGTTGTTACAGACGGATTGTTAGGCTTATTAATTAATGCCAAGCGTTTTGGTAAAGAAATCAAGGGTTTTACGTTTTTGCAGGTATTTAATGCTGGCTTTCCGCTTGCCACGGCTTATTTTATGACTTTATATGGTGTGATTGCTTACTACGTGCTGCAATTTGTTCAGCCATTTGAATTACCTAGATGGGGAGCTGAGTTATTAGCGGTTGCTGAGTTTTTAATGGTGGTGCTGATTGTGCCTAATATTATCCGTTCAGCTTCTTTAAACCTCGTCACATCTTCAATGCATTATTATGGTGGCGTGAGTAATGTGTTAGAGCAGACCCATGTGATCACCAGTCGCTGGTTTTTACCGTTTCAGTTATTTTCTTTTGATTTTGGCCGTACGCACACGATCCATCACTTTGTACCTAATCAACCGTTTTATATTCGACAATTGATAAGTAAAAAAATACGCACCGTTATGGCCCAGCATGGGGTGCGCTTTGATGACTTACAAAGCCTAAAACAGGCAAATCACTACCCGGTCAATGAGCGGGTTAGTCAAAAATAAAAAGATGTTTACAGCAAAAAAATTATCCAACCGTTAGGCGGTTATTGATATCACGGCTGGTGAGTATCTGACTAGCATCAAATCCCGTTGAGCGTTTTGCCATACGGTCGTATAACAACACGTTGACTGTCGCGGCTAGGTTCATGCAGCCTGTGGTTGGTACATACACCACGGCATCGGCGGCATCCACGATTTCTTGTGGAAGACTGCCATCTTCAGGGCCAAAAATGTATAACGCATTGTCGGGGTGAGCAAACTGTGGCAGTGGGGTTGCGCCTTCTACCAGCTCAACACAGACAAGCGCACGGCCAGCTACTTTTAAACTGGTGAAATCATCAACTTGCTTGATGGAAATGTTGTCGGCAACGTTTTTTGTATCCGTATGATACTTTGCAGCCCTTGCGTAACGATTGCCACTAAAGTAGATGGCTTGCGCATCATAACAACCTGCGGCCCGTAATACACCACCCACGTTGGTTGGTGATTTAGGGTTTACTAATCCGATTGCTACAAATGACTCGCTCATACTTTTTAATTCTCACTATACCGGCAGTAGCGCCAGCAAAAATTCGACGAACGATTATATCATGCGCGTGATTTTGTGCCAGTTGGTATTGTGGGGGAGAGCTGGTGTTGTCGAGCTAAAGCTGGTGATGTTGTCGAGCTAAAGCTCGACCTACAGGAGTTGGGCTTAGTAGTCTTCTAACTCATCGTCAGATAAATCGTTTGATTTTCTATAGCCTGGCTTTGCTAAAATCTCAACATAAAAGGAAGTGAGGTTTTCAGTTTGCGTTTTATCAATCAACTTGTTTAGTTGCGATAGGTGCACCGGCTCGGCTTCTGCTTCTGTGTTACCAAACTTACAATCAAAATCCCAATAATCAGCGCCCGCTGGCAAAGTTTTGTTGCGCTCGCGCTTGAGGTATTTTTTAAGCTCATGCTTAACCGCGTCAACGCGTCTTTCAAGTTTGATTTTAGGGTGAATTAGTTCAAATGTCTTTTTCATAGTTGCCTTCAAGCAAGAAATACTCAATCGGCAAAACAGTATGCCTGAGTAGATAATGTGTATTGATTTAAGCGTAAAGCTTACGCTTAAATCAATACAGGATTGTAATAGGATATTTTACGTTATATTTTGTGAACTGGCGAGGGGCTTTGTGAATGCCCAAGAGAATAAAAGCTGAGTTGGTTGCGCGAGTTCGCAGCCAACCCGTATTGCTAACGTAACCATTGATAATGGCGGGTTAATTCGCTTTTGGTTGCGTTTGAGTTGGGGCTGTTGCAGCCAATTTACGCTCCAAGCGTTCTAATTTTTCTGCCAGTGCGGTTTGTGTCATCTCTATTTGGGTAACGCTTGCGCCGATCTCTATCTGTTTGGAATCTCGGCTTTGCGCTTGAGACTTTAACTGATCAACATCGCCATTAATGGCAGCAATTTGATTTTTGAGTACGTTAGCGGCTTGCTGTTGTTCTTCTAGTAGCGATAGTTTTAAAGCAAGCTCCGTTTGACTCTGTGATAGCGTTTCTACTTTGGAAGTCGTACTGGTCTGGCTTTTGGCGTTATTACTTGCTTGCTCTTCGAGCTTTTTGATGTCTGATTGGTTTCTTCGCCACGCTGACGCCCACAGTTTATCCATCTGTGACCAAAGCTCGTCTGTACGTTCGGTTAGTGTGTTCAATTTTGCTTGCATTGCGCCTGCGGACAAGTCCATCTCTTCATCTGTAGCGGTGAGGGTATGCTCAAGTTCGGCAATGCGCTTTGTTGATTCGAGTAATTGTGCCTGGGTTGCTAAATTTTGTTGGTAGAGCGCAAACGCCGCAGCGGCCAACGCAATAATCGAGATTGCACCTAACCAATTCATCATCCCCATCCCTTTGGCGGGCTGGCTTGTTTGTTTCGTGCTTTCTTTTGGTGCTGAGGTCTTACGGCTCGCTTGGGTGGTGGAGTTTTTATAGGCTTCAACCTGATCTAAATCGGGCGTAATACTGGGAAGCTCAGGTTCAATTCTCTTATCCAACGTACTTTCCTCTTTTTTGGAATTTATAAGGAGCCTTGGCAGCTTACTTTAAAATAACGCAATATGGAATTTACAAACGATAAGAACCAATGCCACAACATTATTATGGCGCTCAATAAACTTAAAACATGTTATGTCGTTTGTTGCGCTGTAATAAGAAGGCAAGCTTTGGATATCAAAGACAAGTAGTAGTCTAAAAAGTTTGCAACCTCATAAAAAATAAAAGGAACTATATGCTAGTCACGGGAATAAAAGTAGCAAAAGGGAGCTTCTTATTGTTGAGCACTTTTATGGTCTTGCCGATATTACTTGTTGCTTATATTTTGTGGATATCTCGCCAGAGCTACCTCATGAAGAGGTGCCGGACACTCATTCCCAATCATCGTTTCAGCAATCAATTATGGTGGCAACACGATGGCGAATGAGAGCTGTTAATCTCGACTAGCCGAATAGCGTTCAGTTGTCCGGCTAGATTTTATCGCCCGTTTTAATGCTCGGGACCAAGCAAAGTAAAGGTTAAATGTTTACGCATATCTTTTAAAATCACCCCTTTTTTCAGCATGGCGGCGCTTAAACGCTTTTGCCATTTAAGAAGGTCTGGCTTTGCGGCTTCCAATGCTTGTTCATTCTCAAATTGGAAAAAGAGTATTAATGAGCCGGGGAACAAGTGATATTCCACATCAAACCAACATTGCACCATGCCGGGAATTTCTGCACGAGCTTGTTCTTCGAGTTTGTCTGCAATGGTCAATACCAAGGCTTGTTGTTTTTCTTGTACTTTTGAGAGCTTTTTCATAATGCTATGGATGTAAGAGGCCAAAAGCCTAATTATACCCAAGCTTATGGGCCACCAACAACTTTGTTGATGGTCGTACGCTCAAAGTGAATTGCTTTTGCAGTTCACTTTGAGCCGTTTTTGGGATTAAGGTGCTGACAGCGCAAGTTTTGGCAGCGGTAGTTGGATTGCTTCTGCGCTGACGGGTTTTCCGCTTAAGAAAGTTTGCATTCTTGCGAGCACCAAGGGTGAGCTTGTATAAAGGTTGTGGCCCGCATTGTTGACCATAATCTGGGTCAGATTTGTGAGCCCTCTCACAGCTTCAAGTTGTTCTTCTGGATAAGTTCTACCGTCTAGACTCCCTGTAAACAATAAAGTTGGGATGCGGGATATGGGAGCGGTTCTAAAATCATCACCTAAATCTAGTTTTTTATCTATCAAGTGAAGTGTTGGCATTGGAAAGTTAAGCTTGTCGCCAAGCAAGGCTGTTGGCGATTGGGTTGTCACTTTTTCAAGGCGTTTAGCGGTGATCCCTGAAGCCACATCCATCGCCAGCGGCATCAATTTGAATGTAATGGGCTCATCGGTAAACATTCCACGCTGCAAAACATGCTTTAACAGCTCGGTATTGACGTTATCTAAACCCAAATAAACGTGAATTAGCATGGCAAGATATTGGTTAGGATCGGCAATCATCATGCTAGCTAACGACTGAATATGATGCTTTTGAAATAACATGGGTGTTTTCGAGCCGTCTTTTTGTGTAATTTGAAGTGCAATAGGCTGTTGCTCAAGTTTACTGTGCACTCGGCGCATCAAAGCGGGTAGATCCGAAACTTGTTGTTTAAGAGCTTGCTGATTGATAATTCCTTGAACTCTTTCAAAGTATCGATCGGTTTGATGAGGTAGTTTAACGGTCTGATTGAGCCCTTCAGCACTGGCGATAATTACTTTGTCAAGATGCGCTGGCATCGTTTTTATGGCACTGAGTGCCAGATGGCTGCCGTAAGAGATCCCCCAAAGTGATACTTTGTCAGCTTTTAGGTGTTTTCGTAAGTCGTTTATATCTAGCGCATTCTGCTCGGTATTATAACCATATATATCAATGTCTTGAGACTTCCATTGAGTAAAGCATTCTAATGCAGCTTTGCGGTAGCGGTCTGCAATTTGCGCTTCAGTGGTAACAGAATTAAGCGCAATGTGTTCACTAGACACGCAAGGAGCAGCTTGCTCTGACTGGCCCGTACCTCTTTGGTCTAACGCAATAACATCACCAAACTCTCTTAGAGCTTGAAATAACGGAAATCTTCGCCATTTTGCAGTCGCGATGCCTGAACCGCCGGGGCCACCAGATAAATACACGATAGGGGAACCTTTATTACTGCCGGTTGCAGGAAAGCGCACATAGTTAATTCTAATTTTTTTGCTGTTGGGATTATTCCTGTTTTCAGGCACCCAGAGGTGCCCAGCTATGGCATCCGTCGTTTCTCCGCTGTTGGCTTGAAACTCGATTTGTTGCTCATTGCTGTACAGCACCTGCTTATCGCTGCCTTTCTTAGCGTTTACGCATAAGCAAGTTAATAAGCTTAACGCGGCTATTAATGTGTGTGTTGATCGCATAGTATTACTCCTTAATAGTTTGTTTTTATTGAATACCATGGCAACTTAATGGGGTAGCGAACTTCTATGAGAGGCCGATATTTATTGGCTCATAGGCTCAGCGGTAGTAAAAGGCCGACGAACGGTTAAAGGAAAAGCGGTAGAGTGTGAATATTAATCTTGTACTTTATTTAGTGATGGTAGTGTGTTGCTCGGGTGCTCTAGGTAAGGCTGATGCCAACCAACCTTTGTTGCCATTTTCTTATGATCAAGCCGTAACGGTTTGCCCATGGTCAGTCTCGCCAAAAGAAATTCCACAGTTTACTGAGCCGCAGTGTCACCGGGCAAAGTTATCTGAGATTGACCCGCAAAATCAGGCCGTTTGGGTGTTAATCGAATTTGAGCGAGCGAAATTAGCCTCAATACCAAGGCCCGTAGGGTTGTATTTATTTGCTAAAACATCAAGCGAAGTCTTTTTAAATGGCATTAAGGTGGGGAACAGCGGTTTTCCTGCCGTAGATAAAGCTGAGCAAATAGGCAAAATGGACAGCGTATTTTATTTGCCAGATTCACTTATAAAGAAAAGCAATCAACTGGTGTTTGGTCTGTCTGCACAGCATAGCCTTATTTCATTAGGATACCCAATCCATTTTATTGGGCTAGGGCAATTTGGCGATCCTAAGCAGTATATTCAATCATTTAGTGGTTTGGGCCTGATTCTGGTTGGTGCTTTTTTATTGGGCGCGTTGTACTTTATAAATGTGAGTTTTGGTCGTTATGGCAATGCAAGCGTTCGGATATTTGCCGCATTGTGCCTGCTTGCGGCAATGCAGCTCAGTGCTGAAATATCGCGAGGATTAGTTGACTATGGCTATGTGTGGCATGATATTCGGCTGTTGACGGTGACGGGCTTGTCGTTTTTATTTGGCACTTTGTTGCTTGTATATAGCTCCTTAAAAGTCGCAGAAAAGCACGCTCTTCACTGGATTTATATCGGTACTATAGTCACGCTTATTGTTATTATTTTTGCTCCAGGCTTTGACTCTAAAACCACTGCCGGAGTCTTTGTGCCATTACTCGTTAGCCTAGTCCAGCTAGGTTATTGTTGGCGACGCGCGAAAAACAATAATTTAGCGACTTGGTTTGTGGTGCAGTTATTGGTGGCAGCAACCGTGCTCTTTGTTGCATCAAGCTTCCACGAAATTATTCACTTTGTGATCATTGCCGTCTTGCTAGTCTACCTTTTCATTCGCCAGGCTAAAGAGTATCGTGCTCAGCAAGTACAACTGAGTAGTGATCAAGCTCATATTGCCAAGCTTGAGTTTAAACTCGCGCAGAACAAACAACTTCAGTCTCCTTCTAAGCTGGAAGTCAGTATTGCAGGTAAAACTGACTATGTTGTGCTCACGGATATTGCGTTTTGCAAAGCCGCAGGGGACTACGTTGAGCTGCATATGAAAGACACCACGCAGAAGCTGTTTACAGGCTCACTAAAACAACTCGAACTTACTTTGCCCTCTATTTTTGTAAAAACACATCGTTCTTATTTAACTAATCTAAACGAAGTGGTGTCATTAGAAAGTGATAATAATCAGAGCAACTTGAAATTAACCAATGGAGCAAGTGTTCCCGTCAGTCGTCGGCTTGTCCCGTCGGTTAGGGCGACGCTTAAAGCGTCTAATAACTTCAGTTAAACCTTGAATATTGTAATTAGACCACATATCACAAAGGACATTACAGTTTTTGATTTAAGTTTCTCATATGACATTTTCTGTTCACAAATTTATCTTTGTCCCTCTAAAGTTTACTGGTTAGATCTAAATCTAATTTTATTTATATAAATGTAAAAAAATAGTGAATTTGCGTGGCGGCTTTAGTAGTGTATTTGGTAAATAAGCGCAGCCTTACTAGCTAAGATGCTAAAGTTTAGTTGTGCAATGAAGAACCAAGGAAAAACAAAAACTAAGGAAACGCATGAAATTATCGAGTGTACTTTCACTGGTCAATCAAGTGGAGAAGTCAAAATTTATAAATGCTATAGATAGGATTTGTCTAGAAGCTGTAAAGCACGACAACAAAATAGCAACTCAGTTAAATAAACTTGATGGTCAAATTAAAAATGCAACAAGTAATGATATTACTCAGCTATTTAAAATTGTATTACCTCACTTTGAAAAGTCGGTAAAAGAACAATTAGCGATGTTGGGAGCTCAAGCTACTCTTTTGACAAATATTCTAAGTAGAGATGGAAACTGCATTGCTAGGGTTAATTGGATTGAGTCTTTATATACAAAAGAATGGGAACTCATTGACTCAAAAGCTAACGAATTGCGTTCTGAAATTGCAAGTATCAGTGATGATGACATATTCTCCGAGGGAAAACGGTTAGGAATCTATCATGCTTGCCTAAAAGAAGCATATTCGAATGATGAAAGAAATAATAGAGAAGCGAAAATCACGGATGATGAACGCGGTATTCTTAATGTATTAGCTAAGCACCTTGATGTTACCTCAGATAATCAAGCTGGAATCGAGCATTTGATTGATCAAATCCCCAAGAATGGTGTGCAAGATGCAATTAATGATTTACGAGAAATTGGACTGGTTTTTGTAAGTAGAAAAAGGCAAACCGTATACGTTCCTGATGAAATTGTAAGCTTGTTTCACCGACTACAAGGAAAGGAACTTGCCGACAAGCATCTGCTAAGAATTCTTAGAACCTTTACTGATGCGGAGCTCTCAAACGTACTTAAAAACCACAGAAAGAAAATTCGTGGTGTTGAGAGAAAAGATAAGATCGTAAATATAATCAAGTTGGGGCTGTCGGTCACTCAAATCCTAAAAGTGGACATGTTTAGCGAGGGTACGCCAGTCAACGATTGTAAAGATCGCTTAAAAACATTGATACAAGATCTAGATCTAGAATTGGATAAATTTGGTTCAACGATAGAAGAACGTATAGATCTAATCTTAAATGCTCTGAATCAAAGCTCGGAGAGAGAGTTTAATGCTTTAAGTGCTACAGGATTTAAAGAGCTATTTTCGACGCTGCAAAATCACTTCCCTTCATTAGCTACAATATTGAAACAAGAATTCGAGCTTGAAGAACAAGAGGAGCTAGATGTCGAGAAATTGCGGGCGCTGAGTATTACACCATATGATATTTTATATATGTTGACCAATGATGAAGTGAAAAGTGTTGTTGAAAGTATGGGGATTAAAAAGCGAGGAAACTTAAGGCTAAATATCCTTAGCAGCTTCGCTGATGCAACAGACAAACTGATTGATAATTATGGTGCTCTAGCGAGACGAGATTTGGCTAAATTGAAAAGTGAAAATATAGATGTAGCTGAAGCCGAATTAGGAGTTAAATTCGAAGAAGTAACTAAGGCAATATTTGAACAATTAGGTCTTGAAGTAGATGAAGATTTGAGACGTTCGATTAACACCTCGAAAGATAAGGCTGATATTCTCATTTCATTGAGTGAGGATGATGTAATTGTAGGCGAAGCGAAGACATGTAAAAACGGAGATTTTGCAAAGTACTCGACGACCTCAAGACAAGTAAAGTCATACGTAGGGAGATGTGAAGGTGCTGGTAAAAGAGTTGCTCAAGTTTTAATCGTCGCTCCCTCGTTTTCTGATGACTTTGTTGAGAGTGCGGAAATGGATACTGAAGTAAATATCTCTTTGCTGGAGGCTGATGGACTTAAGCGAATTCTGGATGCCTATAGAGCACGGAGAAAACCTAAGTTTTCAGCAAAATTGTTTACTAAAGGTGGCTTGTTGAAAGCTGATTTAATAGCTAAGAACATTTAAGTGTTAAAGTCAATGAAGTCAGAAAGTAGCTTCTAACCTTTGTGATTTCATTGATCACTTTACATTAGTATCTCACCCAGCAGCTGAGATATCTGCTCGACCAAAAGGGCTAAACATTTTATTATTGTGGCTGTATAAATCTTATGCAAGGAGCATAGTCTGTTATGACCAAGGAAAAATCGTTATCACTCTCTACTAAGCTGAAGTTTTTGTTTGCTGCAATTGGCAAGCATTTGGGTGTTATCTCCGTTGGCATTCCGTTTTATATTGTTGGTGGATTCATCATTTACATTGGGGTAACTGAGCAGTACGGCGCAGGTGTTGGAGCTGTTATTTTTGGCGCTATATTTATCTTGATACCTCTCGGGATGTACGCTTTTTCCCTGCCATCAAGTATTCGCTACTACTACGAAAAAGAATTGACGAAAGAGTTTGGTAAACACCTCTTCGGCACCATCACTAACAAAAGAATTGAGTCTAACACGTATGTTCACCGAGATGAGTATGACCGTGAAGTAGAACATCAGGAGGCTTTCTATTTCGTTGAGTACAGCTATCAATTTCAGGGCAGCCATGAAGGCGAGTTTATTCTGGACAACAAGGATTTTTATGACAAGTTACAGGTTGGAGATGATTTACCTATCCAAGTATTGACGGTAAAACCAAGCGTAGCAGAGCCCAGACTTATCAAATTGGGAAAGCGCTACGGACTTAAACCCGCTGAAAGTTACTAGGTTAAATACACAATTGGTTGAGGCTTACGCTTCAACCAATTGGCGCTGAAAATACCCTTTTAGAAAATCGAGCAGTAGTCGCACTTTTTTAGAGTTGGCATTGCCTTCTGGGAAAACGCCATAAACATGTATGTCTGGCAGCGTGTAATCTTTTAATACGGGAACCAAGGTACCGGCCTGTATTTTTGGTAACGCATCGTAAGTCGGAATTCGTCCAAGACCGTGACCTCCCTCAACAAAAGCGGTGCGTGCCGCAGCATTGTTGGTGCTTATATCGCCTTTCATCGTAATGCTATAAGCCCGAGAACCTTTAATTAATGTGAGTGCGCCCGATGTCAGCTTGTAAATAACCCATTGATGCTGATAGAGATCGGTAGGGTGTTTGGGGATGCCATACTTTTGCAAATAGTCGGGCGATGCGCACAAACAGGTTTTTAGCACCGAAAGTTTACTGGCTTGCAGGCCTGAATCGGGAAGAGGTGCGCCTCGAATGGCTAGATCAATCCCTTCTTTGATGATATTGACGACTTCATCTGTGAGCATGATATCGAGCTGGATCTTTGGATACATCGCTCTAAATTCATTGAGTGCAGGCACTATGGTTTGCAGGCCAACATTCACAGGGCAGGTAAGCTTAATTAGGCCGATTGGCTCTTTCTTTAAATTCTCAATTTGCTGGTTTGCGGCAAAGGCTTGCTCTGCAATCACGCGGCAGCGCTGATAATATTCACTGCCTGCCTCTGTAAGTGAAATGGTGCGAGTCGAGCGGTTGAGTAATTTTATGCCTAACTGTGACTCCAGTTTTTTGACATGATAGCTCACCACTGCACGAGACAAGTTCAAGTGTCTAGCCGCGCCGCTTAAGGTGCCTTGCTCAATCACCTGCGCAAAAACGACCATGCTTTTAAGTTGCTCAAACGAAATGTCCACGTGTTGCTCCGTCGACTTAGATGATTTGATTGTATCAATTGTTTGAATAAAGAGTTAGCTTTTGTCTGCATTGTTTAACTTACCTTGAGTTCATACTCTTATATTCAGTCGCTGGCCTAAAGATTTGGTTGGCAATCGTAGATAACTAATTAAAGGTGATTCCGATGACAGCAAAGAAAATACTAATGGTGCTAACGTCACATGCAGAACTTGGCAATACAGGTGAGAAAACAGGATTTTGGATTGAAGAGTTTGCCGCACCTTACTACGCCTTTGTAGATGCAGGTGTAGAAGTAACGCTTGCTTCACCAAAAGGTGGTCAGCCGCCAATTGATCCGAAAAGTGAACAGCCTGATTTCCAAACCGACAGTACTAAACGCTATTTTGATGATGAAAAAACGCAGGAACTGGTGGCAAATACGGTGCCACTAGCTGAGGTGAACGCGGCGGATTTTGACGCTGTGTTCTATCCTGGCGGTCACGGACCATTATGGGATTTAGCAACAGATGCCAATTCAATCCAGTTGATAAGCGCCTTTTTAGCTGCAGATAAACCAGTTGGTGCGGTGTGCCACGCTCCGGCGGTGCTGATGGATGTAAAAACCACCGAGGGTGAATATCTTGTAAAAGACAAAGTGGTGTCTGGCTTTACTAACAGTGAAGAGGCGGCGGTAGGGCTGACAGATGTTGTGCCATTTTTATTGGAAGATGAGCTGGTTAAGCGGGGAGCCGATTTCCAAAAAGTGGATGACTGGAATGTGTTTGCTGTTAGAGATGGCTTACTGTTTACAGGACAAAACCCTGCAAGCTCCGAACTTGTTGCTGAGAAAATGCTGACGTATCTAAACCAGCTATAACCTGCTCCGTAAAAGGAATAAATCATGAGTAATACAATAAACCAAGCTCAAAACGGTCAAACGAATCGTCGCATTACCTTGGCGTCACGCCCACATGGTGCGCCAAAGCAAGAAAATTTCAATTATGAAGAAGTGCAGATCCCAACGCCAAAAGAGGGAGAGGTGCTCCTTCGTACCGTCTTTTTATCGTTAGATCCATACATGCGTGGCCGTATGAGCGATGCAAAATCTTATGCTGATCCGGTTGCTATTGGCGAAGCGATGGTAGGTGGTACGGTATGCCGAGTTGAAGCGTCAAATAACCCCAAATTTGCCAAAGGTGACTGGGTACTCGCGATGAACGGCTGGCAAGACTACAGCGTTTCGGATGGCACTGGCTTACTTAAGTTAGACAACAATTTACCCAACCCATCATATAGCTTGGGCGTGTTAGGGATGCCAGGCCTCACTGCCTACATGGGACTGATGGATATCGGCCAGCCAAAAGCTGGAGAAACTGTAGTCGTTGCCGCAGCAACCGGTGCTGTAGGCAGCCTTGTTGGGCAAATAGCAAAACTACAAGGCTGTAGAGTAATAGGCATTGCTGGTGGCGCCGAAAAGTGCAGTTATGCTCTAGATACGCTTGGCTTTGATGCCTGTCTTGATCACCGCGAGGATGATCTCGCTGAACAGTTAGCGCAGGCATGTCCGTCAGGAATTGACGTCTACTTTGAAAATGTTGGTGGTAAGGTGTTTGACGCAGTTCTGCCACTGCTTAATTCAAGCGCGCGTGTTCCGTTGTGTGGGTTGATCTCTCAGTATAATGCAACTGAGTTGCCATCGGGACCTGATCGTATGTCTATGCTGATGGCGACACTGCTGATTAAGCGAGTGAAAATGCAAGGCTTTATTGTGTTTGATGACTATGGGCATAGATACAATGAGTTCAGCGAAGCGATGCTGCCATGGTTAAACGCGGGCAAGATTAAGTACAAAGAGCACTTAGTCGAGGGTATGGATAATACAGTCGAGGCATTTATTGGCTTATTGGAAGGTAAAAACTTCGGCAAACTTGTCGTGCGCTTAGGTCCAGACGAACTCGTATAATTATATTTATCAGGAAAAATTAGATGTTAACTGTTCACCATTTAAACGAATCACGCTCGACGAGAGTACTTTGGCTTTTACATGAACTCGACATGCCTTATGACCTTGTGAAGCACCAGCGCAATCCGAAGACGCGTCTTGCACCTGATAGCTTAAAACAGGTGCATCCGCTTGGAAAAGCACCTGTGATGGTTGATGGCGACCTAGTCTTGTGCGAGTCTGGAGCGATTATGGAGTATTTGCTCGATAAGGCGGAAGACAGTAGTTTGCGACCAGATGCGGGGACACCTGAGTATTATCAATATCAAGAATGGTTGCACTTTGCTGAGGGGTCATTGGCGCTGCCTGTGATCGCGTCTTTGATGATGAAGATGGAGCAGCGTACAGGCGATAAACCAATGGATGGTTACATTGCTAAAGAAGCAAATGTCGACTTTTCTTATATAGATGCCACACTCGCCAAGCAAAGCTATTTCGCAGGCAACGACTTTACCGCCGCCGATATTATGATGACGGTGATGCTAGAAATCGCAGACAAAGTCGGTTTGCTCACTGCGCGTGGTAATATCAAGGCTTATCTTGAAAAAGTGCAAGCTCGCGCGGCATATCAAGCTGCGCGAAGCTACGGTTAGCTCGATTTTGAGGCGAAGTCTATAAGCTCTTGATTTCGCCTTATTACTCTTGTTCTACGCATGATTACAGGATCATGTTAGAAAGAGTTTTTAGCTATCAAGTTTTGTTTTATTTGCAATTGTTTGCAATATCTTCAGCATCAATTTGCCACTCTGCACATTGCCAAAACTTTAGCTTTCCAAAATGACCGTGTTTGAAAGGGAGCTTATCATTGTCTTTATTATAAGACTTTAATACAACGGGATCCGTTACATTTTTGAAAGCTGCAGTTATGGCTATAAGAGAGGAGTGGATATTCACTTCAGAGCCGAATGTACGCAATAAATGATGTTCGGGAGCATCATGATACTTATCAATAGAGACTAATAAAGAGCCGCTAGGCGCTAAGCCAAATCCATAAGTTTCAGCGACTTCAGCTACTCTGTTGAGAGTTAGGTTGTAAAAATGAATTGTTTTTGGGTTATTTTTTAATACATCGGGAATGATAGATAGAGTGTCACTAATATTTGCAGCTGCGGCCATGTAAACAATAGAGTCAAGGGACTTACTTTGCTCAAATTTAGACTGATAGCGAGTAAGTAGGTTATTGAAAACTATCGTGCCCATGCTATGCCCGACGAGAGTTAGTTTGATCGGTAGATCCGGATATTTGTTTTCAAGTTTAAAGAGCTCTTCAAAGAGAAAGCCAACACTTTGGCCAATACCTTTATTTGCATTTGTTCGAATGGTCTCGTTAACTTCACCAGTAGGGTAGGCTATAGCTCTTGCTCGACGCTTCATCATATCCCAGCTGTCTCCAGCTAAAGTACCATTCCACACAATTCCAGTGGCATATCTGATGGGAGTGACTGCGATGACTCCTGCGGATTTTGCCCCGTTAACAAAGCCTTGATTACGATAAGTACTTTGATTGACTTTTATATTGTCTAGCTTGTTGACGTAATAACCATGTGATTCGTAGGAGTTAGGGTTATTTTTAAAAAAATGATTTTGATATTGATAATTTGCTTCACGCCAGACATTTGATAAGTATTTATTGCTTGAACCTGATGCGAACCGGTCCTTATCATTTGTAAATTGATAATAGATACTTGCCGGAGCTCTAGCGATTGCGGTTACCAAGTCTTCAAATAAGACAAATGGAGAACTTAGAATACCTGCCAAAGCCGAAGTGTCTCTGCCTTCACGTATTTCAAAAAAGTGCTCAAATACAGTCCCCGGAATATTAGATGGCCATGATATATAAATCGGATAATGCCAGTCAGACTCCTCAGATAAAATGTGCTGAAGTTGCTCTTCCATCCTCTCATCAGTATCTTTGTATGTGTTAAGCCCTCCATGCGCATAAACCAATACTTTGACTTCTTTTACTTTTGAAACTACGTCCGTAGAAAGGGAATCTAACGATGTTAGTTCATTACATGAAAAACCCGATTTAATGCAGCTAAGTTTTATAGCCTCGATAAGCATATTTTCAATTTGTTGATTTACTTCAGCTACAGGTTTTGCACGCTGTGATTGCCGAGAAAGCACTGGTTTTGCAGCAAAGTCACTATCAATAATGTACCCATGACGATTTACCCCACGGCGGGATCACACTTTGTAAAAAGGCTTTAACACTCGGTCTTTTTCTGATCTAATAACGCCCACATTATCACTATCTACTTGTTAATTATGTCGTTATTTAGCCACCTTGAACTTGTTGAAGATAAGCGTTCTTCTATCAATCAACATCATGATCTTGCTGATGTTTTGTTTCTTATCATCTCGGCGGTTTTATCTGGTTGTGAAGGCTGGAAAGATATCGAGGTGTTCGGGCACAGTAAACTGCCTTGGCTCAGGCAGTTCAGAGCATTTAAGCACGGTATTCCAACGCGACATAGCATTGCACGTATTCTTAAAACAGTAGAAACTGACTCTCTGGTTTTGGCCTTGTTCAGTTGGGTCAACGAACAGCGCTCTCAGTCTGGTAAGCCAATTATTGCGTTTGATGGTAAAACTCTGCGCGGTGCCAGTAAAAAGCGTGAGGATAACTTACATTTGGTGTCTGCTTTTGATTGCGAGTCTGGTTTAACTTTGTATCAGCGAACGGTAGAAAATAAGTCCAATGAGATACCGGCAGTTAGGGCCTTATTAGATGTGCTCGATATTTCAGATTCTATCGTCACACTAGACGCACTACATTGTCAGAAAGCGACACTTTCAGCATTGATTTCAAGAGGGGCTGACTATCTGGTTCAGGTCAAAGCAAATCAGAAAACACTCTATAAAGCAGTCACTTCATGTTTTGAAACAGCCTTTGAAGAAGAAAAGAATTTGCCTGAAGATGTACAAGTCAGCAATGGTCATGGACGTCAGGAAACACGCATCACTTATGTTCTGAAGGCCGACAATCTGCCTGAAGAGATAAGAGAAAAATGGCCTGAACTCACTTCGCTAGTCGCGGTTGAAAGACACAAAAAATCCGAGTCGATAACAAAAATAGACACGCACTTTTATGTCACTTCAGTTGAGCCTGATGCACAGATGTTACAAAAAGCTATCCGCCACCATTGGCACATCGAGAACCAGCAGCATTGGGTGTTGGATGTCGTGTTTAAGGAAGATGCTTGCCAGATCAGTGAGCCGATTTCCGCAGAGAATATGGCGCTGTTCAGACGGGTCGTTCGCAATCTGGTAAAACAGCACACAGGCCGTAAAGATTCGATACGTGGTAAGTGTGTTCGGGCCAGCTTTGACGATGAATTCAGGGCAGAGCTTATCTTCGGTTAATGGTCGTTAACGAAGTATGCTCTCACCCTGCGATTTACCCTTAGAATATGTTTTTGAGTGTCCATCTTATAATCGTTGTAATTGGGATAGATTTTCTTATCGGGGGAGTGTGCACATGCAGCAAGCATAAGAGTAAAAATTAAAGTTACCAATAATTTCATTTTTTCTTTCCTTCTTAAATGATTGTTTACATAATTAGCACATTAATTTCTGTTTTGCGTAGTTTTTGATGTTTTAGATTTTTTAAGGATTTAACTTTTTGATATTAATAAACTCTATTTTCATCCTGCATGTTGTTAGAGGGCGAGAAAGTAGAGTTGAAGTAGATGCCTTTTTTGGTATCTTCTTAAAAGGTAGAAGTTATACCTTGGTTATTTAGATAACATGTTTGATACTATTAAATGAAAGAGGGTTTCAAACCCTTGATTTTACCTTTTTTATAAACAAGCTATATAGGTATTTTTGGAACTAATGATTTCGGGTTATACCCATTTACTCGATAAAAAGTCTGTGTAGTTCTTGTGGCGTGGATATATTTTTGAATAGCTAAATTTATTTTTATCCAGTTTACATTGAACAGTGAGCTCACTTACAAGCAGAACCATGTATTTTCTATCGAAATCTCACTGGATACCGGCGAGCAGTTTTCGCTTGAATCACAAGAGCTGAGCTTTGCTGAATAGGTGAAATGAACAAAGCACTCAATCAAGAGGTTGAGCGCTTTTAATGTATTCGACAGTAAATTTAAAGCTACTTGAGTCTGTCCATAAGGTAAACAAACTCAAGGCTATTTACCATAGCTCGCTGTTCATTGTTTGCAGCGCCTGAATGGCCACCTTCGGTATTCTCAAAATACAGAACTTCAAAACCCATATCTTTCATTTTAGCAACCATTTTACGTGCATGGCCTGGGTGTACGCGGTCATCTCGGGTTGAGGTTGTGAAAAATACTTTTGGATACTGTTTGTCTTTACTTAGGTTATGGTAAGGCGAGTACGTTTTAATGTATTCCCACTCTTCAGGAACATCTGGATTACCATATTCGCCCATCCAACTTGCGCCAGCGAGTAGCTTATTAAAACGCTTCATATCGAGTAATGGCACTTGGCAAATAACGGCGTTGTAAAGTTCAGGCCTGCGAGTGAAAGCCGCGCCCACTAGCAATCCGCCATTACTACCACCTTTAATACCTAAATGTTGAGGCTTGGTTACTTTGTCAGCTATCAATTGCTCTGCTATGGCTTCAAAGTCTTCATACGCCTTGTGGCGATTTTCTTTTAGTGCTGCTTGGTGCCAACTTGGTCCATACTCACCGCCGCCACGAATATTCGCAAGCACATAAACCCCGCCTTGTTCTAACCAGTTTTTACCAGTTGATGCCGAGTAGTATGGCTGCATAGAAACTTCAAAGCCGCCATAGGCATATAATAAAGTAGGGTTGCTGCCATCTAACTTGATATCTTTCTTATGAACAATAAAGTAAGGCACTTTTGTACCGTCTTTTGATGTCGCAAATTTTTGCTGGGTAACGAACTTATCTGCGTCGAAATGTGATTTATTACCTTTAAGCTTTGTTGTTCCAAGTGATTTACCATCTACTAAGTAAAGACTGGTCGGTGATAAAAAGTCGGTGTATGTGACAAAAAAGTCATCTCTATTGGGATCAGTATCAAAAACGGATAATGAACCGGTATCAGGAAAGTTCACTTGGTCTATTTTCCACTGCCCATTAGCTTCAGGCATATAGCGGAAAACCTTATTTTTTACATCATCTAACACGGTAACTAATATCGCTGATTTGGTAAAACTCAAATCTTCTATTGAACGATTTGCTGTTGGCTTGATTAAGCTTGTAAACTGGATATTTTTAGAATCCAAATCGTTAATGTTGGCATATATTACTTCTGCTTGTGAAAAATGCTTCCAAGCAGATTTTAGTTGGATAAAGAACATGCCATTGTTTAATCCGAGGAAGCTTGCGTCGCTGGGCACTGGAATTTTTATCTGCTTGTCACCTTCGAGTTTATAGACATCGCGAGTGTAAAAACTGGTAGAATCATATAGTAAGTGATTTGTATTGCCTTGATCGTAGACCGTAAAGCCTCCGGCACTGATAGAGCTTTTATTGGCCTGATAGATCGTTTTAGCGTCGTCCAGCAGCGTACCGCGTTGCCACACTTTAACCGTTCCAGCATAACCTGAGTCAGTTAATGAGCCTTCTCCAAAATCTGTTGCAACAAATATTGAATTCTCGTCGAACCAAGATACTGAGGTTTTTGCTTCAGGTAAATAAAACCCATTTTTTACAAAAGATTTGCTTGGAATGTCGAACTCTCTCACGACTTTTGCATCAGCACCACCGCGCGATAAATACACCAAACAGCGTTCATACTTTGGATAGTGACAGTTCATTCCGCCATAAACCCAGTTTTCGTCTTCAGTTTTTGCTAGGGCATCTAAGTCGAGAATAGTTTCCCACTTAGGATCCGCTTTTTTATACTCTTCGAGGGTTGTTCTGCGGTATATGCCCCTTACATGATCCGCATCTCTCCAGAAATTATAGTAATAACCTGCACGTTCAGTTGCGTAAGGAATACGAGACCGATCATTGATAATATCTAATGTATTTTGAAAGATATGATTATATTGGCTGTGGCTTTTGAGTTGTTTTAGTGAGCTATCGTTTTGTGCCGTTACCCACTCTAGCGCTTGTTTTCCTTCAACCTCTTCAAGCCATAGGTATGGATCTTTTTCTAATGCTATAGATTTACCTGCAATGGTTGTTAGCATACATAGTGTCGCAATATTAGTAATATTTTTTCTCAAACCTTAGTCCCTGTTTTATAGTTATTTCTTACGTTTTATCATCAAGTCGTCAAAATAGGAATATGTGCTGATTAAAAAAACGTAATCTGTTTACATCGATTCACAGTTAATTTTTTTGCGATAGAGAGAGCTGTGCTTCAATGGCGTGGATCAGCAACATCGCTTTATGCCATTGTTGTGACAGTTGCCACATCTCCGCTAATGTATTGATATTGCTTACCATCTTATCTATCGCCAGCGAGGCGTGAGTACCAGCCAGAATTAAATCGTCTTTCACATCGTCATGTAAACGTTGCAGTGCCTCTTGTGCTAGTGACAGCTCTGCAGGTGTTACGCTTTGCTCATGTAAACTGGTTTTCATAAAGTGGCTAAGCTGGGCTTGGTATTCATTCAATTGTGCATGCAAGTCATGGTGCTCTGCGAGTTGCTTATATGGAGCGTGTTTCGTTAATTGTTCTACACAGTGGCTACAAGTAAACAAATACTGCTCAATACGCATGAGTTTAGCGAGTAGTGAGGTGGTCTGTGATGATAATGCTGATTGCTCTACCGACACAATAAAAAGGCTAATTTGCTGACACAGTGATTGGATAGCATGGAGTGCCTGTTCAACCGCGAGTTTATCGGTCGGGAGTAGGCATTTATTAAACTGGGCTAACACTTTATCTGCAACAAGTTTGGACTCAAGCAATAACGCATTGATTGCAAGTTCTGGCGTTTGGGCGATGGTATTATCTAAAAAGCGTAGCCTCGAAGCCATCTCCTCGGCACTACAAAAGCGTTTCATTAAAAAGCCAGCGAGCCTGTCATTTAGTGGAAAGATTAGTAGCACGCCCAAAATATTAAACAAAGTATGAAAAAGTGCCAATGACAACGCAGGATCTGCAGTGACGCCGAAAAGCGCGGTAAAATGGTTGATGAGATAAAACAGCACAGGTAACACCATAAAAGCGACCATCGCGGTGAACACATTAAATATTACCTGAGCCGCCGCGACGCGTTTGGCATTAGCTGTTGCGCCAATAGATGCCAGAATAGATGTTGACGTGGTGCCGACGTTTGCGCCGATGACCATCGCGCCTGCGGCGTATAATCCAATCATACCACTAGCAGCGGCGGTAATGGTCAAGGCGATGGAAGCACTGGAAGACTGGGTGAGGGTTGTCATCACTATGCCCACCAGTAAAAAGGTTAACATGCCGCTTATTCCCTCTGCAGTAAATTGGCTTAAATCAAAAGCCGCAACAATATGCTCAAATGCGCCTTTGAGAATATCAATACCGATAAAAAATAGCCCAAAACCGACCAAAGCCATACCTGCCGACGCCAGTCGCGAGCGAGGAAGTAGCAACTTCATCAAGGCGCCAATGCCTATCAAGGGGAGTGCGATAGCTTGGATATTAAATTTAAATCCAACCGCAGCCACTAACCAGCCAGTGATGGTGGTGCCAACATTGGCGCCATAGACGATACCAAGCGCCTGATGCATGGTAATAAGGCCTGCGTTCACAAAGCCCAAAGAGGCCACGGTAACCGCGCTGGAAGACTGCACTAAGGCTGTCATGCAAAAGCCAGCAGCAATACCGCGCTGAGGGGTTTTGGTCCACACTCCAAGCACTCGGCGCAGCGACGAGCCAGCCGCTAGTTTCAGGCCTTCCGTCATCATGCTTATCGCAACTAAAAATATTCCCAAACCGCCGAGTAGCGTTCCTGCAAGTTGAAGTGTTTCCATATTCCTTCCGCGTATTACATTTTTACTCTGTTTGCTTGTTGCACAATATCACTTTTGTTGTGCTTTGCTTTGTTTAACGTCAACTTTTACCGTAGAACTCAAACTCTGCAGAAATTGCATAGGCGTAACGCCATTCCACGACTTAAACGCACGTATAAAGCTACGCTCATCTGAAAACTGCAGCGCATGCGCCACCTCATACAAACTACTGCCTTGAGTTAGTCGCAGTTTGGCCTGCTTGTTCTGTACGTTATTTTTGAGTTGCCTAAAACTGGTTTGATACTCAGCGAGCCTTCGTCTTAATGTTGCCGGACTGATATTGAGCTTGTCAGCCATTTGTTCTTGGCACAGTGTTCCTGCGTTAAGCTCACTATAGACTTTATCGAGCAAGTTAGCATGGTCGTTAATCGACTGCTGGTGATGGAGTGTACTTGCGAGCGAATGATAAATGGTATTGAGCGTTAAGTGCTCTAGCTTCGCTAAATCTAATGATTGATTAGTTTCTTGGTATTGATAGGTGAGTAAGTAGCGATTGCTTAAGGGTTTAATGGGAATGTGGGTGATAACCGAATTTAGCAGCGAGCTTGAGTCACTTTTGGTCTGCACTTGTGTGAGTTGAACTTGGGTGGTTTCGGCGCACACATATTTTACGAGGCCATGGATCAATATCAGCATGCTATCTAACATACAGCGAGAAAAGAGCGCGTCAGCGGCCGTCGCGTAGTCAAAGGCTGCATCATCAATTATGTAACTCACTTGAGTGTGTGACACCTCGCAGAAATTGTAAGTTCCCGCGTGGATAAAGTTATAGCCACGGGCAAGCTCTTGTAATAGCTGAGTAATGGTACGGCAATGGCGCAGGCTATTGAATACAAATTCGTTGGTGCCAGGCAGAAGCTTTTTGCGGTTGAGGTTTAGACTTTCGTCATTGAGCTCGACCGCACAGTGTTCCATCACGCGCATAAATTCAATGGCATCTAGGGCGTCAATGGCTTTATTGATAGCCAAATACTGCGCGACCGCAGCAAATTCCAGTTTTGCTGCGGTGAGTGTGTGCTGCATCAATTGCACGTAGCAAGGTGCAATGGCGGTGTTTGACATAAATACGTAAGCTCATCCTGTCACTCTCAACAATTCAGTTAATCAACATCAACTCAAGATAGCAATAGTTTTGCGTTGCAACTTTAGTGCAGTATTTTGTCACCACCCGCCGAGGGGGCTGCTAGGGTGCACTTAACCAATTTTTGATTTGGTTGATTGCACTGGGTTCCCAGCCAAGCTCTAGGTGGTTGGTGGCTACAACCGCTGAGCCCGCTAAGTTACTTATTCCGGTGCTGTCGATGCAGCTACTGATAAATACAACGCCATCGGAAGGGCCGGTATGTTCATTGTGAATAAATGCCATATCGGCCTGATCGCCACAAAGATTATAAACTTGAACGCTGCTGTCGGTGCCAGCGCTACGAACTTGCTCTACCAGTGAGTTGACCGTAAACGCTGCGATACCTCGGCCTTTGCTCACAAACCCTAAGCCACCGTAGTAAGTGGTGTACCAATCTTGTTCTGTGGTGGGGAGTGCATATTTATCATCTAGTGCTTTTAGCATCTGCGCGGAGCCTGGAAAGTAAGGCGAATCGTAAACCCACTCGGAACTTGAATACCATAAGCCAAAACATAATATCTGATCATGCGCAGTAGGCCCATTTATGCTGCCGCCACATTGCGAATAAGCACCATAGGTATGATTAACGCCGTGACGAAATGACCAATCAATGCCGTTGTTGGGGGCACCGAGCATCACCAGTTTGCGTACGTCACTGTTGAATTTAGTGCTCCAAGCATTGGTTAAAGAAGAAATATACATGCGGGCATTAAACGCGCTTTTTGACCAAGTGACTAAATCGACTTGCGTTGCCCCCGTCTTATTTTTAACCTGAGCGATGGCATTGGCTATCTGCTCCGCCCAGATATAGCCATCGCCATTTTTATGCGCCAGATTTAAGGCGAATACTTTGTAATCATCATTAGCAAGGGCTTGCATTAAGCCTTGCGAAGGGCAGTTTTGTCGACCACAGCCGTAACTACCGGCCTCGTTTGGATTTGCCCAAGCCAAGTCAGCATCTTGATTGGCACCGTGGATCAGCAACACCGGTGTTTGGCGGCTGTTACTATCCCAACCCGGCGCATGATAAAGCAGAAACTGCGCAGAGCTTGGTTGGCTAGATGCAAAGAAAGTAGCACGCTGACCTGATTGATCGCCACGGCCGTCGGCAGGAAAGCTTTCATTGCCGATGTGCCCTGAGCTATCTCGCCATCTTTCAACCTTTTGCCAGCCATTGTTAATACCTGTGGTATAGGTGGCTTCAAGTGTCGCTGATGCGTGCGCTAAACCACTTGCTGCGAGTGAGATAAAAACGAGCAATCCATAAGTGTGAGTGCGCAACGCTGTGTTTGTGTTTTTCATATTTTTATCCTAGGTCAAGTCATGTTTTAACTGATTGGCGATATTACTGCGCGCGAGCTTGCAGACGTCGAGCACGGCAAAGGAGAAAAACGCATGTATGGTATTTTCAAAGCAGGTTAAGGTATTAAGCACACCCGCTTGCTTTAGTTTTTTGGCGAGCAGTACTCCCTCATCGTAAAGTGGGTCGCAGCCGGCAAGCAACACACTGGTGGCAGGAAGATGCGTCATGTCTTCAATAAATAATGGCGAGACATTGACGTCCGCCGCGGTTTGTTCGGGTGCTAGATACCAGTCGCAGGTGTCTTTAATTGCCTCTCTGGTTAGCAACAAGTCTCCATCGCCATACTTCATGCGTGACGGATAGGTTTCATGGGGAGAAAAGGAGTCAACCACCGGGTAAACTAGGTATAAGTTACTTAGGGTGTTTGGCTGTTGTTGATGTAAGTTATGCGCTGCAACAAGCGCTAAGTTACCACCCGCACTGTCGCCCATCAGTGAAATCTTAGTGGGGTCTAGCTCCAACTGCTGGTGGTTTTCTTGCAGCCAATCTACAACGGCTATCACTTGTTGCAGGGCGTATGGAAACTTATGCTCAGGCGCGAGGCTGTATTCCACACTGAAAAATACGACACCGGATTGCTGGCATAAGTCTTTTACCAGTCCGTCATAGCAGTCGACATCTCCTAAAGACCAGCCGCCGCCGTGGACAAACACCACCGCGGGACTGGGGCTTGCCAAAGGATGCGCTGGGCGGTAACAGCGAACGCCCACGTGAATACCATTGTGTTCAATGTGTAGATCTTGGCTACTTACTTGTGCTTCAATCTCTCCCGCGAGCCCTAAAAACATCGCTCTTGCGCCTTCTCGAGAGGTCTCAATGGAGATTTCAATGTCATGAATGTCCCCAGCTTGAGCCGCGAGGTCGTCTAACAATGCTTGTGTTTGTTTGTCTAATTTCATAATTAAAACTTATATTTAAGGTTGATACCGTACGTTCTAGGCGCGCCGTAATAACCAAGTTGAACCCCAGGTGCTGCGCTAAGATCGAAGCCGTGTTGACGATAGCGTTTATCGCCTAAGTTTTTGCCGTATAAACTTGCTTCCCAACTGTCGTCCGCTGAGCGGTAGTGTAGTGACATATCAAAGAGGGTGTAGCCAGACTGTGCGAGTACCTCTGAACTACTCACGGTGAGATAGGTTTTACTGCGATAGGCGGCACTACCACGTAGTGAAAATTCGCCTTGCGTAAAGGCGCTAAAGAAGTATTCAAAGCCCGCACGGCCATTCCATTTTGGTGAATTAACCAGCTCTCTTTCATCGCTGACTTCTTTACCAAAGTCGCCGATGAGCTCATCATAACCGCCCCCTAAATAGCCTAGGTTGAGGTTCAGAGTGAGATTATCGGAAGCCACGGCTTCGAGCTCCATTTCTGCGCCATAAATAGTGGCTTTACCTGCATTTTCAAAAAGGGATAAAAACGCGCCGGTGTCGGGGTCGATAGAAAAGCGGCTGAGCTGAAAGTTTTTGTAGTCATTGAAAAAAGCCGCGGTATTTAAGCGAATATTCTGCTTATTCAGTAAAGACTTAGAGCCAACTTCATAGCTCCACAAGGTTTCTGGTTCAAAAGGTTGTGCAAATGAGGTGATCCGGCCGTTAAAACCGCCACTTTTAAATCCTTTTCCAGCGCTCAGGTAAACCATGCTGTCGTCGGATATGGTGTAATCGAACACCACCTTTGGAGTAAACTCTTTCCATTCCTTGGATGCGCTGTAACCTGAAGGGCTATAGCCAATCCCCGTGCCGAATACCGCCTCCATTTCCTCAGCCGTTGTTACACCAGTGCCAAAAAACTCCTCGCCTTTGGACGTGACTTCTTTTTTCTCTATGGTGTAGCGTGCGCCAAGCGTGACGTCGAGCTTTTCAGTCAAAGACCAAGAGAGGTTAGCGTAGAGGGCTGAGCTGGTATTTTCTTGATCACGTTCTCCTGCGTTAATCACAGGCCAAGGCAGGTAAACGTCTGGTGCCACCATAACGAAAAAGTCCGGAGCAACGGAGCCGCCAAAACTCAGATCGTCCTCATTAAAGTAATAGAGCCCAGATACCAAAGAGAACTGGTCGTCTTTGTATAACCATTGAAATTCTTGGCTTATCTGCTGCTGATCTTCGAAGTTAAAAATACCAAATGATGCGTCGGGGGTGGCATCTAAGTCTAAGTGCGTGCGGTATTCCATTTCGCGTCGAGCAGTGATGGATTTAAATACCGAGTGGCCCGTGAGATATTCAAGCGTTAAGCTCGCTCCCGAGGTATCTAGTTCTTCTAAATCGTTGTAGTTAACGTCGACGACAAATGGGTCTTCCTCGGACGCATAGTCGCCTTCTTTTATCACCGAATAGATAGGCGTTTCTCGATGTGGAGTGCGTGAGCTTGAGGGAGATGCGTTTGAGCCATCGACGACTAAATAAGCCGAAAAATTCTCACTTGGCTGATAAAGTAAGCTGCCGCGCCACGCTAGGGTATCTTTGTCGTGGTCGTCACTATTGTTATAGCGATTCTCACTAAAACCATCTCGGCTACTTTTGGCAATCGCAAAACGCCCAGAGAGCGTGTCTTCAATCAATGCACCGTTGACGCTAGCTTTTATCGTCCGAGCATTATAATTTCCAAGCGCCACGCTGACATATCCTTCGTTATCTAGCGAAGGTTTGGCACTACTGAAACGCACCGCGCCACCTATGGTATTGCGACCGTAAAGGGTACCTTGTGGACCACGCAATACCTCGATTTGCTCAGGGTCGACGACATCTAAAAAGGCACCTTGAACGCGCCCAAGATATACATCATCGAGATACACGCCAACGCCGGGATCGTTAAACGAGATAGAGTCAATTTGGCCAATTCCGCGGATATAAATGACGGCGTTGGAAGCATCACCTGAGTGCAGATTAAGGTTTGGAACGTGAGATGCCAAGTCACCGAGGTCTTGTACGTTCATCTTCTCAAGCTCTGAGGCGGAGAGGGCGGTCACCGCAAGCGCGACATTTTGTAGATTTTCGGTTTGCCGCGTTGCGGTGACGCTGATCCGCTCAATTTTTTTGCTTTGCTCAGTGCTAAGCGTGGGTTCCGCTTCGGCATAACTATGGCCTGATAATACAGCCGCTATCAGAAGTGATAGTGTATGCAGTGGCATACCTTTGGTTGAACTGACTCTGTGCGATTGAGTTGCTGCAATCATGCTGAGTAACCTTTCGTCGTTATTATTATGTTCTCCAGTATAGGAATGAAGAAAATTCAATAGCTAGGACAAAAACAGTCAACTTGATGAGCAAATTAGCTCAGGACAGAGCGAAGCCGTACTCGACTAGTATTTAATCAATAAATAGGTTAATTTTATTGCACCTAAAAGAGATACAATCCGAGTTGCATGAAAAATACAATAACATTAACAATTACTTTGCTATTCTCGTTGCTACTAATGCTATCAACGCCAACTTTGGGATCTGAGAGTGAAAATAAGCTGCAGATCCATGTCCATTATCAACAAGCCTCGGATTCATGGTTGATACAGTACAAATTGCCTAAAGCAGTTGAGCGGGTAAGCTTTGCAAGACAAAGTAACTTCGACCGCACGCAGCACTACCAAATAACTCAACTAGACCTGAAGTGGCAGCAAGAAGATGGAGTACTATCAATCACCGCAGCGAATGGTAAAAAGTTTACGTCTTTCTCGCTTACATTTGATTCGTTTTATGGTTTTATCCTAAAAGACTACAGCCAAAATGTGCAATACAGTGATGGCAGCGTTTTGTTTTACACCAATCATCTTAGCCTTAGTGAAAAGTTAACTGCACAATCGGAGCCTATATTTGATGGGACCCGGTTTTATTTTTATAGCCCAAAGACCGATATTGTTTTCTCGGGCAAGCGATATAAGCATAAGGCAAGCTGGGATTTAGTCGGAGATGGAACTTATATTTACTTTGGCACGATCACTCCCATTGAGAATGACAACATGATAGCGGTAGTAGATCCAGCGCTACCTAAGTGGGTGTGGCAAAACACACAAACATATTTCCCCAAACTATTTGACTATTACGCCAAAAAACTAGATCAACCACTTAACTTCAAGCCTGTCGTATTTTTTAATTATGCACACTTAGCTGACGATTTTGCCAATTATGAAGGGGGAACGTTAGCTGGACTGGTGCAGTTAAGTGTGAATGGTAAACGTTGGCAAAACAAAGACAGTGAGCGTTTTAACCAGCTCTTCCACTTTCTTGCCCATGAAGCTGCTCATTTTTGGAATGGTCAAATGTATGCGATTGAAGACTATGAACATGCTTGGCTACATGAAGGGGGAGCCGATGCTTTTGCTTACTTTGCAATGCTAGAATTTGGTTTTATTGACGCTAAACAGTGGTTACAAAAATTTGAAGAGTCAGCCAATCAATGTTTATTGAACAAAGAGCAAACGGCGCTTAACGAGTCAGCGAAGCAACAACGATACAAAAACTATTATTCTTGTGGCGCGGTAATGGCGCTTGCCAGTCATTATCAGGTTCAAGCTACAAACCCCTCGCAGTCACTTTTTGATATCTGGCGACATCTATTCGCACAAAGTAAGGCCTACTCATACAATCAAAACGACTATTTTAATACACTACATGGTTTACTCGGCAATGATCGGCTTGCTAAGGCATTGGGGCGTTTTAGCGATCAAAGAGTGGAAGATAATCTCAGTGAAATAGTGACTTGGTTTGACGGCACTGTGCTTAAGGGGGTTGTGTCAACGGACTACCCTAGTTTTTACCATCAACATTGGGGTAAAGAGATTATCATAGAACTAATGCGCACTCATTGTCGCAGGATTAGCCTCAGCTATTACGATGACTATATCAAGACCTACCCGATAGAGAACTGCAAAGTATTTGACCGTGATATGGAAATACAGTTTGTCGATGGAGTGGATCTGCTTAAAAATGGGGTATCGGCTTATCAAGCTTTCAAAGCAAAATGTCAGCGCGGTGGCGTTGTTAATTTTGCAGATAGAACAAAGCAACCTGTTGCCCAAATCCGCTGTTTGGATCAAGTTGACGCACTTACGCCTTACATACAATTAACGACCGAATAGTCAAATCCAAGGATGTATTGAGGCGGTGTTTTAATTAAAAAAGTTGGACGAACAGTCATAGTGAGATGTGATACTAATTTGAGCTTGTATCACATTTCAACATTATTTATTCAGTACCTCGTTATGGTTAAACTTTATTTAAATTAAATTCTGGTTAATCGCCTTTATGACCGCTTGGGTTCTGTCTTTAACTTCAAGTTTTGCGAGTATTTGAGAGACATGATTGCGAATGGTGCCTTCGGAGTTGTGTAAGGTATTGGCGATGATTTTGTTTGACATGCCGATAGATAAACAGCGCAACACTACTTGTTCTTTTTCAGTCAATTTTTCTTGTGGTGCTGACATGGCTCCCATCATGTGTTGCGCGGCTTTGAGCTCTTTGTAATTTTGCCGAGATTGGTAGTGTATATTAAGGCTTTCGACTATGCGTCTGCTGACAAACCAATTCATTGCACAAAAAACAGCCAAACAGCAAAGGTGATCCAAGGTACGCTTCCTTCCCACCTTGCATAGTGTGTAAATCCGTATAACAGCATCGCAAGTAGCACGGCAGACAAAACTTTAGGGAATGAAAAGTGCGGACTAAAAATCACGGAAAACATAACCAAGTGGATAAAAACTAATGAAGTCGTTGAAAGTTGCATAAGTAGAGCGATCAATACTAGGTAGGTACTGGCCGCTGTATTGACTCGCCTGTTAGGGTTTTTAATGATAAAAAACAACAATGCCAAAATGGCGCTGCTAATCACTAGCTGGCCTACTAATGCAAGCGGAGAGTTACGGCAGTACATACTCGCAATAGTAACCCCTAACCAAGAGGCAAGTGTTGAAAAACGCCAGTCTGTCGCGTGGCGAATAGGAGAGTCTATCATTTCTGCGTAAAATCTTTATTTTCGATTATTACAGAATCGCTATAGTGATAATTGTCATAGTCAAAATATGAGATTTATCACTGGTGGCCTGACACCACTTTACTAAGATAGTGATGGGTATCGGTAATTCATTATGAGGCTTATTTATGACAGACACGGCAACGATTTCCTCAATGGCCACTGTTCAATGTGGCGTCGCTCGTGCTGATGGGAGATTATGGGCGACGGCAGATACACTGCATTTTAGTCCTTTCAATACCCTGCTGGGATTAGGTCCATATCAAATTGATATCGCCGATGTGATTAAGCTTGAACAGTGCCTTGGCAAAGGTGCGGGACTGCTTCCCCTCACAACCCAAGCGATCCAAATTACATTAAAAAGTAATCTAACGTTCCAATTTATGCTATCTGAACCTGAATCATGGGTAAGGTGGTTTAATTCTATTGACTGTTGATTAAATCGAAAGGAGTAAAACCCCAAAATTTATAGACGGTTTGCTTTAAGTTGTTGTAAATTTAATGTTCTAGTTTTTATTTTCTTGGCTGATTTCATTTGGTAACTAGTTTAAAAAAGGGGATTGTTAAGTTTGATAATTAACCAATAATTAATTTGGCAGGTAGAAATAAAGCTGATAACCTATTGCCCGTCTTAAAATAATCTCACTTAAACACAAGGATTATAGTGTTATGAATGCTCAAAGATTGGAGCGCATATTAAGTGCGTTTTTACCTTCTTTTATTGCCAAGCAACTGGCTAAATCACCAAAGCTTTTGTTGTTTGTTGTTCTATTTATCACCTTGCTCGTCATTTTTATTATTAAAGTCGCCTCTTTTGCTATTTACTCTTTGGTCGTAGGAGCTGTGTTATTCGGCTGTTGGATGGCGTGGAGTGGCACTAAACGTATCATGTCGAAGCGCAAGAAACGAGTGTCTTAAAGTTAAGTCAAGATACTCTGGGTTTAATAAGCATTACTTAATTAATCTGAAATATATTTTGTCGGTTTGTCTGCCGTATTAGATATTACATAAATTGAAAATCTCAATCTATTTAAGGAAAAATAACCATGAGTCTATTAAATAAATTCAAAACTCAAGCGCAATCTATCGGTAGTAGTATTGGCGAATCTACCAGTAAACTAAGCGGTGATATTGTGTCTTCAACAAAAGACAATGCAAAGCTTGCTGGTTTGAAATCAGATATCGCGTCAATCGATGGTCAACTTAATATTGCATACCAAGATATTGGCCGTAAATACATTGAAAACCTAATCAAAAACGATGGTGCAAACCTTGAAGCTGTATTGCAAGATACTATCGAGCGTATCGACCCGTTAATTAAGCGTAAAGATGATTTAGAAGCGGAAGTTATCGCTATTGAGAAGCAACTAAAAGATCAGATTGTTATCCAGGAAAAAGCGGTTTTCCAAAAAGAATTTGATGGTGAAAAAGAGAAGCTAGAAAAAGCGCTAAAGCTTGATGTTATCTCACAAGACGAGTTTGATACTAAGCTGGCTAAAGCGCGTTTGAAACTAGACAATTTCGATGAAATTCGTAAAACCAAAAAGCAGCACGAAATGGGTCTAATCAATAAAGAAGAATTAAAAGAAAAGCTAACGGCATTAGGTGCGTAATTTTAACGCTTAATTACTCCCTGATTAGCCAGCGCTATTAATTTAACCGTTATCTGTGCTGGCTATATTGTGCCTTTGCGATAAGCCGCAATATCTCACATCTCGTGTACATCATTTCTAACAAGTGAATTACTCAATTCGAAGACTTTTTATTGCAATGCTTGCTTCACCACCTTCCACATCCGTTAAATCTGGTACGAAGTAAAGAGCTGAAACATGCTTGAGTATGACCCCTTTGTCTTTTGACCAAGCAGGTGTCCAATTGGGTCTGGCAAAATCACTCAAAGATACGTTGATCGTATACCAAGTGTTTGATGCCGGTAATTTAGTTTGGTAGTGAGCATAGCTTTTATCACCTGAGCCGCCATACTCCTGTTGCGATAACTTAACGAGCAAAGGGTTATCACTTTTATACGTCAGTGCGATATTGAATTGAGAAGGAAGCTGTTTAGTGGGCAAGTCGTAAATAAGCTCTACCCAAGAATTGTTGTGTTTGTCAATTCGCGGCACGCGTTTAAACTGAATAGCAACTTGTTTTTCATTAACAAGTGGGCCGTTTAGAATTGCTTGGCTGCCATGCGGATCGGTCGCAAAACGCCACTGTTTTGGCTTTAAGTTTGGCTGAGTATAGCTACAGCCAGAAACCGCTACAACGAGTAAAAGTAATAAAAAACGCATAGAAAAATCCTTAGAACAACGTCCCTAAAATATAATTTTTTAGTGTATTTACAAGGGAGTAATATGACAACGGGGCCCATGTGCATTTTTGGTCAATGTTAGAAAATTTCAAGTCGTCCTACTTTTTATGCGGCTTGCTAAAGTCATGGCTCCCATCATGAGAGATTGATTTATTCGTGTGGTTGATCTCATACTGTTTCTAATACAGGTTAGCTAGGGCCTAGCAAACAAATAAGGAGTCGTATGGAAACGGAGTTTATCTCTTTTATTTTTTATCTTTTTGTATTTATTGGCGCTGTTTTTGCTCTACAAGATAGACAAAGGCTTAAGCAACTCGTTAAAAAAGTACATCAGTTACAAAATACGATAGAGCAGCAAAGTCGCCGGATCTCGACACTTGAAGGTCGTGAATTCTCAGATCAAGCATGCTCAGAGCAAACACATTCAGAGAATAAGCTTTCTGAGTGTGGACAAAGGAATGACGAAACAGCTGATAGTACATCATTAACAGCACGGACTGCATTGGGTGGATCCACGGCAACAGCCAATCCCACACAGCCTCAGCAGCCTGAAAGCGAAAGCACGGTCACTATCACAAGAGCCAAGCCTAGTAAGAGTAAACCTGCTTTTAAATTTGACTTTACTTTAGATTCCTTATTAAAAGGGAATGGACTTTTTTGGATAGGTGCCGCAGTGCTAGCCCTTGGCGGTGTTTTTCTGGCTAAGTATTCTATTGAAGCAGGGCTTCTACCTCCAAGCGTACGAGTGATACTGGGGGCTCTTTTTGGAGTCTGTTTGGTCACTGCTGCTGAAGTCGTAAATCGCTACAAAGAAAAGCTAAAAATTAATACTCCATACATTTCTGCAGCGCTTGCTAGTGGTGGCGTGATCACTTGCTTTGCCATGACATTGGTTGCTTTTGATTTCTATCATTTTATACCGGCTAATATGGCCTTTGTTTTACTCGCCATTATTTCATTGGCTGCGACCTCTTTGGCACTGAGATTTGGCCCTGTGCTAGCAGGTATTGGCATCGTTGGTGCATATGTCGTGCCTGCTTTGGTATCGACAGGTTCTAATAATATCGGTGCGTTACTGCTATATATCAGTTTTGTTTCACTCTCTGCGATATGGGTTGCGGATTATGTGAAGCAAAAATGGTTGCGGTGGCAAAGCTTTGTTGGGCATTTCTTATGGTTTTGCACCGCGGTAGCAGTTGGTGGGAGCAGCGACTTTTGGGTGCTGCTGATTTTTGCGCTTATCTCTATGTACTTATATGTGTTGGTAGACGTTCTGGGTTGGCGACTGACGAATTCGATGGTAAGTCCGTTGCCTGTCAAAGATCTATTAATGCCAAGAAAAGAGCAGTTGGGAATTTTACTCCCACTGTTACTTATCGCATGTGCGCTAATAATAAAAACCCATATCGATACGCTTATTTGGGCTAATGTCTTATTTGCTAGCGTTGTTTTGTGTGCGGCTTATAGACATAGTGCATTGGATAGTTGGCCATTTTATTTGCTATTGTTTGTACTTCTCTCATTCTACTTGATGCCCAAAGTGGGAACTTACGACGACGTACTTTTTCCTTTTACCGGTAAGTATTTGTTTATTCAAGTAGCAGTGGTCATCACGATGTTATTTAGCATGATGATGATTAAGCGATATCCATCAAGACTCGCTTATTTGATGCTGTTGAACGTGGCACCTCTTGCGTTGTACGGTGTAAGCTATGCTGTTTCCCCTAAAGTCTCAGAAGCAATTTTGTATCCTGTGTGGGCGATTGAAATGTTGGCCATCGGGCTCTTCGCTTCGTATTGTGCGATGAAAACGGATACAAATATTCAGCAGGTCACTTACCTTATTTTGGCGAACGCCATGCTGAGTTTGTGTTTTACGATGTTACTCTCGGCAAGCTCGTTGACTTTAGCGATTGCGGCACAAGTAGCATCTATGAGTTATTTGAGCTGGAAGTACAAAGTGCGTTTACCTGATTGGTTGTATAAGGCTGCACTTATTGCCGTTGTTACGCGTCTTACTTTTGCGCCTTGGCTTGCAGATTACAAGCACGAAACGATTTTAACCATACATTGGACGCTTGTTGTCTATCCGCTGGTGCTGGGCATTATTTGGTTTGCTACCAAATATAACCCTTCAAAGGCCCTGAACACTTGGTTTATGGGCGTCGCAATGCATATTGTGGCGCTTCTGGTCACGACCGAAACAAGCTATCTCTTGATTGGTGACTACCCTGATTTTACTAATCTCGGTTTCCAAGAATCCGTGTTGCTTGCTTTGAATTGGCTGGTGCTTGGCGCTGTGTATCTATGGCGAGGGCGGCTCAGCGAGAAGGCCAATAGACTTTATCCGCTTGCTGCGAGCTTGCTAGTACTTGCAAGCTTGTTGATCCACGCCGATATTTCGTTTGCCAATAATCCGTTTTTTGACAGGCAATATATTGGAGACAGTGTGTTTAATTGGCTACTTTTACAGTGGTTGGCACCAGCATGCGTACTCGCTATCATGCTCCAGTTTAAGTTAATACCACCGCAATTTAAGCGTTTGGTATACGGACTGATAGCCGTGCTAGGGGTCTTGTTTATCAACGGTGAAATTCGGGCGTTATTTCATGAGGGCTTCCTTGTGCTGTCGATGCCGATGGAGCAATCCGAGTTATATACCTATTCGATTGTTTGGCTATTGATTTCAACCGTATTGATTTTTGTTGCCAAGCGGATAGAGCATAAAGTGTTGATTAACGCCGGTTTTGCAGGGCTAGCCATTGTTATTTTAAAAGCCTTTGTGGTCGATATGGCAAACCTCGAAGGCTTGCTGCGCGCCTTGTCTTTTATCGGTTTAGGCTTATGTCTGGTGGGCATTGGTTGGCTGTTTCAAAAAATGCAGGATCAGCCCAGAGAGGCAAAACCAACGGCGGACTGACCCTCTCATTTTTACAAGCAGTAACCACCGTCAACAGTGATGTGCGCGCCGCGCATTGCTGTTGACCCTTCGCCAGTTAAAAAGTCTAAGCTTGCTAGCATTTCTGTTGCTTGTAACATGCGCCCTAATGGAGTCGACGACAACCCTGCATTTAGCTCGGCTATTTGTTGCTCGCTCATTCCCGCTTTGTTTTGGATTTCAGTATGGGTCACCCCGGGACGCAGGTGGTTAATACGTACTCCACGGTCACTCCATTCTAGATTGAGCGTTGCTGCTAGCGCCTCAAATGCGGCTTTGCTAGCGGCATAACTTGCCGCTCCAGCAAAAGCACGCTGTACCGCAATACTTGATACATAAACAACACTACATGGATTATTCATTACAGGTAACAAGCGTTGTAATAGTATTGCAGGGCCTGTGAAGTTAATAAGCATAGTTGTATTTAAATCGCTTAGCTCATTGTCAGCAAAAGGTTTTGGATAGAATACACCCGCATTTAAAATCACCGCGTCAAGCTTAATATCTTGTGCTTGTAGCGTCTTTGGTAAGCTTTCAAAGTGTGCTGGAATGCTGCTGTCACAGAGCAGCCCAAGCACTTGTGAGGGATGGCTTGCACATGCTAGCAGTTGGTTTTCGGCCATTGCAATTTTGTCTTCGTTTCTTCCCGTAAAAATGACTCTCCAGCCTTGTGTGAGGTAATGCTTGGCAGCCGCAAGTCCAATTCCAGCGGTTGCGCCAGTGATCAATATGGTTGGTAATGACATGGTAAATCCTTATGCGTTATTCGATGGTATAAATGGCATTGTAGTTATTGCAATTCGTGCTGATAAGATGATAAAAAACGAATTAATAAGTTCTCTTAGAGAAACAATAAAATGGAATTACACAAGCAATTAGAAAATTTGTATTTATTTAGGCTAGTGGCCTCTATAGGCAGTTTTCAGGGAGCTGCCGATAAGGTGCAGTTACCACGCTCGTCGGTCAGTAAGCGCATATCGCAGCTAGAGCAGCAGCTCAATGTACGTTTATTAGAGCGCAGTACGCGTAAATTGGCTCTGACCCAAAGCGGCAGCCAATTACTCAAAAGTACCGAAAAGTTGCAGGAAGTATTAAGTCAGACTGAGCAGTTAAGCGAACAGCAACGTTTAACACCAAGCGGTAAAGTAAAGATCAGCTGCTCGACCTTAATGGCTGAGCGCTATTTGCTGGCTAAACTACATGATATTTCTAAACAGTTTCCTGATATACGTTTCGAGCTGAACTTGACGGACAATATTGTTGATTTAATCGATAATCAGATAGATATTGCTATCCGAATAGGGCATTTACCTGATTCTTCATTACTTGCTAAGAAAATCGGTGAAAAATCTTTTGCTTGGTTTGCCAGTCCGGAGTATTTGGCTGTAGCCGGCATGCCTGACTCTCCCGATGCTTTATTGAGTCATCGTTGCTTGGTATTTAAAAATAAAGGCACCACTATGGACAAATGGTCATTTGTCCATCAAAACGGTCAGGTGTTCAACATCAAGCCTCATGCCGTAGCTTATTGCGATGATGCGCGTGCAATGGTGCAACTTGCGGTGCTTGGGCAGGGGATTGTGATGGGAGACCCTTACTACGTTCAACAGGAATTAAACCAAGGTCAGTTGGTGCCTATTTTAACGGAATACGCACATCCTGACCGCCAACCAATTCATTTAGTGTGTTTAGGTAAACAAGGTCGCAGTAAAGCCGTACAGTGTGTATGGGAAGCATTAAGCCATAGTTTGAATAGGATGTAATTGTGTGGTGTCAGGTTCAATCATTTCAACATAACTGGTATTCTACGCGGCATACTGAGTAAGTGAGAGTAAAGAGATGATCAACGATAAAGATATCATTGAAACCTTGGATGAGCTGGAAGCTTTTTTGTTGCTAATTGATAACGGTGGCTTAGGGTTGCAAAATGTGGCCGGTGTGGCACTGGCAACGAACAACAGCGATGGCAGACCATTTATTGCGATTTTGGATGATAAACACCAATTGTTGTTGGGTCGTTGGGTATCTCAAGACGTGTATGAAAACGGCAAAGACATGGTTCGTTACGGACCAAAGAAAGCACATTAATATCTTTTGAGTAGCCGCATCACTGGATTTAGGATTGGAGTGCAGAATAAACCTGCTTCCAATCCGTTTTGTCGGCGGTTATACAAAACTGTGTCTGTGTTTAAACGTCGTTTTCAATATACACGGAATCGCTTGCCATTAGCTCTATGGCGACGATTTCAGAGCGGTTCATGGTGAGTTTATACCTCTCTAACTGTATTCCCTGAGAAGATTTAAACCGCATTACCAAGTTTATTTGATAGCGACGTTCAACTGACTTTTTCGAGACCTTTTTCCCTTCAAGGCTATAAAGCTTTCCTGCACCTTTTTTTAGATAGCGTACAAACGAACTCATGTTAAAGGTGATACGTTGCTGTACTTCTTCGTAACCGGGTAAAAACTCATCAATATGCACTTGGTTTTTACAGCAAAAATGCAGTAGATGCGCAGCTTGTTTATTTTGCTGTCGACGCTTCTTTAGCAGCTTATCAACATCCTCTGGTAGGTCTTTTTTACGAATATGTTCCAGCCATATCGTTTGTGTACAAACGATGGCGTCCGTCACTGAGTTTTTAAACTTGTTGCGCCACTTTGGTCGGCCGCGTTGAATATGACGCCATGCCCACTGGGTTAAATCTTCTTTGAATGTTTCTCTAAGGCCATAAATTACCCCAAGCAAAGCGATAAGGGCGACGGTGACTTCTTGGAAGTTAGAGCGGGCGTTGAGCACAATAAACATCACGAAGGCCATGATAATGCCAGTAACCACACCGCGAACTAAACGCTTTAGATTGGTACTTAAGTCAATGGTTTGTTTGTTAAAAACAACACCATATTCAATGAGTCTTTCAAGCAATTTCATTTTATTGGTAATGCGGTTTGGGTCGTCCAACGTGACTTGCGAGTTGTAGCTTTGCTCCTCGCGGTATAGGCTCTCTCGTTGACAGAAACTAACAATACAGCTTCGCTCATGACTAAAGTCGCTTGACTTAGGCCCGCTGGAGAGGAGTTTCAAAAACGCTTGCTCAGTATGCCAGCTGAGGTAGTTATCTGCGTTTTGATAATAAGGCTTAAGCTTATTATCTGGTGGCGTGTAGCGCCTGAGCTTCTTCAATAGGCGTTCGGTTTCTTCCACTAATAATTGTGCGGCTGGATAAAACTCATCGGCCTCTTTTAGCTTCAATGTCTGCTTTACATCGGCATCCAGCGCAATGCGGATCTGGTAGCAAAATAGGTTTAGATTAACGCGGTAATCCGTTTTTTGACCTTTGCTTTGGCTGATAAAGCGGCTACGTACCAAGGGGAGATGAAGCTGCTCCGAGTAATATGCACTATGGCTTTTTATATTGGCATTAAAGTAGTCTACTTCGTTCAACGTGTTGGTATTAATCCCCATATCGGTTGGGATTGAAAAATACAGGTCGAGTTGGTTTGTCTCTTTGGGAAGGAGTTGATAGTTGATTTTAAAAGATAAGCTTTCGTCTTGACTTAGTTTGGCTCTGCTCACTCGGGTATGGTGCCTCCTTGAATTAACACTTTGTAATTATAACACATTAACCTGAACAAAACCGGAATAGGCCTTATAACTACTTGTTGTATCTATTTTTATTAATTGTTTCTTGTTGTCATCTATACCACTTTTTAGCCAATAAAAAGCATAATTAACCATAACTGAGAAAAGCTAGAAACCAGGAAGCTTCATAACGCACCAAGTCAATTGGAGACTTGGTGCGCTAGCATTAGGTTATAGGTGCACTGAATCGCCTTCATTTAAAATATACAGCGGCGTTTGGGCTTTTAGCACTTGTTGCATATGCAGTAGGCGGAACAGCGCTGAATGTGAGGTTTTATCTCCCATTTTCCAACTAGCATTGCCATAGCCCCATGGCACCATAACCTTACAGCCGAGTTCTTTTGCGGCAGTCAGTGCATCTTCTGGCGTGGTGTGTACTTTACGATACCAATTAGGATCTTCTTCGCTGTAGTATGAGGCAATTGGAAGTAGGCACACATCAATATCACCGTATTTTTCTTGAATGTCTTTAAAGTGCGGTGAATATCCTGTATCTCCTGCAAAAAACAGGGTCTTACCTTGGTGTTCTAATATCCAGCCACCCCATAGTGCGGCGCCATGATCTTCGTATAAAAATGGCACCCAAATACGGCTGCTAAAGTGATTTGCTGGCACAAAGTGTGCGGTTACTTCACCAAGCTGTTTACTTGAATACCACTCCATTTCAGAAACTTTGTATCCATCTTCAGGAAAGTGCTCTGCAAATCCAAGAGGGGTGAGGTAATTTGGTCCAGTACCAATCGCTTCGATATCGCTCTTGTTAAAATGATCGTAATGAATATGGGAGTACATTACGGCATTGGTTTGTTGTAACTCTGTTTGACTGAGCTGTGCAGGTTGATTGCGATTAAACCCTTCTGAGAGGCGAAATGCCCAGTTTACAGGCCAGTCAAATTGAGCCGTGACAGGGTCAAACAAAAACTGTTGTCCATCTTTGGTGTTGACTTTGAAACTCGCATGCCCAAGCCATTGGATAGCAAAGCCGGTATTGAGCGAGAGAGTGGGGTTGTTGCCAACGTAAGTGCAATCTTGCATTTCGGACTGACATTGAATTTGTTGGGTGACTGGGTAGCAGTTTTCTTCGCAAGTCACGGGATAATCTTTAAACTTATTGTAGATGTTGGAATATCTATCTTCATACCCTTCTACAGAGCTATGTTTTACCACGGAAGACTCAGATTTTATCCGCTCTACAACATTACTATTACTGCAGCCTGTTAATGTGATCATGACTGCAAAAGTAAGCCTTTTCATGTCCATTCCTTTTTATAATTATTAGCTATTTTTGTGAGTTTACCAATAAAAGGGAATGGGGTGTAGCGGTGAATTAAGCCTTAGGTGAGAGTTGGATTAGTGCATAACTCAACTCTCATTGTGG